>CALKFY010000117.1 GCA_938084925.1 uncultured Pseudomonadales bacterium
CAGTTTCGCGGCGATTTTCGCAATTGGGAAACCGGTCGCTTTGGATGCCAGCGCCGAAGAGCGAGACACCCTTGGGTTCATCTCGATCACCACCATACGACCATCGGCTGGGTTCACAGCCCATTGCACGTTGGAACCGCCGGTTTCTACACCGATCTCGCGCAGAACATTCACGGAATGGTTCCGCATGATCTGGTATTCTTTGTCGGTTAGCGTCAGCGCGGGTGCGACGGTGATGGAATCGCCGGTATGGACGCCCATCGGATCGACGTTCTCGATCGAGCAGATAATGATGCAGTTATCCGCATGATCGCGGACGACTTCCATCTCGTATTCTTTCCAACCGATTAGGGATTCATCAATCAACAACTCATTAGTTGGTGACAAGTCCAAGCCACGGGTACAAATTTCTTCAAATTCTTCGCGGTTATAGGCAATACCACCACCGGAACCCCCCATGGTGAAAGATGGACGAATGATTGCAGGGAAGCCGATACGGGTTTGCACATCAAAGGCTTCTTCCATGGTGTGCGCGATTTCGGCACGTGGGCATTCTAAACCAATGTTCTTCATGGCCTTGTCGAAACGATCACGGTCTTCTGCCTTGTCGATAGTGTCGGCATCAGCACCAATCATTTCTACGTTGTACTTGTCCAACACACCCATGCGGTTAAGGTCTAGAGCACAGTTAAGTGCCGTCTGACCACCCATGGTTGGCAAGATAGCGCTTGGGCGCTCCTTGGCAATGATCTTTTCTACCGTGTCCCAACGAATTGGCTCGATGTAGGTAGCATCGGCCATAGTTGGGTCGGTCATGATGGTAGCTGGGTTGGAGTTTACCAAGATAACTCGGTAACCTTCTTCGCGCAGCGCTTTACAGGCTTGAGCACCAGAATAGTCAAATTCACAGGCCTGGCCGATTACAATCGGGCCAGCACCTAGGATAAGAATACTTTCGAGGTCTAAACGTTTTGGCATATCACTAATCCAATATTAAATTCTGGCCAATTAAGCTTTGCGAGCTTGCATGTTGCTGATGAAACGGTCGAACAAAGGTGCCACATCATGTGGACCTGGGCTAGCTTCTGGGTGACCCTGGAAGCTAAACGCCGACTTATCGGTACGTTCAATGCCTTGCAAAGAACCATCAAACAAAGACTTGTGCGTGGCACGAATAGTGTCAGGCAAATTATCTTCAGATACCGCAAAACCGTGGTTCTGGCTGGTGATCATCACCACACTAGAATCCAAGTCTTGTACCGGGTGGTTGGCACCGTGGTGACCGAACTTCATTTTTTCGGTTTGTGCGCCGGAAGCCAAAGCCAACAATTGGTGACCTAAGCAGATGCCAAATACAGGCACGTCGGCAGCTAGAATTTCTTTGATGGCGGCAATGGCGTAGTCACATGGCTCTGGGTCACCAGGACCGTTGGACAAGAACACACCATCTGGGCTCATGGCTAGCACTTCGCTAGCTGGCGTTTGGGCTGGCACTACAGTCAAATCACAACCACGCTCTACCAACATACGCAAAATGTTACGCTTTACACCAAAGTCATAAGCCACAACCTTGAATGGCGTTTCGCCTGCTGGGCGGTGACCTTCAACCAGGTCCCAAGTAGACTCAGTCCACTTGTAGCTTTCAGAGACTGTTACTTCCTTAGCCAGATCCATACCCTTCAAACCAGGGAAGGCCATAGCGGCTTGCAAGGCTTTGGCTTCGTCGATGTCATCACCGGCCATGATGCAGCCGTTTTGGGCACCTTTTTCGCGCAAGATGCGCGTTAGGCGGCGTGTATCGATATCGGCAATGGCAACCACGTTATTGGCCTTTAGATACTCATCCAATGGCTGCTCGTTACGCCAACTGCTGGCTAGCAAAGGTAAATCACGAATAACCAAGCCGGCAGACCACACCTGCGTAGACTCTTCGTCTTCACTAGTGGTGCCAGTATTGCCAATATGTGGGTAAGTAAGAGTCACAATTTGACGCGCGTAAGATGGGTCTGTGAGAATTTCCTGGTAGCCAGTCATGGAGGTGTTAAACACAACCTCACCGCTGCTTTGTCCAGTCGCACCAATGGCGATGCCTTTAAAAATACTGCCGTCTTCAAGGGCCAGAATGGCGGGGGTGCTCAATTGATGCCTCCTTAAGGTGTACGTCACTAACTCGGACACGAGGCGGAAAAGCGGCTTCTATATTCGCAAAAAAGCGAGATGTGACAGACACATCCCGCTTTTTCATGAAATACTAGAGCGCTTGTTTTTCAACGCCTGTTAACTGACGGAATTCTAGCAAATTTAAGGCCATTTTGTCTAGTCAATTTTGCCAAAAACCGCAATTTCATGCGCATTAATTAAACCTTTTACGAACAACAAAACAGACACACAAATAACCAGCAAAACTAACAATACAAAACGCGATGACCAGGAGGAAACGGCTTGGCAAAGGTGAACGCCGAGCCACTTGGGCCATGCTCTTGTAGGTGCTCTAAACGTGCGCGCGCCTCTGCTACTGTTGGTATTTCACCTGCTGGCACCCACCACAACACCTGATGCGCACTCACTAACTTACTAAACCAAGCATCACGATCACGAATCAACTCCACATGAGCGGATTTATAGACATAGCTTTTAAGGGACTCTAGATCCGCCCAAACACTCATATTTGCCAACAAACTAGGGTCATCGAAGGCCTGAATGCTAGTAGCATCCCCCTCTTCTGTTTGTAGACGCCAAATAAACCCAGGTGCCGCATCTGCCAAGGCATTAATTTCGCCCAAGCGCGCGACAAAACCAGCCATGACCTCTGAGGCCATATCATCCACAGCCTGAGCTATATTCAACTGTGCCAAATGCCACTGCTCTTTACTCATTAGCCCTTTCCCTATTATCAAACCTTTAACAACTATTAAAACTAGCGCAGCTGGCTATCTTTACTACCACGACGATTAAAACCAGTAAGACTCTCTTGAGTCTTTTCCATTTCTGACTGACAAGCTACGCACAAATGCACACCCGGCATTGCCTTACGCCTAGGCTCAGGAATAGCCGCATCACATTCTTCGCAATGAGTTAAGCTTTCACCACCGGATAGACGACTACGAGCCAGGCTCACCGCATCTTCAACGCTAGCATCAATCTGCTCCTGCACTGCGCCATCTTTTGCCCAACCACCAGCCATAAACCAACCTCACAAACCTCCCAAGTCCATCAACGTTTTTGCGCTACAACAAACAGCGAATCTCCATTTTCAAATTCACCGTACTCATAGGTATCAATAACATCAAAGTAACGACCTATCATAGCCAGCAAAGCTGCCTTCTCGTGGTAAAGAAAATACAAACCCATCATTTCCTCTTCTTTGTCACCCAACCAAAAACTATGGGCAACATAGCCTTGCTCATTCAACATCTGCTGCTGACGCAACAAAGAAGCCTCAAGCTCATGCATGCGCAGATGCTGCAGCACCTTGTTAGAATAAACACAATCAAATTGCTTTTGCGTAGCAATAGTTACAGCATCCAACTGCTCGAAAGCTAATTCTGGGAAACGCTCACGGCAGCGCGACAAAAACTCTAAAGAAAGGTCAGACCCCATTATTTGATAATCAGCCTGCAGCTCCGCTATATCAAACCCGGGACCACACCCTAATTCCAACAAACTTGAACCCTTAGGCAGATTGCGCCGCAAAACATTATATAGAGGCGCACCATCATATCCTTCGCACATTTGCATGTACTGATCGACGCTGCCCGCTTCATCATAATAACCCATGCTTTACACCTATCTATACACCGAGACAAGGAACATCATAGCACGAGAAAAATCGCCCTGAGAAGACTAAATAGAACACTGGTATTTAATTGACAAGCCACTCAACGAAATCGACACCGCGGACCGAGCAAGGCATATATAAAGCTGGAGAAATACAATGAGAATCAGTGAAATCCACATCTACCAAATGCACCAAGCCATCGTCGACGGACCTTATGTCATGTCTACTATGACCTTAACCAGTATTGACGCCACAGTTAAGCCAAATCTATTGGAATCCGTATGGGCAGCAAGCAACTATATAGAAGAACACTATGATCCAGAAAACCCAATTCGCTCTACGGACGCTATTTTCACCCTACCAACGGGTCGTGGCCTGGGCGTCAACCCACAAGAAGATCGCATCAGTACTTTGCAATCTTCATTTAATTAACTGAGTTGAATAGCGGCTTCAGCTCGGCATAATCAACATCAAGATAAATACCCAAGTACTCCTGCAAAGCTTGCAGATAAGACACATCATCAGCAAGAGGCAACTGCGTCTCTTTACCGTCACGGCGTAACTTCAGACAATCATCCAACAAAACCACCTGACCATCCGTAACTGGCAACACAGCGACTCGCGCACTAGTAAAAAAGGATTCGGGACTAGTAGAAGTAAAGTAGTTACCCAGCTCAATGTCAGCCGGTGTAACATGGCCTAGGTCAAAGCTATATAGAGGCTGGCTCGCCGTATCAGCCTCGGCCAAGCAAGACAATACATAGCCCAATTCATTATCTTTGGTTAAGCGGTAATGCATGCCAAAACCACTTGTCTTAACACCCATCTCAAGGGGAAGCGGTACAGTAGGTGTATTGCTGCCAAAACCGACGTCAAGCAACCAGTCTTGCCCAGCCACCTTAACCAGGCAAATCTGATGAGTGCGCCCAGTGGATTGACCATTGGTATGCACACGACATAAAAGCACCCTAGCTTCATAGCCAAGAGCCTGCAAAGCCAACAACAAAAGGCCGTTAACCTCAAAGCAATAGCCGCCGCGTCGCTGCCGCACAAGCTTACCTTGCAAGCTTTGCGCATCCAGCTTGATGGGTTTACCTAAGCAAATATCAAAATTTTCAAAAGGGATGCTCAAGGCTTGGGCACGGTGCAGGCGATGCAGCAGAGGTATATCGGCAACAAAACCCTCAGCAAGAGATAATTCAATCCGCGCAAGATAGGCATCCAAATCAAACTCAACAGCTGACATACAAATTACCAACTACTTATTGGTTAGCAGGTAGGACAACATTTCTACAATTTCAGCAGGACTTGTCGCCCATGCTTGCGCACTGCCATCCACTTCTTTTAGAGGATGCACGATAGATTCGTCGTGCAGGGTAATATAGGGACGCCCAAGGGCCGCACAGTAACCAGCATCAAATGCGGCATTCCACTGCTTGTATTTATCGCCAAAGCGGATAACGGCCATGTCGCACTCTTCAATGTGCTTCTTGGTGCGGATAGCATTCACCTTGGCGGACTTCTGATCACGCCAAAAGGATTTATCTTCAACACCAAAGCAATCACCAGCAGCATCGCTAGCATCGTGATCAGTGACAGCTGAGGTGAAGACTACATCTAGGCCACAAGCCTCACAGCCACTAATTATTTGTTGACGCCAATCTGTGTGAATTTCGCCCGAAAGATATACTTGCCATGTCATGTTGTAGTCCTCTGTATCGGAATAAAGATAAAGCTAAGTGTTAAGACAACTAGATTGCCACGTCGCTACGCTCCTCGCAATGACCAGTTATTCTTAATTACATTAATTGCCATGTCACTGCGCGACTCGCAATAACAAGCTCCGTAAAAAAGCACAAAAAAAGGGCTGGGCCTAGTTTCCTAGTCCCAGCCCTTTTCCACATCATAGATGCAGTGGCTGTATAAGTTAACCACTCACTAACGACCTAAGCGTAAAACGCTGGCCTCGCTACCACTACCCTAAACAAGTTAGGACAGGCTTCTAGTAATGTGTGGCTGCTTACGTGGCAGTAATTAGCTAGAGCGAACGTTAGTTGCGCAAGGGCCTTTTTGACCTTCGCCAATTTCAAATTCAACAGCTTGACCGTCTTCCAAAGTGCGGAATCCGCCGCCATTCTGAATTTCAGAATGATGAACGAATAGGTCCTTACCACCATTTTCAGGAGTAATAAAACCAAAACCTTTGTCAGCGTTAAACCACTTAACAGTACCTTTATTCATAATAACATCTTCATATTGTTGGTGAGAAAAAGACTGTTTTCGTTATCACCATCACGAAAACAGTTATTAAATTCTAATTGGGCTACTTATTTAATACCAAGCAAGTCCACACTTGGGCGCATATTATACTAGTTTTTTAAGCCTAATACATCCTGCATGTCATAAACACCGTTCGCTTTATCTGACAGCCAATCACATGCTCTAACAGCACCTTTGGCAAATGTCATACGACTACTAGCCTTATGAGTAATCTCGATACGCTCGCCTTCAGAGGCAAACAATACCGTATGGTCTCCGACCACATCACCTGCACGTACCGTTTCAAATCCAATTTCTTGGGCAGAACGGGGGCCTATTATACCCTCACGACCGTACACGGCACATTGTTTCAGATCACGACCCATGGCATCTGCTACCACTTCGCCCAAACGAATTGCCGTACCCGAAGGTGCGTCAACCTTATGACGATGGTGGGTTTCAATGATCTCCACATCATAACCTTCTTGCAAAACACTGGCGGCGCGATGCAGGATATCCAGCAATAAATTCACGCCCACACTCATGTTTGGTGCAAAAACCACGGGCATTCTACCAGCATAATCTTGTAAAGTCGCCTGTTGTTGCTCATTTAGACCAGTTGTTCCAATGACAATACCCTTTCCTAAGCGCGCGCACTCGGCCATATTGACCAAAGTTAGCTCTGGATTGGTGAAATCGATGAGCACATCAAAGTCATCAGCGGCAGCTTCTAAGCTCGCTTTTAGCACCACACCAAGTTTGCCAACGCCAGCTAATTCGCCGGCATCAGCGCCCAGCAAAGAACTGTTAGGCGACACAATTGCAGCGCCTAACTCCACACCGGGTGCTTCATGAGCAGCCTGCATAAGCACCTTACCCATACGCCCAGCGGCGCCGATTACTGCAATTCTAGTCATGTTTTTTCTATTCCTATTACATGTCTTCGAAGAAGCTCTTTACACCCTCAAACCAAGAAGACTTCTTGGGAGAATGCTTATGCTTACCTTCATCCATGGTTTCCTGGAACTCACGCAACAACTCTTTTTGCTGCTTATTCAGGTTCACTGGTGTTTCGATGGCTATTTTACACATCAAGTCACCTTGACCGCCACCGCGCACTTGCGTCACACCCTTGCCACGCAAACGGAACATTTTGCCACTTTGTGCACCTTCAGGGATTTTCAGCTTCACACGGCCATCTAAAGTAGGTACTTCAATTTCGCCACCTAGAGCTGCATCGGTAAAGGCAATTGGCACTTCACAATACAAATGCTTGCCGTCACGCTGAAAAATTGCGTGTTCGCGCACAGAAACTTGCACATACAAGTCTCCTGCTGGGCCGCCATTGGCACCCGCTTCACCTTCGCCAGTCAAACGGATACGGTCACCCGTATCTACGCCAGAAGGAATCTTCACAGACAGAGTCTTGTACTCTTGTACTCGACCATCACCGTGACAGCTACGGCATGGATCACTGATCACCTTGCCCTGACCATGACACTGAGGACAGGTTTGCTGTACAGAGAAGAAGCCCTGTTGCATACGCACCTGACCAACACCATTACAGGTACCACAGCTCTTGGCGCTGGTACCAGGCTTAGCACCCGTTCCATCACAAGGCTCACACTCTACCTGAGTTGGAATACGAATTTCTTTGCTAACACCACGCACAGCTTCTTCTAAATCAAGCTCCATGGTGTAACGCAGGTCGGCACCACGCTGTACGCTGGAACGACCTCCGCCGCCTCCACCGCCAAAAATGTCACCGAACATGTCGCCAAACACATCACTAAAGGCCGCGCCACCGCCGCCTCCATAACCACCGCCAGCACTACCATCTACACCAGCATGACCGTATTGATCATAGGCTGCCTTTTTCTGGCCGTCCGACAGTATTTCGTAGGCTTCGTTAGCTTCTTTAAATTTTTCCTCGGCCACCTTATCATCGGGATTGCGGTCGGGGTGGTGCTTCATCGCCATGCGTTTGAAGCCCTTTTTAATGTCCTTGTCAGAAGCGTTCTTGTCTACACCAAGCACTTCATAATAATCACGTTTCGACATATCTAATCCACTAGTTACAATCACTGATTGTAGATACAAGAACGCGGAACCTATAGTCCCGCGTTATCAACTACATCAAGTTTTGGGCGCGAGCGCTTACTTCTTGTCTTCGTCTTTTACTTCTTCAAACTCTGCATCTACAGCATCGTCGTCAGCTTCTGGCGCTGCTTCACCTTGCTCGCCTTGTGCAGCCTGTTCGGCATACATCTTTTCGGCGATGGAGTGAGAAGCTTCAGTCAAAGCTTTGGTCTTGGCTTCGATGTCGTCCTTGTCGTCGCCCTTAAGCGCTTCTTCAAGTTCGGTGATAGCAGCTTCAACAGCAGCTTTCTCTTCATCGGTGGCCTTGTCACCCGCTTCTTCTAGCATCTTCTTAGAAGAGTGAACCATGCCATCACCAGCGTTACGCGCGGCTACTAGCTCTTCAAACTTCTGGTCTTCTGCAGCGTTAGCTTCGGCGTCTTGTACCATGCTTTCAATTTCTTCGTCGCTTAGACCAGAAGAAGCCTTAATCACAATGGACTGTTCCTTACCAGTACCCTTGTCCTTAGCAGACACGTTGAGGATACCGTTAGCATCAATATCAAAGCTTACTTCGATCTGTGGCATGCCACGTGGTGCTGGCGGAATGTCGCTTAGGTCAAAACGGCCTAGAGACTTGTTCTGAGAAGCTTGCTTACGTTCACCCTGACAAACGTGAATAGTTACCGCTGCCTGGTTGTCATCAGCGGTTGAGAACACTTGCGACTTCTTAGTCGGGATAGTGGTGTTCTTTTCGATTACTGCAGTCATCACGCCACCCATGGTTTCGATACCAAGAGTTAGTGGAGTAACGTCTAGCAATAGTACATCTTTTACGTCACCAGCCAATACCGCACCCTGGATAGCAGCACCCATGGCAACCGCTTCGTCTGGGTTCACGTCTTTACGTGGCTCTTTGCCAAAGAAAGCTGTTACTTCGCTCTGTACAAGAGGCATACGACTCTGACCACCTACCAAGATGATCTCGTCAATTTCAGAAGCATCTAGGTCAGCATCTTTTAGAGCTTGCGCACATGGCTTCAAGGTAGCGGATACCAAGTCTTCAACCAAAGACTCCAACTTAGCACGAGTCACTTTCACGTTAAGGTGCTTAGGGCCTGTTGCATCAGCAGTGATGTAAGGTAGGTTAACGTCAGTTTGGCTAGCGCTAGATAGTTCAACCTTGGCTTTTTCTGCAGCTTCTTTTAGACGCTGTAGAGCTAGTGGGTCGTTGTGCAAATCGATACCGGAGTCTTTCTTGAACTCTGCTGCCAAGAATTCGATCATGCGCAAGTCAAAATCTTCACCACCTAAGAAGGTATCACCGTTAGTGGCCAATACTTCAAACTGGTGCTCACCGTCTACATCAGCGATTTCGATGATGGAGATATCAAAAGTACCACCACCCAAGTCATATACTGCAATAGTGGAATCGCCACGGTTCTTGTCCATGCCGTAAGCCAAAGCTGCTGCAGTAGGCTCGTTGATGATACGCTTAACTTCCAAGCCTGCGATCTTACCCGCATCCTTAGTCGCTTGACGCTGGGAGTCGTTAAAATAAGCAGGAACAGTAATTACTGCCTCGTTTACGCTTTCACCCAAGAAGTCTTCAGCAGTCTTCTTCATCTTCTTCAAAACTTCAGCAGAAATCTGTGGTGGAGCTTTAGTTTCGCCGTTAACGTTAACCCAAGCATCGCCATTGTCAGCTGCTTCAATCTTGTAAGGAACCATGCTGATGTCTTTCTGTACAACATCATCTTTAAACTTACGACCAATCAAACGCTTGATAGCAAACAAAGTGTTAGTTGGGTTAGTAACCGCTTGACGCTTAGCTGGCTGACCAACCAAGGTTTCGCCATCATCGCTAAAGGCGATGATGGAAGGGGTTGTGCGATCGCCTTCGGCGTTCTCAATTACTTTTGGCGCGTCGCCATCCAATACAGACACACAAGAGTTGGTGGTGCCCAAGTCAATACCGATGATCTTTCCCATCTTTAACTCCAAAATATTTATGGCTCTATCTAGAGCACTAAATTCAAAATTTGATTCAAGCTGCATTAGCGGCACAAACTAGGTTAATCATGTTCGTGCGTTATGCTGCTTGCTTGTATTTCTTAGTATGGCCTTTAAGCTGATTTTCAACCCAAAAACCACACTTTTTTCATGTTTATTAGCCTTTAATAGGCCCAATGTGCATTTACAACGCTTTTGATACCACAACCATGGCAGGGCGAATCAAGCGACCATTTAAGGTATAGCCCTTTTGGAACACTTCCATCACCGTATTTGGTTCCATTTCTGGATTCGGGATCGCTGTCATGGCTTCATGCTGCTCAGGATTGAAGGGCTCGCCGTGTGGGTCAAGCTGCTCAACATTGAACTTCTTCAAACCATCCATAAGCATGGTTTGACTCATCTCAACGCCTTCAAGCAAATTCTCTAGGGTGGCGTTTTCAGCGCGACTAGCAACCAGAGCACGCTCTAGGTTATCAACCAAGTTCAAGAGCTCAATCACCAACTTTTCTTGACCAAACTTGTGCGCCTTAGAAACGTCCTGCTCCGCACGGCGGCGAATATTTTGCATTTCGGCTTGGGCACGTACAGCTTCATCTCGATAGGCTTCAACCTTTGCGGCAGACTCCTGCAACTCAAGCTGCAAAGACTCAACAGTGACTTCCTGCATAGTTTCTGTTTCTTGACCCTGCTCGGTGGCTTGGTCTGCTGCCTGATCAACAGCCTCTTCTTGGTTGTCGACGGAATTGTCTTGATCGCTCATGGATACTCCATTACTGCATTACAAATTAATCTAACAGCCCCTTAAACAGAGACTTGAATGCCAACTTATATGGGGACAACAAAAACCGATTCAAGCACTAATTACGCCATATTTTTGTAACTTACCAACAAAACTACTGGACAATCATACACTACTGGATATAATTCCAGTAATTTACCAATTTACTAACGCACACGAGGGCCCCATTATGCTTCAACAACTCATTGTGCAGCACTTTGCCTTAGTCGACTTTTTGCATCTCGATTTCAATCGCAACATGACCGCTATTAGTGGCGAAACTGGAGCGGGCAAATCCATCCTCCTTGATGCTCTTGGCCTAGCCTTAGGTGACCGAGCCGAATCCGGGTGCGTTAGACAAGGTGCCGACAAGGCCGACATCCATGCCGTCTTCGACCTCCATAAACTACCGGCCGTTAAAGACTACCTAGCTAGCAAACACCTAGCTAGCGCTGAAGACCCAGATACCTGCATCTTGCGCCGCATGGTTAACCAAGACGGGCGCTCCCGTGGCTATGTGAACGGCAAGCCAGTCAACATCGCCACCCTCAAACTACTTGGCCAGCAACTAATCAACATTCACGGCCAACACGAACATCAACATCTATTGGCCCGCGACAGCCACCTTAAGCTGTTAGATGCCTATGGCTCCCATCAAAAATCACTCGCTACTGTATCCGAGTTAAGCCAGCAATGGCACGAACTAGCTCGCCAAGCCAAAGAACTCACTGGCGACCAACAATTAAGCGAAGCTGAACGCCAGCTTTTGCAATACCAGGTGGACGAATTAGAAACCTTAGAGCTAGTAGAAGGGCAACTAGAACAGCTAGAACAAGAGCACAAACAACTAGCTAAAGCCGACCAACTATTACAAGCCGTAGGTGCCGTGCTACCTGATAATGACAGTAACGCAGACCCTAAGGCCAGCCTACAACGCTGGCAACAAGAGTTGCAGGAATTTGCTGACTATAGCCCGCAAATAACCAACGCCATAGAACTACTCGCTAGCGCCGCCATTCAAGTAGAAGAAAGCCAGTACGAACTACAGAGCTTTATGCAAGGTTTTGATCAAGACCCAGGTCGCCTAGCCGCTATTGAATCACGCTTGGATCAAGTATATTCCGTAGCCCGCAAACACAAGGTGCAACCAACCCTATTACTGCAACACCTGCAAACATTACAAGCACAGCTACAGCGTAATGAAAACCAAGAAGCCGACCTGCTAGCCATTGCCGAGCAACAACAACTAATAACCAAGACATACACCAAGGCGGCTGAAACCCTCAGCCAGCAACGCCAAACTACTGCTGAGCAATTACAAGGCGCCGTTGCTGAGCAACTTGCACAACTTGGCATGCCTCACTGCCGCCTGCAGTTTGCGATTAGCAGCAAAACCGCAACAGAATTACACCCTAAGGGTTTAGATGATGTAGAAATGCTGATTCAGACTAACCCAGGACAAGCAGCCAAACCGCTAGCCAAGATAGCCTCCGGTGGTGAATTGTCCCGTATTAGCTTAGCTATTCAGGTAGTTATTGCTAGCACCAGCATTACCCCTTGTTTGATCTTTGACGAAGTGGACGTGGGTATCGGTGGCGCCACCGCAGAAATCGTTGGTCGCCTGCTGGCGCAACTAGGGCAACACTGCCAATTACTTTGCATTACCCATTTACCACAAGTAGCCAGCCAAGCTCAGCATCATTTGCAGGTAAGCAAACATAGCCAAGACAAGGTAACTCACACACAAGTAGTGCCTTTAAGTGATAACCAGCGCATTCAAGAAATTGCTCGCATGCTAGGCGGTGTCACCTTAACCGAGCAAACATTGGCTCACGCCAAAGAAATGCTAGGTTCCAGCGCCGTACATTAGAAGAAATCTTGGTTAGTTGTGGGATCTTTTTGGCTATTCGATGGTCATAGAATCAGGTATGATTCTTCACAACTAACCACGAAAGCACTAACCACCTATGAAACGTTACTTTGTTACAGTACTTATTGCTCTGGCCTTAACTGGCTGCTCTAGTCTTGCGGACTTGGAATTTCCTGGCGTCCACAAAATGGACATTCAACAAGGTAATATCATTACTGATGACATGGTGGAATTGCTGCGCCCTGGCCTAACTCGCGACCAAGTACAGTATGTGATGGGCACGCCATTAGTCGTGGACACCTTTAATGACAATCACTGGGACTACGTTTACCAGCTTAAGCAAGGCGACAGCACATCCACCGAAGCCAAACTACGCGTCATTTTTATTAACGATCGCGTTAGCGAAATTCAACGCTAGGCTTTTTTCTTATCCGCCGCGGCTTTTGCGGCGCGATTTGCGCGAGCCTGCTTGGGGTCAATGATAAGGGGGCGGTATATTTCAATACGCTGCCCTGCTTTAATCTCTTCTTCTTTTGGCTTACGCACGGTTTTACCAAAAATACCCATCGGGGTATCATCAACATTCAAACCGTCAAAGCGCTGCTCAATGCCTGACTGCTTGGCAGCATCAAATACGCTAGTACCTTCGGCAACCTGAATATTCAGGATCAACTGTTCATCAGGCAAGGCATAAGCCACTTCTATATCAATCATTGTCTGCTTATCCATAAACTTGCTCCGCTCGTTGGCAAAAAGAATCGACCATACTGCCTGCTACCTGACTAAATAGGCCGCCCAATGCCTTGCCGGCAATGCCAGAGATCGCAAAATCCAATTGCATCTCTACCTTACTCGCATCTTCTCGCAAAGGTGTAAACAACCATTTGCCACGCAGGTGATCAAAAGGACCATCTTCTAATTCCAGCTCTATCAGTCCTGGCTCACGCAATTGATTGCGCGTGACAAACTGATAGCTTAGCCCCGCCTTACGCAGGTGCAAACGCGCAACCATGTGAGTTTCGCTTTGCTCAAGCAGATCTACGCCCACACAACCATCTAAAAACTGTGGGTAGGAAGCAACGTCATTAACAAGATCAAACATCTGCTTTGCAGAATGCATCACCAAGGCAGAACGATTAATTACTGGCACAAACAGCCTCAAAACCAAGAGTTATAAAAACCCCATATTTTAAGCCTTTCCTAACCTGCACGCTAGCCGCTACCGATACATTCATCAACAAAGCCCCAAATGAGTGGGCTTTTTGTGCAAAACCCCTACCGAATTTTGACCCATGCTGTACAATGCGCGCCATGGCAAAGAAATCCAAAGCAAAGAAACCTTCCGACGGTACTATCGCCCTCAATAAGCGCGCCAAGTTCGAATATCACATCGAACAACGCTTTGAGGCAGGTATTCAGTTAACGGGCTGGGAAGTTAAATCCCTACGTGAAGGTAAAGCAAACATCACCGACTCCTACGTACTGATTCGCAACGGCGAAGCACATCTTGTGGCCGCTCATTTTGCACCACTACTAACGGCCAGTACCCACGTAGTTTGTGAGCCAATGCGTCCACGCAAGCTCCTGCTACATAAAAAAGAAATTGCCAAACTATTTGCCGCCAGCACACAAAAAGGCCACACTATTGTGGCACTAGCCTTGTACTGGAAGGGCTCTCATGTAAAGTGCGAAATTGCTCTAGTAAAAGGCAAGCAACTACATGATAAACGCGCTACAGAGAAAGAGCGTGACTGGAACAAGCAAAAGCAACGCATCTTGATGAAGGCTTAAATACGTCATTGTAAGGCGCGCAGCAACGTTGCAATCTAGCTAAACTCTCTTTACCTCGGCATTGGCGTCCGCCAACAAAGCCATACTTTCATCGGCAAAACCCACACCCGCTTCCGTATAAAAGTTAAAGATACGATCGATGCCACAATCTGCCAATTCTTCTACCTGATCTTCATAGCGCGCAATGGCCGCCACCTTGCCCTGATAATTACAGGCTTGCAACTGTTCTTGTATGTTTTCAATATCGGCGATATAAGGCAAAGCAATTAGGACTAGATTAATCTGCTCCAACTTCATACGCTGCCAAAGATCCACATCTTCACCATCACCGTATAAAATCCGTTCGCCCTTACTGAGCAGATGCTTAGCTCGGCTTTCATCGTTATCCAAGCCCCATACCTTGTCGCCTAATTGACGAGACAAGGCCGCGTAGGTACCACGCCCTACACGCCCCATACCCACTACCAAAACTTCTGCTTCGGCAGGCAACTGACATACATCGTCGTAATCACGATTATGCTCAAAGCGGGTAATAAAGCCTTTAAACAGGCGATATATAGTATGAGAGAAACGATAACTAATACTGGTAATAACAAAGGACACTGCTACCGCCAAGGCTAAAATCACTAACCACTCTGCCGCCAACCAACCAAAGCTGATACATAGGGCAATAACGATCAAACCAAATTCACTATAATTGCCCAGTACCAAAGAGTTCAGATAAGAAGTACGGGCACGCTGGCCCAGCAAGCCATGGAAATTAAAGAAGAAGAAACTCTTAATGGGGATCAACAAGGCTAGAAACATAGCTACCACCAGCATATCTGCCGTCGGCAAAGCCGTAAAACCAATGGATAGGAAGAAGCCAATGAGAAACAAATCTTTAAAGCTCATCAATGAACGATACAGTTCGTAGGACTTAAAAGTACCGCTCAAAATCACACCAGCAACCAAGGCACCAAGATCACCTTTAATACCCAAGGCATAAAACAACTCATAACCGCCAAAGGCAAGGAAAAAACCCGCCAAAGGCAACAACTCGTCATGGCCTACTTTCTCTAGGAATAACGTTAACGGCTTGCGCAAGAACAACAAACCAAACAACGCCAATGCCCATACAGAAGGCTCTTGCCCGGTGGCAATAACCATAAACACCACAGCCACGATATCCTGTACCACCAGAATGCCTACGGCCATCTTGCCATGACGGCTCTTTATGTCGCCGCTGCTTTCAAGCACCTTCACCACACACACAGTGGAACTAAAACTCAAAGCAAAGCCAATAAGCACAGCTGTCTGCCAATCCATACCTGCAAAATAACTAACACCGTAGGTGATAGGCAGCATCGCCAAAGCCGTAAAAGTGGCAATCCACAACACCATGTTACTAACGGCACCACCCCAAACGGCGGTTTTCAGTAAATCCCGCACATTTAGCTTTAAGCCAATGGTAAAAAGCATCAAGGTGATGCCTAAATCCGACAATATCTGTAAGGTGTCACTGCTTTCAATACCAATAATGTTAAGCAAAAATCCCGCTACAAGATACCCAATCAGCGGGGGCAGGCCAGCACTACGGGCTAACACACCAAACATAAAGGCAAATAAAATCCAGAAAAAATCCATAATTTCAGCATCGGCCAACAAGTTGCGGCAGGTAAATTCACATTAACTTATATTATGCCCTGAAATGTCTCAGATGGCGCGCATTTTTACCAAGCCGCAGACGATAGTGAATATAAATCGAAAAATCTAGGCACTTGAAGTACTTAACCTCTGCCCCCATACAGTTATTACTGCTACAATAGCAACTACTTTGGGGATGACTGGTTTCGACGCTGGTTACAAACCCTGCGGTGCATGTCGAGATCGCTTGGTATCTCGTAAATACAACCCTGCAAACATTTAGTCGCAAACGACGAAAACTACGCACTAGCGGCCTAAATCCCGCTTACACTGAGCACCAGATGCCTGTAAATGGTTGCAAAGTGGCACGCAGAACAGGATCGAGTGGCGTCCTAGCTCGGGGACAAAGCTCTAGATTCAATCGAGATCGCCCTATACACCCTGACTTTCGGGTCGTTGTGGGTTAAAACAATAGAAAGATCTAAACATGTAGAGCCAATGGCAGAGGACTGACGGACGGGGGTTCGACTCCCCCCATCTCCACCATACACTAGTTTCAGGCATTCTCACTGAAACTCAAATACAGCCCCAAACCCTTATAATGAAAAGGATTTGGGGCTTTTTATTATCTCAAGCATACTCAAACCTTCTCACCAAATCTCATTATTTATGGTACCCTCTATGGTACCCAATAGTAGAAATAGAACTACATGGGTACCAAAACCAACTAATTGAGGTTGAAACATGCCAAGGATTGCTACACCACTTAATGACACGCAGATACGTAATGCAAAGCCTTCTGAGAAGGAATATGTTCTAAGCGACACCCAGGGACTCGGCTTACGTGTAAGGCCCAATGGCACTAAGGAATGGATATTTAGGTACCAAAAACCACATGCGAAACAGCGGGCTAAAATAACCCTTGGAAGCTACACAAGCGGCACTACGCTAAAACAAGCCAGAGATGCTCGCGACAAATATTTGTCCTTGTTAGCAGAAAACATTGATCCCAAAGCCCACAGAGACGAACTAAACCAACAGGCGTTACTAGACACAACCACCACTCTTCAAGTCGTTGCCAACCAATGGTTTGAAGTTAAGAAAACAAAAGTAACCGCTGACTTTGCACTTGATATTTGGCGATCCTTGGAAAGGCACGTATTTCCACTCATTGGCCAGCGCCCTATAAGCGAGATAACGGCACCAATGGCAATTACAGCAATTGAGCCAGTGGCCTCCAGAGGCAACTTGGAAACGGTAAAGCGCCTTTGCCAAAGACTTAACGAAATAATGACCTTTTCGGTAAATACAGGCGTTATTCAACACAACCCATTGACTGGCATACGCGAACGATTCGCCAAGCCCGTAAAGCAGCACAACCCCACCCTAGAACCAAACCAGCTCCCATTGCTCATGCAAACATTAAACAAGGCCAGTATTAAGCTACCCACCAGGGCAATGATTGAATGGCAGTTACACACGATGGTTAGACCAATGGAATCAGCCGGTGCTAAGTGGGAAGAAATGGACCTAGCCCAAATGATTTGGACCATACCCTCTGCTCGCATGAAAAAGAAAAGAGAACACACTGTCCCGTTAACTGCACAGACCGTAGCACTACTAGAAATCATGCGACCTATAAGCGGTCACTTAGAGCATCTATTCCCTAGTCAAAAAGACCCTTTAAGGCATGCAAACGAGCAATCTCCAAACGTAGCGCTTAAAAGAATGGGCTTTAAAGACATGTTAACTGCCCACGGTATGCGCGCACTAGCAAGCACAACGCTAAATGAACAGGGGTTTGACTACGACATTATTGAATCAGCTTTGGCTCACATTGATCCTAATGAAACACGCAGGAGTTATAATCATGCCAACTACCTACCTCGCAGACGCATTATGATGGAATGGTGGAGTAAACATATTGAAGAAGCCTCAACTGGGAGTTTGAGCTTGGCTTCACATAACAATATCAACCAAATCACTCACATATGAAACGCTCAGAAACAAATCGTCGACTAGGGCCGCAAACAAGCGAATCCCCATTAGGAAAGCATAAAAGCAATATTCAAACTGTGACATATTCTTCAACCATATCAGACCCTATGTCTGACGAGGAATATCAACGAATGTGTCGCGAGTGGGATAAAATGGGCGCGATAACCGAACCCTTTAACAACTCCCACCTATTGGACAAATACCGTGAATTAGCCATCAATTATCTAGACGAAAAGAAAATACCGTTTAGAGACTTTCCTGGATGGGAATGGGGGCACAGTCTATCAAAAGAATACACAGAGTATTTTGAACAGGACGGGGGTTTTGTAGCCGCCTTCAATATATTAAGCGCTACAGACAAAGTAAAAACGAAAATCGAACAAGGTGATTTAGAGAAAGCTATTAGCTACGCTCTACATATCGGCCTATCTGCGAGAAAACTTATACAAGCAGAAATGGAACCCTTATTCTTTGCGGGATACACAAAGACAAATGCAGCAAATACAGCAAAATCAGCGACAACACAAGATATTAAAAAACTGGCATTCCCGATATACCAAAAACACTATAAAACCTATCTAAACAAGCACGGGTTACCAAACTCCTCATACGCTGCTTCACAAACTTCAAAAGAACTATTAAACGAGCATAATATAAATAGAGCTGCTCGAACGATTAGAGGTTGGTTCAAAACAATATAAATAATTGGCCAAACCGATCGTTCCGCCAAAAACTTCTCTGGCTTAATCCTATTGCATATTAATCAGCAACAGGAGGCCTCATGGCAACTCATACTCAATCCGAATCATTTTTAAAATGTAAGGATATCCAGTCAAAGCTCTCTACTTCACGAGCCAGCATTTATCGCTGGATGAAATCAGGCACTTTCCCTAGACCAATTCAACTTGGATCAAATATGGTTCGCTGGAAAGAATCTGACATAAACGCTTGGATCAGCAGCAAAGAAAAATTTTCTAGCCAATCCAAATAAAAAACCCGCAACCACAGCAACGTAGAGGCGGGCTATGTGTTATCTCGGGGCAGAGTCAACACGTTAATAGTAACACTATCTATTAGGCTGTAGTAGTCGGTTCCACTTTAAAGGAATTTACTTATGAACACCTATCTTAAACAAAGCAACATCGTTCACGGAAGCTTGAATACGTCCGTAAAACAACTCTCTCAAAAGCACTTTAGCCGGTCATATTACAGGAGCTGCAATGTCCGCATTTGCCACTGTTGTGGTGCAGACATAATTAAGCCCCCTAAAGTCGTATTTGTGGATATACCTGTACATAAACATAGCGGCGCTAACAATTATCAATGGCCTTGTGTTTTATGCCCTACCTGTTACCGATACAAGTCAGTATTAATCAAGGCGATGTGCTGGGGGGTTCTATGAAAAACGAACTATGCAGCGGCTATGGCCAGCACCACTCACCTAACGCTTCCCATAACCCGAAACCATTAGCAGGAGTAACTTGGGAAGAAATTCTTGAGCTAGTTGATAACCCTCAAAAAGTCGGCAAATCTGAAGCCCAGTGGCTTATTCCCAGCACACTTAAAAGCCGAGCCGCTATAGATCAGAAAGCGCATGGGGAATACTGGTTACTTTGGGCTGATATTGATGAAAACCCTCCCGTACTAGAAATACTTAAAGATGTGATTAGTTCCATTGTGTTTGGGTGCGATTTTGAGGCATATACAAGCTATTCGGCAACCAATAATAACCAGAAAGCTAGGGTGTTGATTCCATTAAGTGAAGCCATCAACCCTCAGCTCTGGGTAGTCTGCCAGCAGGCGCTTAATAACGCTCTGGAAGAGCGGGGTATCACTCCCGACAGAGTTAACGAGCGCCCTAGTCAGCTTTGTTATTTGCCTAATGATGGTGGATATTATCGCCATTCATCTATACGCAATAGAAGCAATTTTAAACCAGCTGAAGCGTTTTCTGCGGAGTTGGAACGACTTGAAGAAATACGAGAAGCGACCATCAAAACAAAAGAACTCCAACAGGCTATCGCAGAGCAAAAACGCCTAAATCGAACCAAAGAAGGTACAGAGAGCCCTATAGATTGGTATAACAGCAATACCTCAATATCTTCGATATTGATAGAGCATGGTTACGTTCAGCATGATAACCAATCCTTCACTTCACCTTGGAGTCAGAGTGGTTCCAAAAGTACCAACATTGACCCCAGCACGGGTAGGCTGCACGCATTGAGTAGTAGCGACCCTTTATATAACAACGGCGAAGGCGCGCATGATGCATACAGCGTCTATACCGTATTAACCCATAATAGCGATGACAAAGCAGCATGGAAGGCGGTGTCAGATATGATGAAGCAAGCGCAAGATGTGGCTGTAGTATCACCGTTAGACAAACTGCTAGCGTACTCTATAACCAACATAACTGATGAACTACGAGCACAAATGTTTGATGATGTATATGTGTTTAAAGGCCTAGCTATTCGTGGGCAGTGGACGGTGTTTTATGCATCGCCTAATACAGGTAAAACATTGTTGTCCTTGTGGTTACTTAGAGAGCAACTTCAAGGAAATGAAATTAACCCTGCCACAGTGTTCTATATCAATGCAGATGATGCGTTTAAAGGGTCTGTAGAGAAGGCTGAATTAGCCAAACAATTGGGCTGCCAGATGTTGGTGCCCGGCATTAAAGGATTTAGAACGCAAGAAGCCCTGCCATTGATGGAGGGGTTAGTGCAACTCAAGCAGGCAAACCAAGCCATAATAATACTCGACACCTTGAAGAAATTTACCGACTTGATGGATAAGCGCACCAGTTCCGATTTTGGCAAAATTGCCCGCTTATTTGTCGCGGCTGGTGGAACGCTAATCTGCTTAGCTCATACAAACAAAAATAAGGACCATGAAGGGCAAAGTATTTTTTCGGGTACGTCTGATATTGTTGATGATGCAGATTGCGCCTATATCATTGAAGGAGGCGAAGCCACTGGAGGGAAATTGGCAGAGTTTCACAATATAAAGTGTCGTGGCGATGTAGAGCGCGAGGTCTGTTTTCGATTTGATCGAGAGGCCGCTTCATATGAAAGGTTGCTAGACAGTGTTGAGCGGATTGAAAACTCCAAAGAAGATGCATTTGTTTCTGAAGCCATACTAAACAAAGAGCTAGCCGATGATAGGGAGCTCATTGATTCAGCTTTGGGCTTCATGCCAGAAGAAGGCATAGCTAAAACCAGTCTTGTTAAGCTTATTACGGACGATACAGGGGTAAGTAGGCGGCAAGTGATAAAGACACTAGATAAATGGGATGGTGATGAGTACTTTAAAGGTCACCGCTGGAAATCTAGAAGCGGAGAAAAGAACGCTAAAATCTTTGAGCCCATAAAGTGCCCATTCTTTGGCAAACAGGGTGGCCATTGATGGGTACACTAAAAACTGGTAAACATAAATATTGGTAATTTAGATATCTTTGGTAAATTTAGGACACATAGCTATTGTGGAGTGTTCAGGTAAAAAACCCTCTCCACAATGGCTTAAAACCACCCCAGCTTTGATCCTGTTTCCTAAAATTTCTGTTTCCCAGTTTTTCAGCGCGCGGGTCCTTCTAGGGCTTTTCACCGATGGGTAAGTTCGCGCCACTATAAAAGTTTAGCGTAATTTGATCTAATACATTAACATTTCTGTT
>CALKFY010000118.1 GCA_938084925.1 uncultured Pseudomonadales bacterium
TCATAAGCCACAAGACCGGCAATTTGGCCGCCCGCGCCAGGAATAATACCCACCACAACACCAGAGATCGTACCCATGGTGAGGGCCTTAACGCGGGTCAGATTATAAGTAATGGACTTCCATAATGGCGAATGCTCCATATGAAACAAACCACCACCAGATTGCTCACGACTAGTCACCAACAGCTGGTATACCTGAGGCACAGCAAACAGACCGATTAAGGCCACCACGATATGCACCCCGCCTGTGACATGGTCACTAAAAACAAAACGCGATTCACCAAAAATAGGGCTGATACCAATGGTAGAAACCCACAGACCCAAAGCACCAGACAACAAGCCTTTAAGTACCGAACTTGAGCCAAGGGTGCCAATTACCGTCACCCCCACTATAGCCATCCAAAACATCTCAGAAGGACCAAATTTAAGAGCTAACTCTGCCAGTGGCGGTGTAAAGAATATCAATACAACCACGCCGATGATGCCACCAACAAAAGAGCTAACAAAGCAGTAGTGCAGAGCTTCTGCGGCGCGGCCTTGTTTGGCCATTGGATGACCATCAAGAATGGTAGCAATATTTGCAGGCGCACCTGGAATATTAACCAAGATGCCACTGATAGCGCCACCTGCCACAGTGGCTGTGTATACGGCACCCAACAAAATCAGACCGCTGGTCGCATCCATTTGAAAGGTGAAAGGGATTAGCAAGGCCACGGCCATAGTTGGACTAAGTCCAGGCAATGCGCCCAAAACCAAACCAGCTCCCGTTGCCAAGATCAGTATCGTCAAATTGGTGATACTGAGTACCTCGGAGAAATAGGTGAAAAATTCCACTTGTTAACCCTCGTTGGCTCCTGAAAAAGACCTGATTTTTTGATCTAAAACAGCAGTCGTTTTATTAAATTTATACTTAGCTTGATTCAAGCACTTATTATAGATAATATAACTCATATATATGAGTCAAGACTTTTGTCTAATTATTTTTTACTTCGACGTTATCTGTTACCCTGTGTGTCGCTATTAAGACATTGATAAAAATCAGAAAAGTTGTCGTCACTAACAAAATTTGGAAATCATCATGAACGTTTGGCCAAATCAGCCAAAACCCGGCACTCCGCTATACCGTGTAGTTGAAAACTACCTACGGGACCAGATCAACGAGGGCGGTTTAGCTCCTGGTGATTTGATTCCTTCGGAACCACAACTGGCAGCATTGCTAAATGTCAGTGGCGGTACCGTTAAAAAGGCCATCGAAAATCTAGTTCATGAAAACCTGTTATACCGCCATCAAGGCAAAGGCACCTATGTATCACGCATTGATTTCAACAACAGCCTGTTTAAGTTCTTCTCCTATGGTAGTCCATCTGGTAACCCCGTAAGAATCCACAAAGAAACCCCTATCCGTGAGCTCCGCAAAGGTACAGAAAAAATTTGCCAGCGTCTGGGTGTGCCTACAGGCACCGAAATGCTTTACATCGAACGTGTCGGCTACCGTGACGAAAAACCGGTACTGATTGAGAAGTGCTGGTGGATTGCCGACCTAGTACAAGGTCTAGAAAACGAAGACGTGCATATTCCAGATTTGTTGTATGCCGTGGTAGTAGACCAGTTCAACTTGCCTATTATTCGCTCGGAAGAATCCCTTACGGCCGAAGCCGCCAACCAGGCCACTGCCAAGGTATTGCAGGTTGCAGTGGGCGATCCTTTGGTGGTGCTACACCGTACTACCTACAGCCGCAATAACACACCTGTAGAGTTTCGAATTACCCGTGGTCGTCCCGATAGCTTTAGTTATCGCACCGAAATACGCTAATAATTTCTTATACATAGCCCCAAAAAAGACTGCTGGCATCACACCGAATAAACAGCTACCCTGTCTGCACATTCTTTATGTGTTGCCCTCAGATCTGCGTCCATCGCCTAGGAAAACACCCCCCATGAATAGGTGATGCCGATGCCTTGGCGTGATGCTCTTATTGCTATGTTAGTCCCCCTCACTTGGGGTATGGGCCTGGTTATCGCCAAACCAGCAGTGGATCAGTTTCCGCCCATGTTACTGATGGCTTTACGCTTTAGCGTCACGGCTCTAGTACTTATCTGGTTTGTATCTATACCGCGTCAACACCTGAAAACCCTTGCTTGGGTTGCCTTAATTGGCTCTGCTCTGCAATATGGTTTGTCCTACAACGGTTTGCGTTTGCTAGACGCCAGCACTACCGCTTTAATCGTACAAATTGAAACGCCGTTTTTACTTTTGCTCAGTGTTATGTGGCTAGGCGATCGCTTAAACCGTCAACAAGTGGTTGGCTTAATAGTGGCCTTTGTGGGTTTGTACATTTTAACTGGAGCACCCAACCTACAAGGACAATGGTTAGGCATTGGCCTAACCTTGGGCGGGGCGTTTATGTGGGCCTTGGGGCAGGTAATACTACGAGGCATGACACAAAAAATGCCAGAACAGCTAAGTGGCATGATCACCATTGCCTGGATAGCTGTGTTTGCTGCACCACAACTCTTGGTGGCGTCTTTGTTACTTGAAGATAATCACTGGCAGTACATCAGCCAAGCCAATATGCAGGTGTGGGCAGCAGTGTTTTACCTAGGTTTGGTGATGACCGCCTTTGGTTATACCTGCTGGTATCACGTGCTCGGGCGCTACCCTGCTTCGCAGGCAGGACCTTATTTATTACTACTACCGGTGTTTTCCATCTTAGGCGGTTGGCTATGGCTCGACGAGCCGGTCAACGCGAGAATGCTGCTTGGTGGGGGTATTATTATTGCTGGGGTGGCCTTGCTAACCGTGTCGTTTACACGAGTAATTAACAAGGCACAGCAGTAATATTAGGAGCCATTCAACTGTCGATCCATCCAAATAGCCAGTTTATGTTGCATATTGGGCAGGTTTTCTTGATCACCTGCCAAGGGCTGCATAAGCTTATCGTGTACCAACAAACGGTATATATACTCTATTTTGGCATTATGAGAATCCGTTGCTTCAAACTTAGCCACACCACGCTTTTCTGCATAGCTCATGCCAAAGTTGATGGCTTTTTTTAGCAACTCTTTTTCGTTCTTTAATTTTTTCACCAACATTCCTTATTTTGTTGAACAGCTACTGACGACGCCAAATTTCTGGATACAAATCCGTACCTGGTCTATCGCCATCATTGAGTCCTGCCGCTAGTATGCAATCCGTATGGTCGGGGTCCATGCCCACTTCACGGAGTTTAATGTGCGCATCATCACCCAGCCATTTGCTGGTGAATACACTCAACCCCTTCTCATCACCCAGTTTACCAGAGCCACCATGAATAGTACGGCCGTTAAACACCACACAATCCCCAGGCTGCATATCCCAACTGGTCACATTGTAAGCTTCGGGATTGGCATCAATGTCTGGAATGGCTACTTGGCCAACGCTAGAGAAGTCTGACTGATCAACACCATCTATGTTATCTGGGTTTAGGTCACCAAAGTTGTGTTGATAGTAAACCGAATCCGTACGATGGGAACCGGGTACGAAAGCCAGTGCACTGGCCTTAGTTACTGGCACCAAAGGCATCCAAATCGTCAGGGTATCGTACCCATCAACGGACCAGTAAGGCTCATCTTGATGCCAGGGGGTAGTAAACTGGGTACCCGGCGAACGTACAAATACCGCATCAAAGAAAAAATTAACCTGTTGGGCCTGCATCAACTGGCCAGCAATACTGGCAGCGGGTGACTTGAACACAAACTCTTTATATTGAGGTACACCTTGCCATGCTTGGCTATCCCAAAACATACTGTGCCCTGCTTCGTTCTTATACCAGCGTCTAGCACGATGGGTGGGGTTGCCTCGGTTATGCTCTAAGCCTTTGCTCAAACCTTCAATCCACTCAGGGTCAAAGGCTTGGCGAATAAGCAGTACGCCATCGGTATTATAGGTGGCTATTTCAGCTTTGCTGAGGGTTCGTTTAAATTCGGGCTGCACGTTTCATCTCCAACCTTGTTATGTTTATTTTGAACCACGATAACAGCTGATTTAGGGCCAACACAAATAAATAAACAACCACCCTTTCATAAGCTCAAACATTATTCGTGTTTATTCGCCTTTGCGCGGAATACATTCCATTTGCACAGCATTGGTGTTACCACCTGTTGCCAACATAATACAAACGTAATCAGAATTATGCTCTGGCACAAATTCATAAACGCGAGCATCATAGCCATATACATCTACCTTGTAAGCTACAGAGTCTTTGGTAGGAAAGTTGATGGTCGCTATGGAATCCATCAAACCAGCTTGTGCAAAAGGGGCCACCAATAGGGCCGCTACTAATAATAGTTTTTTCATTGTCTGTCCTCTATCTGTTGCTTTGTTGATTTGTTTATCGCTTTCAATATACGGGTAGATAAGTCATAGATGGTGGCCACATACGGGGATACAAGCCTCATAGCTAAAAAATTCAAATTGTCATTGCTAATCGCTATACTTGAGCCCCTTCAGTGTAACTTTGAGACTCACACAACCATGTTCCCCGTCGATTTCAGTTTGCCTCACGCTATTGCCATGTCTTTGCTACTGGTTTGTTGGTTCGCCTACCCCATGCTTTTTAAACTGATTGGACAAGAGACCATTAACAGCAAGCTAGTGTCCGTACGCCGTCAGTGGCTAATGCAGATCACCCATCAAGGGCGTAGCCCTTTTGATTCAATCTTATTGGGTCATATTGTGCACTCGGTGGCATTTTTTGGTTCCGCTACCTTGATTGTACTAGCTGGATTGTTTTCGATTGTTATCAACCTCGATGGAATTCACGGCACCATGACAGGCCTGCAGTTTATCAACAACATTAGTATCGGTTTGTTCTCCATGAACTTTGCTCTGATGGCCGTAGTCATTACCATTAGCTTCTTTTCATTCGTTTATGCTTTACGCAAGTTGGTGTACGCCATTGCCTTGATAGGCGCCTTGCCGGTGGTCACTGGCGACCAAGCTAACAACTATGCGCCAGTGCGCCTGCAGGCGTTAATAGAGGACACCACTACGGTGCTTACGGAGTCTTTGAAGACCTTTAACTTTGGCATTCGAGGCTATTACTATGCTATTGCCGCAATGTTCTTATTTGTGTCACCTGTGGCCTGTATTGCCGTAACACTCATCGTTACCGTTACTTTAGTATATCGCCAGCTAAGTACTCGTACCGCATCTTCCATTAGTCATTATGTTGACCAACGTTCAGTGGCAGAAAATACCAACGACTAGGCCGAGTCCTTACTTTGACGATCAGTTTGACGAACAACTTGGTAGCGCTGGGTTAATACCACAGCGCTAAGAATAATTGCGGCCCCCAACAAGGTGGTAAGGGCTGGCTGGTCGGCTAATAGCAACCACGCCAAAGCAATGCCATAAATAGGCTCTAAACTCGTGATAATGGCCGCCGTGTGGGCGCCAATGTGCTTAAGACTGGCAATAAATAACACATGTGGCACGGCTGTGAGCACCACACCTAGGACTAGTAACTTGGCAATATCCCCAACCCCTAGCTCTATATGCGCCAAACTCGGCCCCATCACCAGCAGACAACACAGGCCTGCCATTCCTTGTTGCCAAAAGCCCAAGCGTATACCACCAAATACCCGCACCAAAGCCCTATTCTGCAACGCTAAAACGGCAAACAATGCGCCCGAAATAACGCCCCAGGCTAGGCCTTGAAAAGCCGAGTTGTGCCAATCAATATCGGGGGCCACCAGCCATAAACCAAACACCACCAAACTCGTCATAAAGCCATCAAAGGCACGTACCATGCGTTTCTGAAAAAGTGCCTCTAAGGCCGTAACAAATACGGGGAAAGCAGAAAAACCCACCAGGGCAACACCCACACCCGCCAGTTGAATGGCATAAAAGAAACTCCACCAATGCACGACCAAAACAACACCAGACAGTGCCAAGGGAATAGCCAGCGTTGTATTTGTACCAGCGGGCCACCAACGTCCTAAGTTATCCCGTTTGCGCAGAAGCATAAACAAGGCCAAGGCACAAGCGCCGATAAGAGTACGGCCCAACACCAGCTGCATGGCGGGCAGGTCTACCAACTTACCCATAAGGCCAGCAGTGCCAAACAGCAATACTGCCACGTGCAGCTGCAAAGTCGCTGACAGGCGCATAGACCCTAAGTTTCCAAACTATTAACAGCATCTGGCAATTGCTGCAGGCCAGTGATGTTTGCGTCGGGCTGCAGCTCCCAAGGATCAAACACATTCTCTGGCGTACGTTGCACCCATATGGCTTGCCAACCAGCGGCTTTAGCACCAATCACGTCAAATGGATTACTAGAAATCAGTACGCAGTTACCAGATTGGCTACGAGCATGCTGCTTGGCAAAGGCATCATAAACTGCCGCTGCTGGCTTAAAAGTTCTTACTTGGTTAACGCTAAATACGCCCAACAGGTGCTGATCGATTTGCGCATGAGCCAACACTTTGGCTACGCCTGTGGGCGTACCATTGGAGAAAGCCCAGCAATCAAGACCTGATTTTTGTAGTTGCTGCAAACTCTTGGGCACTTCATCAAAAGCGGGCAGTTCGCCATAGACCGCCATCAATGCTTGTTTATTGACTATACTTAACTCGGTATTGAGTACTTGGTCTGCATAGTCCAAACCAGCTTGGGTACAAACACCAAAGTCACGATAGTGATTGCCACCACCCATTGCCGCTCGGCGAAAGGTATATTCCAGTTGTTTATTACGCCACAAGCTAGAAAACGCCACGGCTTGCTCACCGACCATGGATTGCAACAAGGCCACCACACCGTGGGGGTCTATCAAAGTGCCATAGACATCAAATGCTAATACCTTTTTCATTACCTACTCCTTTTTTGCAAGCTGTCATTGCGAGCGCAGCGAAGCAATCTCTGCAATACCGCAAGAGGCTGCTTCGCTGCGCTCGCAATGAACGAACGACCTAATCCAAACGCGATTGCAGCGCCACAAGATTTGGCAGGTTATTACCCACCTCTACACTGGTGGAACGCCCACGTTCTTGGCGTGGCGTAATGCCAAAATGGCTGCGATAGGTAGTACTAAAATGGCTCGCCGAAGAGAATCCAGAGGCCATACTCACTTCCACAATAGACATGTCAGTATCGCGTAATAGGTGACGTGCTTTATCTAGCCGCATCTGCAAATAAAAGCGCGACGGCACCGTGTCCAGATAACGTTTGAACAAACGCTCTAAATGACGACGCGATAACCCAACTAAACTAGAAAGCTCATCAGAAGACAAGGGCTCGTCTAGGTTACTCTCCATTAAGGTAACGGCCTCGGTAAGCTTGGGCTGACTACTTCCTAAGCGAGCTTGCAGAGGCACTCGTTGTACCACATCTTCACTACGACCTCGCTCCAACAACAAACCTTCCGCCACGTCTGCGGCTAGCTGAGTCTGACCATGAGAGATAAGCCAGGCCTGCAACACGTCTGCTGTGGCGCCACCACCGGCACAAGTTATTAGCACAGGCATTTGCTCCACGGCTGGCTCGCGACAGTACAACTGCTGGGACCAATTAACCTTGCTATAAGTTTCTAGCAAACGTTCATGCTGAGACCAGTGGCAAGCCACCATACGCTCATCTAGCAGCCCTGTAACAGCCAAAGCTTCACAAACATTGCCAACCAAAATCAATTCGCTGGCATTATTAAATTGTTGCTTCAGCCAAGTCAGGCACGTATCTGGCAAGGTGGATGCAGGGCCATTACCAGACACAACTAGCAAGGTACGAAAGCGATGACTAGCCTGCAGGGGCTGACTGCCGGGCAATGGACCTGGCGCGGCTGCCTCATCTGCCAGATGCAAGGGCTGCACTTGCAGCCAATCTTGGGACTGCATATTAGGCGAGCTACACATATCCCAAGCCAAGCCCACCTGTGACCAGCTAGCCTGAGGTAAGGTTAGCAGCCCTAGTGTTATCTCTGTATTAGAGGAGGAGCTGGAAGATTGTTTGTGCGCTGTCATAGATTAAGCATAAAACCATGTAGTCCACA
Source organism: uncultured Pseudomonadales bacterium (assembly GCA_938084925.1). Taxonomy (GTDB): domain Bacteria; phylum Pseudomonadota; class Gammaproteobacteria; order Pseudomonadales; family Balneatricaceae; genus Njordibacter. The sequence continues at coordinate 8,024 of CALKFY010000118.1, forward strand.
GGTACTCAAGTGTTTTCTTTGGCTTTTGTCCGCCACCTTTAACTTGGAGTCGCTAGAACTAAATTTACCATCTAGTAACAGAACGGCTTTTTTTGAATAATAATTTTACTATCAGCGCTAACTAGCAACGCAAGGAATTATCAATGAGCAACAGCACTTTCAACCGCAGCCTATTCGATCAAGTCATGGTGCCTAACTACAATCCTTCTGCCGTTATTCCTGTGCGCGGCGAAGGTTCGCGGGTATGGGATCAAGATAACAAAGAGTACATAGACTTTGCTGGCGGTATTGCTGTTACTAGCGTTGGTCACTGCCATCCTGAAATGGTTGCTACCTTACAACAACAAGGTAGCAAAATCTGGCACCTAGCCAATGTCATGACCAATGAACCAGCACTAGCCTTAGCACAAACCCTCACCGAAGCGACCTTTGCCGATCGCGTGTTCTTTGCCAATTCTGGTGGTGAAGCTAACGAAGCCGCATTTAAGTTGGCACGCCGTTACGCCCACGATAAGTTTGGCCCACAAAAGCATGAAATCATTGCTTTCAACCAAGGTTTTCACGGCCGTACCTTGTTTACCGTAAGTGTTGGTGGCCAGCCTAAGTATAGCGAAGGCTTTGGCCCAGCAATCGAAGGTATCACCCACCTACCCTACAATGATATTGCCGCATTAGAAGCCGCTATATCCGACAAAACCTGCGCCATCGTTATGGAACCTTTGCAGGGTGAAGGTGGCATCATTGGTGCTGATTCGGCCTTTGCCAAACGCGTACGTGAACTCTGTGACAAGCACAATGCTTTGTTAGTTATGGACGAAGTACAGACCGGTGTCGGCCGTCTGGGCACCTTGTATGCCTACGAACAGCTAGGCATTGCACCGGACATCATGACGTCTGCTAAAGGCCTAGGCAACGGTTTCCCTGTAGCTGCCATGCTCACAACCACCGATGTAGCAAGCCACCTAGTACCAGGTACCCACGGCAGCACTTATGGTGGCAACCCATTAGCCTGCGCCGTTGCCGGCAAAGTGATTGACCTAGTTAACAAACCAGAAGTACTGCAAGGCGTACAAGACAAGTTTGAATTATTTAAAGCTGGCCTAGAAAAAATCAACGCCTCTACGCCATTTTGCGCCGAAGTGCGCGGCAAAGGCTTGTTGATTGGTTGTGCCCTAACAGAAGATTACCAGGGCAAAGCTGGCGTATTGCAAAAGGCCGCCATGGAGCATGGCCTCATGGCCCTAGTGGCAGGCCCTAACGTGGTACGCTTTGCACCGTCTTTGTTGATCCCAGATGCAGACATTGAAGAAGGTCTTGCTCGCTTCGCTAATGCTGTAGCGCAAGTTATCTCACAAGACTAATTTTGATTTAGCACTAATACCACAAGGACTCCCATGTCGTCACAACCAATAGCCTTAAATCCGACAGAGCAGCAAGCCTGCGCTTGGATTGATCAGCAACAAGAGCAGATGGAAGCCAAGCTCTGGCAGTTGGCCAATATCAATTCTGGTAGCTACAACCTAAAAGGCATTGCCAAGGTAGCAGACAAGTTAGCAACATGGACACAAGACTTAAACTGCCATATTCAGTTTATAGACTTAGCCAAACAAGAAGTGGTAGATAACAAAGGCCAAGTTCGTGAGCAACAACTTGGCCAAGCACTGCAACTACGCCAACGTCCTGAAGCGCCCTTGCAACTGTTTTTATGCGCCCATATGGACACGGTATTTGCTATTGATCATCACTTTCAAGCAGTACGCCAGCTAGACGAAGAACATATCACTGGTCCCGGCGTTGCCGACTTGAAGGGTGGCATCATTGTTATGCTGACTGCACTACAAGCGTTAGAAGCCTCATCTTTAGCTGAATCTGTGGGTTGGACAGTATTGTTTAATCCGGATGAAGAAATTGGTTCACCTGGCTCGGCTAGCTTGTTCCCAGCCTTGGCCGAAAGCCATCATGTAGGCATGATCTACGAGCCAAGCTTTGCCGATGGCAACCTAGCTGGAGAGCGCAAAGGCAGCGGTAATTTTTCCGTAGTTAGCCATGGCAAGGCCGCCCACGCAGGTCGCGAGCACCATTTAGGCCGCAACGCTATCCGCGCTATGGCTGACTTTGTTACCGCCATAGATCAACTTAATGGTAAGCGCGATGGCGTCACCATTAACCCAGGTATGATAGAAGGTGGCGGGGCCACCAATGTAGTACCTGATACCTGCGTGATGAAATTTAACATTCGTACCCAACAGCCTAACGATGAAGCCTGGTGCCAAGAACAATTAAACAGCATCTTGGCAGATATAAACCAGCGCGACGGCATCATGCTAGACATGCACGGCCACTTTGGCCGCACGCCAAAGGTGATGACACCTGCTTGGCAACAACTATGCGATCTATTGCAGAGCTGTAGCCAAAGTTTGCACATGCCTATGCAATTTTTGCCCACCGGTGGTTGCTGTGATGGTAACAACTTGGCGGCCTCTGGCTTACCTAATATCGATACCCTTGGCGTACAAGGTGGTAATATTCACAGCGATAAAGAATATATGCGCTTGGCGAGTTTGTCAGAAAGAGCTAAGCTAAGCGCTTTGCTAATGTTACGTTTGGCCAAAGCTGGTCCAGCTATTTGGTCGTAGATCGGACTGTAGGTCGGACTTAAGTCCGACAATAGCTAATAGCGTACAAATTACTGACATGATCACGTCGGACTAAAGCCCGACCTACAAATGAGATAACACCATGCTAATCGTCCGCCCCATTCAACAAGCCGATAAAACTGCTCTCGCTGAATTTGCCGCGGCCGCTGGCGTGGGGCACACCAACTTGCCTCAGGACGATAACCGGCTACAAGCCAAGATTAATCATAGCGAGCTGTCTTTTGCAGCCAACATCGAACAAGCCGGTGATGAAAGTTATCAGTTTGTACTACAAGACCTAGAGCAAAGTGCTCTAGTAGGTACCTGTGCTATTGATGCTTGTATTGGCCTTAGTCAGCCCAACTACAGTTATCGTCTCAGTACCATCGTGCATGCTTCCAAAGACCTAAAAATGGTGAATCGGGTGCTGGCCCTTCACCTTAGTCATGATTATACGGGAGTCAGCCGCCTCAGCGCCTTTTTCCTTAGCCCTGACTACCGCCATAGTTTCCACGATCAATTGCTATCTAAGTCGCGTTTGTTGTTTATGGCGCGTTTTCCAGAGCGTTTCACGGGCACCACTATTGCGGAAATCAAAGGTATCATCGACGATCAACAGGTATCACCTTTCTGGGAAGGCGTAGGCCGCCATTTCTTCAATATGGACTTTGCCGAAGCGGACTTGATGACCGGCACCAACAACAAAGCTTTTGTTGCTGATTTAATGCCCCGCAACCCCTTATATGTACCCTTGTTGCCAGCTACAGCACAAGCTGTAATCGGCCAGCACCACGAAGATTTTGAAGACATTATTAATATATTGGAACACGAGGGACTGCACTTTGAGGATCAAGTGGATATTTTTGATGCGGGGCCTATATTGGAAGCCCGCACTCGCAACCTGCGCACCATCCGTAACGCTCAAACCGCCACAATTACTATTACCGAAGCCCCGCAGGCAATTGGTCAACGTGTATTGGTTAGCAACAACCAATGCCAAGACTTCCGATGTTTGCTAGCGCGTAAAGACCAACAAAGTGGCACTATTAGCCTTAGCCAAGCGCAAACTGATGCTTTGCAAGTGGTTAATGATGAGCAGGTGCTCTACTCACCGTTATAGCGTTAAAACGTTATTACGCTATAGTTAGTTTAAACATCATTTATGGTATTTAAACATGAGTACATTATCAAAACGCTCTACCATATACTTTGAACCAGCTATTCACCAAGCCCTAAAAATGCGAGCCGTGTCTTCAAATGTATCTGTGTCAGAAATTGTCGATGAAGCTGTACGCCAGCTTATGCGTGAAGATAAAGAAGATTTGCAAACTATTTCTGAGCGAGTAAAAGAGCCCGAAATTAGTTACGAAACCCTGCTACAAGATCTTCAGCAACATGGCAAAATATAAGATCACATTCAAGAAATCCGTTGCAAAAGATCTTCGCAACATTCCAAACAAAGATGTCCAACGCATTCTCCAACGTATTGACAGCTTAGCCGAATCACCTAGAGCCGAAGGCTGTATAAAGCTCACAGGTCACCAACACTATCGTGCAAGACTTGGTGTATACCGCATTATTTATGAATTAAGAGATGATGTACTGATTATTAATATAATCAAAATTGGGCATGGCTCAGCAGTGTATAAACCCAGTTGACGGTGTGATCAACTAACAAGCCGTTTTCCGGCAAGTTAATAGCCGATTTTCTAAAGAAGCTTGGCGCAATCCTCAGTAACATGTAATCATAATACAAACCAGTGTATGGCTAGCATTCACGCTGCCTTACAGTGAGGACTCTCGTTATGATGATTATTCGCCCCTTAGCCGCTAGTGACCAAGGCTCACTAATGGATCTGGCTCGCAAGGCCGGTGTTGGTTTTACTTCCCTACCTGCTGATGAAGGTCTAATTGATCGTAAGGTAAAAGCCTCTTTAGCCGCTTTTACGGCAGCCGCCAATTTACAAGAAGAGCAAAGTTATGTCTTTGCCTTAGAAGACACCGAAACCGGGCGTATCGCTGGCATCTGTGGTATTGAATCTGCCGTCGGCCTTAGCTCACCTTGGTATAACTACCGCATTGGTACCTTGGTGCACTCAAGCCGTGAGCTCAATGTACATCAGTCATTCCCTACCTTGTATTTATCCAATGACCACACGGGCTGTGCCGAAGTTTGTACCTTGTTTTTGGATCCAGAATACCGCCATAGCAAAAATGGCAGCTTGCTTTCTAAGTGCCGATTTTTATTTATGGCCGAATTTCCTGAACGCTTTAACGACAAGGTTATTGCTGAAATGCGCGGTGTTTCTGACGAAAATGGTGAATCGCCTTTCTGGGAAGGTTTGGGCCGTCACTTTTTCAGCATTGATTTTGCCGAAGCTGACCGCCTAACGGGCCTTGGCCAGAAACAGTTTATTGCTGAGCTTATGCCTAGCAACCCCATGTATATGAATATGTTGCCAAAGGATGCCCAAGCGGTCATTGGCCAGGTACACACCAATACAGCACCAGCTCGTAAAATGCTAGAAGACGAAGGTTTCCGTAGCCAAGGCTATGTGGATATTTTTGATGCTGGCCCAACCTTAGAGTCTCGTGTACAAGACGTGCGCGCCGTACGCGAAAGTCGCTATGTCAAAGCACGTATTAACGACAATGCCAACCAAGGTCGTACCACACCCTGTCTGATAAGCAACACCGAGTTAGAAAACTTCCGTTGCCTCTGGGCCGATTTGGACATGTCTCATCCTAGTCAGCTAGACATTAGCAACGACATAGCCCAAGCCCTGCAAATTAAAACAGGTGACACGGTACGCTGCGTCCCCCTATTTGCTTCCCAGCGCTAAACCACAGAACATATTCAAGGATTCACCATGACACACATGATTAATAATCAATGGTGTGAGGGGCTAGGTGCGCCCTTTACATCCTATGACGCCGCTAAACTAGAAGCAATTTGGGAAGGCAAAGGTGCTACCGCAGAACAAGCTGATAGTGCTATTACCTCTGCACGTAACGCTTTTGTAGACTGGTCTTTAACGCCCTATGAGCAACGTTTAAAGGCCGTAAAGGCCTTTCAACAGCAGCTACGTGAGCACCAAGAAGCCTTAACCCTAGCCATCGCCCAAGAAGCGGGCAAGCCTTTATGGGAAGCCAAAACAGAAGCGGCTGCCATGGTTGGTAAAATTGACCTTTCTGCCAAAGCCTACGAAGAGCGTACTGGCGTTGTTGCCAAGCCAGCTCCTGCTGGCAGCGAAGCTTGGTTGCGCCACCGCCCACATGGTGTGGTGGCGGTGTTTGGCCCCTATAACTTTCCTGGGCACTTACCTAATGGCCACATAGTGCCGGCTCTTTTAGCCGGCAACACCGTGGTATTTAAGCCCAGCGAACTCACCCCCATGGTGGCTGAACTAACCATAAAATGTTGGTTAGCAGCAGGCCTACCTGCTGGTGTTATCAATCTAGTACAAGGCGCTAAAGAAACCGGCATTGCCTTGGCTAACCACCAAGATATTGATGGGTTGTTCTTTACCGGTAGCTCCCAGACTGGCAACTTGTTACATCAACAGTACGCTGGCCGTCCGGACAAAATTCTAGCCCTAGAAATGGGCGGCAACAACCCCTTGGTAGTGGGTGACGTTGCTGATCGACGCGCGGCCATTCATGAAATTGTGCAATCGGCATATATTTCCGCAGGCCAGCGCTGCACCTGTGCCCGCCGCTTGTATTTGCCTGCCAATGCCCAAGGTGATGCTCTATTAGCAGAACTCACCACGGCCGTAAGTAGAATTCGTGTGGGGGCTTATGACGCGCAACCACAACCGTTTATGGGTGCAGTGATTTCTCCTCAGGCCGCACAAGGCTTGCTGAAAGCCCAGGCCGAATTAATGGCTATGGGTGCCAAGCCGCTAGTTGAAATGCGTTTACTAGAAGCAGATTCTGCCCTCTTAACACCCGGCTTACTGGATGTATCCAACATAGAAAGCATCCCAGACGAGGAATACTTTGGGCCCTTGTTATGCGTTGATCGCTACACAGATATGGACCAAGCCATCGCCAAGGCAAACGATACTCGCTTTGGTTTGTCTGCCGGTTTGTTAGACGATAACAGAGACGCTTACGAGTACTTTTTGCCACGTATACGCGCCGGCATTGTCAACTGGAACAAGCAGATTACCGGTGCCAGTGGCGCCTCTCCATTTGGTGGTGTTGGCGCCAGTGGCAACCATCGTGCCAGCGCTTTTTATGCCGCCGATTACTGTGCTTACCCTGTGGCCTCTGTGGAGTCTGATACTTTACAAGCACCAGCTAACTTGAGCCCTGGCTTGGATCTGTAGAGAGTATTGATATGCGTATGCAACACATGACAAGAGAAGCAAATTTTGATGGCCTAGTAGGCCCTACTCACAACTACGGTGGGCTATCCTACGGTAACGTTGCCTCTAGCAGCAATTCCGCCAAGGCTTCACAGCCTAAGCTTGCTGTACAGCAAGGCTTACAAAAAATGAAGTCTTTGCATGACCTTGGCATGCTGCAAGGTGTCTTAGCACCGCAAGCTAGGCCTGATATTCATACTTTGCGGCGCTTGGGTTTTAGTGGTTCTGACAGCCGTGTTATAGAGATGGCGGCTAAGCGAGAACCAGCTCTACTAGCCGCCTGCTACTCAGCCTCAAGTATGTGGACGGCCAATGCGGCTACGGTTTCTCCCAGTGCCGATACGGCCGACTCTCGCGTGCACTTTACCCCTGCCAACCTGGTTAACCGTTTTCATCGCTCTATTGAACATGAAACCACGGGGCGTATTTTACAAGCCACCTTTGGCAATGATGAGCACTTTGCCCATCATGAGGCTCTGCCGTCTTCCGACCATTTTGGTGACGAGGGCGCGGCCAACCATACGCGTTTTTGTCAGCAGTATGGCGACCAAGGTGTGGAGTTTTTTGTGTATGGCCAGCAGGCATTTAATACCCATGCACCTAAGCCTGCCAAATTCCCTGCACGCCAATCACTAGAAGCTAGCCAAGCCATTGCGCGCTTACACGGGCTAGCGGATGAACAGGTGGTTTTTGCACAACAAAATCCTGATGTTATCGATGCCGGTGTATTCCATAATGATGTCATTGCCGTGGGCAATGGCAATGTACATTTCTTTCACGAACAGGCATTTTTAAATACCAACCAAGTTAGCGCTGATTTACAAGCAGCCATGGATA
>CALKFY010000119.1 GCA_938084925.1 uncultured Pseudomonadales bacterium
AAATTTCTATAAAACCATCTAAGACCTTGATTTTGCAGCCACTAAATTCTGGAATTAATGGCCTGCTTCAATCAGCGGACGCGCATTATAACCAAGCCAAATTAAAGCGCAATAGGTTTTTGAAAATTAATCACAAAAAGGTCAAAAAGTAGGTGTATGGGGTCTGCCACTAGCTAGCCGGTGGTACGGGAGTAGGCGGGGTCAGACCCCGGTACTGACATATTGTTGGCGCGTAATTGGCACATCATGCCTTCTCATAAATTGGGATCAGACCCCAATCGTGCCAGCCTAATGTATCGGCATGTGGCATGAACTTGTTTTTGAGCAGACCTGACGCGGCACAATTGGTGTCTGATTCCAATCCCTAACCAAACACACGGTACTGGATTTTACTGCAGGTCTGCAGGTAAAGGAGTCTGAGGCCCGCCCCATGAGCGTAGCGAGTGTATTGGGTGCCCCAGCTACTCCCGTGCCATGAGCTAGTTTGTAATACCGGACCAGGCACTTATTAGGTCGTGACCCCACTAGCAGAAGGCAGTTTCCAGCTTAGGGTATCAAACCAACAATATGTTGCCATCATTTACTAAATCATCTAGCAAGTCGCTGTTGTAGGTTACACCTTGCAAGGTGATGGTTACCAATGTCGTCGAGGTATTCACACCGTCTGCATCTACGCTTATTAAAGTGTTTCCAGAGCTAGCCTCAAGGCTAAGGTAATGTTCAAGTTCACTGGTATTATAGCCTTCAAGTAAATCTTTCAGATCCAAAACATCGCCTCCTGCACCTATTGTGAAATCGGTAATGACATCATTGCCAGCATTGCTAAACCCGTAATCAAAGGTATCTGAACCGGCACCTCCAGTAAGCGTGTCATTTCCCGCTCCGCCTACTAGTAGATCATTAGCGCTGCCACCAGATAATACATCATCGCCCCCAAGACCATGTATTACTTGAGCAATCGTTGTAGCGCTTTGATCAATAGTATTAGCTTCATTGCTACCAACTTCTGCACTTGATTGCAGGCTGCCTCCGGTAAATGTCCAATTATATTGGTCTGTGAGGTACTGCAAAGCGGTAGCATTGCTATAGGCTAGCTCATCAAAACCAAACACTAGATTAGTGTTAATGGCAGTTTCACCCGTGCTTTTATCCAATTTGGCCCAGCCGCTCAACAGTAAATCTACATTGGCCATGCTCATCCCACTGTTACTTAATATGTCAGCGGCATTTTCTAAACTAGAGATGTCCCAGGCACTGATATCCTGATTAAAATTGGCAGCGGAGGAGAACATACCATTCATGCTGGTTACTTTAGAGGTGTCCCAGGTACTTATATCTTGATTAAAGGTCGTTGCCCCGTAGAACATGATGGCCATGCTGGTAGCTGCTTGTGTATCCCAAGTGGTTAAGGTTTGGTTAAAAGCTGTCGCCGCCGCAAAAGTGCCTTTCATATTGGCCACACTGGATACGTCCCATTGGTTGATGTTTTGATTAAATGCCAAAGCATTTTTAAACATCCAGCTCATATTGGTTATCTGTGCGGTATTCCAATTGCCAATGTCCTGATTAAAACTACTTAGACTATCAAAGGTTAATTCGGCACTAGTGGCGTGGGCTGTATCCCAGTTGGTTATATCAGCACTGGGGAATCCTGATACGTTTGCCAGCATATCCAATGTGGTGGTGTTAGCAGCACTGCCATTTCCGTTATTACTAGCATCAAATGCGGCAGCCGTAGCGACATCAATGGCCACATTGCTATGCCCTTCGGCAAGGTCTGGCGTTACCAATAGGGTGTAGTTGGCACCTGATCCGGATAGGCTACCCGCCACAATTTCCCCGTTGGCGATGTTTATGTCAGACTCTTCAAAGCCTGTAACTGCTTCAGAGAACTCAAAGCTAATCAACCGCTGGCCGCTATCATTTTCGGCACCATTGCCTCTGATTACCAAACTCGGCCCAGTTGTATCTAATTCAAAGTTAAGGCCCTGAATAGCACCAGTATTGCCAGCAATATCTGTTTGCTTCACTTCCACTAAGTAGGCACCATCCACTTGTGGTGGTGTATAGGCGCTGCTCCAAGTGCTGAAAGCGCCATTATTAAGTTTTACGCGGTATTCTATTAGTGCATTAGCTTCAGCATTAGCTGGGGTGGATAATGAAGCATCATTAGTAATGCTATCACCGACAACACCAGAATCAGTAACTAACATTGTATTCGGGACCACAGGTTGGGTGGTGTCCAAAGTGTACTGAATGGTTTGTGTGTCGCTCACATTGTCGGCCTTATCGGTCTGTCGTGTTTCGACAGTGTATGTGCCATCCACGCTGCCATCGGTTGATGGCGGCGTGTAGGTTTCGCTCCAGTTACTGAAGCTTCCATCTTGATATTTCAGGCGGTATTCCAGTTTGGCTCCGGTTTGGGTATTGGTTGGGCTAATGAGGGCGCTGCTGTTGGTGAGGGTATCACTATCATAGCCTGTGCCACCATTGCCGCTATCGGTGGTTAGGTTGACATCGGGTATGGCTGGTTTGATGGTGTCCAAGGTGAATTGGATGCTTTGAGTGTCACCGATATTTCCAGCCTTGTCCGTTTGGCGTACTTCGACGTCATAGGCACCATCCATTCTGCCATCGGTTGCCGGTGGCGTGTAGGTTTCGCTCCAATCACTGAAGCTACCGGTTAGGTATTTCACCCGGTATTCTACCTTGGCACCGGGTTCGGTGTTGGTGGGGCCCGTGATGGCACCGGTGTTGGTAAGGGCGTCGCTATCAAAGCCCGCACCGCCATTGCTGCTATCGGTGGTTAGGCTAGCATCGGGTATGGCTGGTTTGATGGTGTCCAAGGTGAACTGGGTGCTCTGAGAGTTACCTATATTACCAGCCTTGTCCGTTTGGCGTACCTCGACGTCATAGGCACCATCCACACTGCCATCTGTGGCCGGTGGTGTGTAGGTTTCGCTCCAATCACTAAAGCTGCCAGCTAGGTATTTGACGCGGTATTCTACCTTGGCGCCGGGTTCGGTATTGGTTGGGCCCGTGATGGCACCGGTGTTGGTAAGGGCGTCGCTATCAAAGCCCGCACCGCCATTGCTGCTATCGGTGGTTAGGCTAGCATCGGGTATGGCTGGTTTGATGGTGTCCAAGGTGAACTGG
>CALKFY010000120.1 GCA_938084925.1 uncultured Pseudomonadales bacterium
CAGCAAGCCCTTTGCTTTGTCCGTCTCCTTGGTATCGCCTCACTACCCTTTAAGTGCGCCACAGAAGTATTTTGACCTAATAGCCGAAGCAGATATACCCGACCCTATTCAAGTAAATGAAAACCACCCTGTACTGCAACAAATGCGCAAATTTTGGGCCTACGACGATCATTTCAACGAGCAAACTCGTCACCAAGCAAGGCGCAACTATTGGGCCTTGTGCGCCATGATTGATGACATGGTTGGGCAGCTGCTTGAGAGTATAGAAAGCAACGGTTTTACCGAAGACACGACCATTATCTTTACTAGCGACCATGGCGACATGCTAGGCAACCGTGGTTGGTGGTGCAAGTCAGTAATGTACGAAGATTCCGTTGGTATTCCCATGCTTATCAAGGGCCCAGCTCTGCAAGGAACAACAGGTAACAATAACACCAACGTTAATTTAACGGACGTGGGTGCTACCATAGAGCACGCCATACTTGGGTATTCGAACCAGCCTGCACAACCTTGGCAAGCCACCTCGATGTTAGACTTAGCTCAGCACCCAGATCCACAGCGACCTGTGCTAAGCCAATACCACGATGGCGGTAGCCCTACAGGCTTTGCCCTTGTTCAGCAAGGTTCACACAAACTCACGCGTTATGCTGGTGACTGGCCGGAACAGCTATTTGATGTTGCCACAGACCCCTACGAAGAAAGTGACCTGGTGGGTATTAATACCAATAAGCAGCAGGAATTGGGCAAAATTTTAGATCAGATGCTAGATTTAGAAGCCGCTAACCAACTGGCTTTTGACTCGCAAAAACAGAGATTGGCAGCAATTGGCGGTGCCGCTGCTCTAGCAAAGCTCAGAGCATTTAATCATACGCCGGTAGAACTTTAAAATTAATTACTTTAGTCTGAATTAGCCTAGGCTTCACTTGAAGAGAGAAACAAACATAATGATAATCAACAAACTCGGCACCTTGATTCTAGGGCTATTGCTTACCAGCAGTATTAGCGCCAACCAACGCAACCTTGAACAAGAACTGGGCTATCTGCATGATACCATGCAACCCCTTATACCGCTGGTCATTGATGATGCCACTCGGCTAGTCGCGGCTGATATAAACGAAACCACTTTTAGTCGCACCTTCCACATTGCGGTACCGCAAGAAGCAATAGAAGGGGATGTTTTTGCCCTCACCATGATGCCAGCATTGGTGAGCTATGTTTGCAACACGGACAATCAAAAACCATTGCTAACCCTAGGTGGTAAGCATCGCTTTGTTTACCTTGCCTTAACCAAAGAAGTCATTACCGATATATCGATTGCACTGGAAGATTGTGTTAACTAGGCCAAGGTAAATGTAAAACAACGCTAACCTGTTGACTCGGCTTCAAGTCACGTTCTGCCAGTTTATTACCTACGGGCACACAAAGCGCTTACGAGCTTCGGCAACCTTGGTTCTCACAACGCAGTCATGCTCATGATCATTGACCAAACCCATGGCCTGCATAAACGCATAGGCCGTGGTGGGGCCGACAAATTTCCAGCCGCGTTTTTTCAACGCCTTGGACAAGGCAATAGACTCATCGGTGATGGATACAGTTTGTGGGTCGGCTAGGTTTTCAGTCTGTGGCTCGAAACGCCAAAAAAAGGCCGCCAAAGAGCCAGCTTCTAACACTAATTCTTGAGCACGCTTGGCATTATTGATAACTGCTTCGATCTTGCCACGGTGGCGCACAATGCCCGCATTTTGAAGCAAGCGTTCTACGTCTTGTTCGTTATAGTGGGCCACTTTATTAAAATCAAAACCATCAAAAGCCGCCCGAAAATTCTCGCGTTTGACCAAAATAGTGCGCCAACTCAAACCCGACTGAAAACTCTCCAAGCAAACCTTCTCGAACAAGCGCTGATCATCGTCAACCGGAAAGCCCCATTCCGTTTCATGATAGTCTGGAAATTCCGGTGCAGCGCCGCTCCAACCACAGCGCGGCTGGCCGTCTTGGCCCAATATTGTTGTCATAGGTCACCTATGATTAGTGTTCGTTAGGTTCGTTTTTCATTGGTGTAAGTTCAGCCAACAGAGACTCCGGGGCAATATCCTGTTTATTGGGCCAACATACAGCACCCATAAAAATACCGACTTGCTTAAAGTAATTGGTATCAACGAGCTCCTTAAAACGCCCTTTATCCAAATAAGGCTTCATATCAAACAAGCCTTTACGCCCGTCTTCAATTTCAACGTAGATTACATAATCAGGTTTAGGCTCTACTAACTTTACGTCCCAATACATTTGAACACCTTATAGCGGATCTATTTTATATGGCAGCTCGCCAGCGCTAGCCAACTCCCAGTCCGCTAGCAATTCATCAGTATGAAGCTCTATCCAAGCTAAAACTAATCTTAGCTGTTTACGAGGTAGTTCGCCAGCCAGCACAGATCCATCTGAAATAGCAATTGACGCTTCATATTCAGCATACCTAGCGTGTATGTGAGGCAAATGATGGTGCTTATTGTCCAATAAATACATACGAACAATAATTCCGTAGAACATTGAGATAACAGGCATGTTTTCCTCCATGAATTCATAACCTGTATTCAGTCTAGCAGAGGAAATATGTTTTGAAATATATGGAGATCAGAGAGAACCAGCCCCATAAACGAAGCGAGTGACTAACTGACATATTTTGATATTTGGGGTCAGGCCGAAGGTACCCAAAGCATTCGCTATGCTCACGGGGCAGGCCCCCAGACCCCGAAAGTATTAAACAATCGGCTGTTCGGTAACAATAATGCCGTCACGGTCAGCGTATAAATATTGGCCTGGGATAAAGTCCACGCCGCCAAAGCTTACTGCTACGTTTACTTCACCAGCTAATGGGGTCATGTACTTGCGTGGACAGGTGTCCAAAGCGTATAGGGCTACGGGGATATCTTCGATCTGCTGGGTATCACGTACGTAGCCATTGATGACGATGCCTGCATAGTGATTTTGATGAGCAAACTTCATTAAGTTTTCGCCAACTACGGCATAATATTCTGCATCAACATCTACCACGACTACCTTGCCGGTACCGTCTACATCACGTAGCAATTTGATCAAGTCACCGTTATGTTTATCCAGTTTTACTGTGACAATTTCGCCTTCGCACTTGTCTACGCCACCGTAGTTGGCAAAGCCAGCGGCTAGTACGTTTACCTTGTCGTTGTGGTCATCACAGAAATCAGCAGTAAAAAATGTCATAAACGGGTCCATTGAGTGGCTATTGGCAGGTTATTGATGGGGAATTGGTATAAATAAGCGTCCATATTCTACCATTAATTAACATTTTTCTTACAAGATTTTGCTATAATTCGGCCTTTCGTTTTTTCAAGGCAAACAACCACCATGAAGGTAGTGACAGGCGTCATAGGCAACGATATACATGTTGTCGCCAACCGACTCATCGATCTTTCGCTAAAAGCTCGAGGCTATGAGGTGTTTAACCTAGGGGTTAACACCTATTTAGAAGAATTTTTTGACGCGGTAATTGAAACCGGCGCCGAGATTTTATTGATCTCTTCCCTTAATGGCGAAGCCGAAGGCTGGGGCCGTGAAGTCAAAGCCTTGAAAGCTGAGTACAAGGGTTTGGACGATGTGGTGATGATGATTGGCGGTAACCTAATCGTCGGTACCGGCAACGCAGAAGACATTGTGCCTAAGTACAAAAACTACGGCTTTGACATTGTTTGTCACCAGATTGATTTGAACACAGGTTTAGACATGCTAGACGATTTTATCCAGCAACAAGTCAAAAACCCGCAAGAAAAGAGTGATGTATCATGAGTTTGTTGCAGGAAGAAAGAGAAATCATCCTCGGCAATGAGTTTGTTG
>CALKFY010000121.1 GCA_938084925.1 uncultured Pseudomonadales bacterium
TTAGGCGTTTTCAAGAAAACCTCCTAAACCCTTGATTTGAAAGAACTAAATCTTTCCTTCCTAAGACCTTTCTGGCCTCACCTCAATCAAGGGAGGCGTATTATAGCCAAACCAAAACAAAGCGCAATAGCTTTTTGTAAATTAGTGACAAAAAGGTGAGAAAAGGGACTTTGACTGGCAGTGACGGGGTCTGGCTCCTGCCTTTTAGATGCCTGACCTCTGCTAGTGGAACCAGTAGTTAGTTAGCACTAAGAACCTGCCCTACTATCCAGTCTGTGGTACCGAGTAGCTGGGGTCGGGTCCACTCACAAGAAATAAGCTCCTGCTTGCGACTACAACATCTTGAACTAGACTAAATAACCACCTGTGTAGCTTTATCGATAAGGAACACCAATGGCTAACCACCCCTCTCTATCGGATAAAATGACTATCCGCCTTGCTAATAACGAGCAGGACTTTGCTCTTTTGCGCCCCGTGTCTTTGGAGCTACACGCCGAATCTCGATTCGCTGACATTCCCTATAGCTTTGCCAAACGTGACAAGCTATTTAGGCAAGCCATTGACAGCCCTCAAACTCATGCATTGATAATAGTTGAATATAAGCAACAGCCTATTGGCTTTCTCTTTTGTGCTATTGGTGAGTACATGGTAGGCACTGATGTTTTACTTACCACGGTTTACTCTTTCTATGTGCGCCAACATTATCGCTCCAATGCAATTGGCGGGCGCACAGCCATTCGCTTACTTAGCGCTGCTATTAAATGGTCACAGGCCCGCAACAGCAATGAAATCATGATCCATGTAACTTCTGGCATAAACATCCAACGCACCGATCACTTTCTACGCAAAGCACGCTTTAACGCTATTGGCGCCAATTACGCCCTCAAGCTTTAACTACATTCCCCTCCATGAACAACTACACCAACCAACAACTCAAACAACTCGCCATCGCCAGGCAGCGTCCAATGTGTTTGTATTTAGGGGAACTGGACAAGAAATTACAGCAACAACTAACAGATTATTATTTTAATTCTGCTCACAACACCCTACAGCACGCCATTTTTCAACGCCAAGCACGCAACATTCCTACTGACCATCAGAGTTATCTTTATCAACATTATCGCCAGTTACAAATACACCCAGCCGTAAACGACAAAAACCAACCCAACCCTAGTTTGTCCATTGTCAACACGCTTACAACAACACTTGGCCCTCTGGATCGTATTAGAATAAGCTCACTAGCCCCATGCGCAAGCCTGCCATTACACATTGATGATCCACTGCAAAACCGGGCCATTGCCCTGCTAGCAGGCAATCAAACTTTCACTATCAACACCAAAAACAATCATTTCGACTTGGATATGCAACAAGGAGAAATCTGGTTTGTTAACACTGCATGGCCCCACACCGTACACAACCCGGGCACACAGCCCCGGCTTGCGCTGTTACTAGATCTGCAAGATTTGCCAACCAACCCCACAAACAAGAGAAAACCATGCGATGCAAATAATAAACCCCAGCGATAATTACTTTGAAACCCTAATGGTAGACATTACACACCGTTGTAATATGCATTGTAATAACTGTTATCTCCCCAATCGAGACATAGCTGATATGGACATCCCGCGCTTGTTAGCGTGTTTAAAGCAGTTACCAAAACGCACCAATATACGCTTAGCAGGCGGTGAGCCCACCCTGCGCCATGACCTACCTGAAATCATAACCAGCATAAAGCAACTAGGGCACCGTGTCGTGCTGCTCACCAACGGCCTACGCCTTGCCCAGGAGTCTTATGTTAATCGCCTTCATCAAGCAGGGCTACGCCATGTTTATATATCTTTTAATGGTGCAGACAAGGACCACTGGTATGAACAAATCGATCAATTAGCCTGTGCACAGAAAAAACAGCAGGCCATACACAATGTTTTGGGGCGCTCCATGATTCTCAATACAGGCACCATATTGATCAAAGGTGTAAACGAAGATGCAGTGCAACGTACCCTCGACATCATAGGTGCCTACCAACCACGCCATGCCCTATTGAGGTTTAAAAACATAGGCGCATTAGGCCGCTACGACAAACACGCCGAACAGCACAATCTCAACATGGACGACATGCAACAACTAGTTGCTAATGCCACTGGCTTGTCAGTTGATTACATAGCTCAGCAAACACATATAGCCGGCAAAAACGAACCTAACACCCGGCTATTTCCTGCACACCCAAACACCGCAACAGGCCAAGGCATTTGGATAAAAATTACCGACTGGCAAGCCGATACAACAGGGCGAATAGATCCCAATTCAAACAGACGCGGAAGAGTTACTGCTGATTTTAAACTAGCACCTTTTTTTGAGCACATAAAACATAACGAAGGCGGCTTTTAAAGCCTCAAACTACCAATTTTATTGAAGGTTTACATCATGAATATCCACAAAACCAGCCTCTTCACGCACTGGTGGCGGCGCTGGCAGTTTCAGCTAGTGATGTTGGTGCTCGGCATTTGGCTGGTCATACAATTATATGATTACTTCTTCCCACCGGTGGTGCCGCCACTACCGATTGCCGATCGTTACATTACCGTTGAAGGTGATCTAGACCCGCGCTTGCAAGCCAGGGTGCTGTCGTGGTTTCGTTCCACCGATTTTAATGATGACTGCACCCGCAAAGACTGGAACACCGGCAGCCGTAAAACCTCCCTGACGGTACGTGGTGAAGTAGGTCTAACGGGTAAATTTAAGGTGCGGGTGCCCCTCGATTTTGCTGGTAAAAATCGCTGTGGTTGGGAGTATGTCGATTCTGAAATCACCTTTGCCCGCTTCCAAGATAAAAAGCCAACCAGCTACACCCGCCTGACTTTAGTATCTAGCCTCCAGAAAGGCTATCACACGGAAATAGGCTTTGCCTCGGGGGGGGCAGGACGCACAGGCCTTATACCTGCTTATGGCACCACTAATAAAAAGTATTATTTTTTAAACACTCAACTGAATATGAATTGTTTTACTAGAAACTACGGAATTTCTAAAAGAACAAACAAGCCACTCCCTATCACATTTCAATGCGTCCCCCAAGATCTGAGGCAATGGAACAACGGCGTAGACAGCTTAGACAACCTGCACGTGCAGGTAA
The DNA here is from genome assembly GCA_938084925.1 of uncultured Pseudomonadales bacterium. GTDB lineage: Bacteria > Pseudomonadota > Gammaproteobacteria > Pseudomonadales > Balneatricaceae > Njordibacter. The sequence continues at coordinate 3,131 of CALKFY010000121.1, forward strand.
AAGCCGTGGTGGACGAAAGCCAGCAGCCCTTTATGGAATTTGTGCCGCCACCACCTTGGTATGTGGCCTTGTGGCGCAGCTTAATTCAACCTCTACAACATTTATAGCGAGCTCACTGTAAAAACAAGCGTTGTCTAATCATAAATACTACACCTAGCTCTCTGTCAGAATAATTCTTAAATACTTCCCAGAATAACACCTGCGCATGCAATAGTATAAAACTGTGCTATGTATATTAGTAGGAGAATAAAAAATAGCCATTGGAGGCTAGCGTGCATAAACCCAACTACAAGAGCCAAGATAAGCACAGCGCTAAGCCAACACAGGCAGTCTGGCCTAGTACACTAAACTCGGCTTTGAGGTTGCCACATCGGAATTACAGTTAACACGTTTTTACGATGATCGTAACAAAAGCTACTCTCGATACACTTTGCTGAACAGCAGCAATAGGGTCGCATATGAAGAAAGGGTATGAAGGGGGCAAGGTGCTAGCGCAGAGCTTCCTGTAGCACCAACAACAAACAAACAGTACTACTTCTTAGGGACAGATTTGCTCTTTGAGTGCCGTACTAGAAAATATATAGGCGCAGGCAATATGGAATTCTACTGCCTACCCCAAGGTGTGGATGAATTACAAAATATTACCATCAACTTTGAGGTGGTGGTGAATGAAAGTGAACGGCCATTTTTAGCGTACCAACGCACCGAAGGTGATTGGTGGCATGCCTTTTATTACTGGTTATTTTAAAGGGGTAAATAATGACTGATATTGTGAATATAAGTGCTTTTTGATAGCACGCTCAACCTTCGCTAAATAATCAAATAAAAGGTACTAGTATGTCAAATAACAATAACAAGCCAACGCTAAGGGTCACCTGGGGTGAATTATTTAAGAGATTGCTCCGCATGTTCTTGGTAAGTGTCGTTAGCGTGGCCTTGGTGGTAGGTTCATTTATGATTTATGACTCCAAATTTTGGCGTTATTACATCTATCAAAATAAGGTAGGCTTTTACTTCGAAAAATACCGCACAGCTGCAGAAGCCAAACAAGCACTTGACGCACTTTATCCTGAGGGAACAAATATCGAGATGATAAAGAAGGATATTGAAAGTGCAGGAGGTTGGATACCAACATCAGGTTTGAATTCCGACCATATTGTTCTTAGTTATTTCGAAAAAGACGACAGTTTTTTTTATCGTGAATCTTGGCTCATACAGGTTCACTTTGATACAGAAACAAACTTGAGCACCTTCCTAGAAGTAGAAATGAGAATTCAGACCTATTGAGATTAACAGCCAATATGAGGAGATATCACCATGGCTAAGCTAATGATAAAGGCACGGGATGTAGACGGGACGGGCGGCACCTCACAGCACATGTATTGGGTGTATGAAGACGACTCTGGGCAAGAGTGGGCTCTTAGTGGCTTTCCACAAAAGCAAGGATTTATCAGCTTACTAAAAGATGACCTACATGTTGAATATAAGGAATGGGATAAGTCCAGAGACAGATATAAACCAGGTGACACTCCTCATATCACACGGGACGTTTTCCAGGGGTCTGATGCTCAAGTACAGGCTAAACTTGACCTAATGATTGATGAAGCTAATCGTATTAATTCCGAAGGATATGATTATAATTTACCCTTAACAGACGCCGTGGCAGGAACAGTTCCTGAATTTGATATTGGTTCTAAAACTAGTGTTTTAAGCAAAGTATCTTCTGCTTTTGCTAACATGACGATTGACCTAGCGGTGGGCTCGGCAACTGACTTTTTCGGTGGCAATGATGACCAAAATTCTAATACTGTAGCTATGGCTTTGGCCAAATCTGCAGGGCTTGAACAAGCAGTAAATTCGTTTATTACTACCAACAATCTTCATGTACCAGGTTCAAATGCAACCCTTGAGCATACATCAAGTGAAAAGCTATTTGATATTTGGTTCGGTGATAACACTAGCCACCCCCTCAAAATAGTAGAAAATAGTAATAACATACAAAACCTTAGCAACACCAACCAAAGCGATATCAACGCTCACCTAAACACTCAGTCACAAACCAAAATCAACGTCGCCAACGCCCTAGTAACCGAAGCCATATTGGGCGCCAGCGATACCGTCTACAGCACTATTAGTGATCGTTTGGGTAATGGCTATCTGGTAACCGATGGCGCAGCGGTAAAGATTGGAGACGGTGCAGGCCAAGTGAGCCAAGCCGACGCCGATGCGGAGATTGCTAGGCGTATTGCCGAGCGAGATGCCAATAGCGGTGGTGGTGAAGGTGGTGGGAGTGAAGGTGGAGGAAGTGGTGGCGGTGGCGGTGGCGGTGGCGGTGGCGACGGTAACGGCAAGCCCGTGGTCCTCGATCTCGATGGTGATGGCGTGGAGCTAGTGAGACTTAATGACAGCCCTGCCTATTACGATATTTTTGACGACGATTATTATTATCAGATGGGCTGGGTTAGCGCCGATGATGGTTTCTTGGCCTTTGACATAGGCCGCGATGGAGTTATTGAGGCCCATAACGAACTCAGTTTTGTTAGTTATGTCGAAGGCGCCCAAACAGACCTGCAGGGTTTGGCCTATTTTGATAGCAACAACGATGGCCTGCTAGATAGCAACGATGCCCAATGGGATCAATTTGGTATTTGGCAAGATAAAGACCAGGATGCGATTACCGATTGGGATGAATACAATACCCTAACCAATCTAGACATTGCCTCAATCAGCCTCACCAGTGACGGACAGCAAACTACTTTGGCTGGTAACCAGGTATTTGGTTTTGGTACCTACACCACCACATCGGGTCAGCAGAAGGCGCTAGCCGATGTGGGCCTAAGTGTGGGCAACGGGGTGCAGCTTGATACCTATGAGGGTTTCACCATTAAAGGCCAGTCTGGCCACCAATATTGGTTTGATGAGCAAAACCAAACCAGCACCACTGTAGCCAGCGATACACGTTATCAAGGGTATTTTACCCAGGACGGCAACGATACCCTAATCATTGGCCACGCACAGGATGTTATGGTGGATGGTGGCACAGGCGACGATACCCTTACCGGTGGTGACGGTGATGACATTATTATGGGTAGCGCCGGTAGCGATACTTTAGCTGGAGGCGCGGGTAATGATGTTTTATTATGGGATGAAAATGATAAAAATATTAATGGTAACGCTGGATATGATACTGCCTTATTCACTGGTAGCGACACCGCCAACCTGCAGGTTAATATGCACTCCCAATCCTTGGAAACTGTCTACACTAAAGGTGGTGATGACACCATCACTGCAGTAGGCAAAACCGAGCGCGTGTATATCGAGGCCGCCGCAGGCAATGACACTATCACTGGTGGCTTAGGCAACGACACCCTCTCTGGAGGGGAAGGCCGAGATCAGTTAATTGGCGGTGCTGGAGATGATATTCTGCACGGTGGTATGCATGCAGACTGGCTAGATGCCGGCGCTGGTGATGATCACCTGTACTTTGATGCTTTTGATACTATGGTGCTAGGGGGTGAGGGCACAGATACCGGATATTTTGATGCCCAAGGCCAAGAAAATACCAGCATCAACCTCACCAAAAGCTCATTGGAGGTGTTATACGGTGATACCAGTAGTGACCTTGTCACAGCACACCTCAAAACCGAAGCCATTTTAGTCTACGCCAATGACGGGGCGGATATCATACTAGGTGGCCTTGGCGATGATATCATCCATGGTGAAGCTGGCACCGATGTGCTGAATGGCGGTGCCGGTGCCGACCAACTAACAGGTGGCGACGGTAATGACCAAATCACCTTTGACAGTGCCGATATTCTGGTAGATGGAGGCACAGGCTATGATACAGGCATATTGCAATCCGCAAGTGGCGAAACCGTAACAGTAAACTTGCATGACCTTAACCTTGAGCGGGTGTTTAGCCAGGCCGGTAACGACACGCTAAATGCTAGTGAACTACAACAGGCTGCAAACCTCCAGGCAGGCGCCGGCGCAGACACCCTTACAGGCAGCCAGCACAATGACCTGTTAAGGGGTGACGACGGTAACGATGTACTGACAGGTGGCCTTGGCAGTGACCAGCTACAAGGCGGCCAAGGCAATGACACCCTGTATTTTGACATTTCTGATAGCCTAGTTGATGGTGGTGAAGGCATCGATATCGGTCACCTAAACGCTAACAATGAGCAGCATATCAACTTTGACCTCACGAAGGCTTCTGTAGAAATTCTCTATAGTGATACTAGTGGCGACCTACTAACCGCCTTCAACCACACGCAAGCCGTCACCATTTATGCCAATGATGGCGCCGACTATGTAGAAGGCAGCGACCACGATGACCAACTGTTTGGTGAAGCTGGCCACGATACCCTCAAAGGTGGTGCCGGTGCCGACAAGCTAGATGGCGGCGCAGGCAATGACACGCTCTATTTTGACCAGCAAGATACCCAAGTACAAGGTGGTGAAGGTTATGACGTGGGCTTTATGCAGTCACAAGCGAACACCGTGGCTTCCATCGATCTACAAAAAACCTCCCTTGAGCGTCTGATTGCTGGCGATGCCAATGACCTCATTACCGCCCGCGACAAAAACCAGGCGGTGATTGCTAGTGGCGGCAACGGTCAAGATTACTTAGAAGGCACAAAACATGATGACGTACTAAACGGTGATGCAGGCCACGACACACTTAAAGGCGGCGCTGGCGCGGATACACTTAATGGAGGTGCTGGCTACGATGAAATTCACTTTGACCGTTGGGACGAAGTACAAGGTGGTGATGGCTTTGATACCGGTTACCTAATCAATGACGACGCTGGCGCCACTATGGTGGATTTGTACTTAAGTGAGCTTGAGCGCTTGTTTGGTAGCGATCGTGGTGAAGTTATCAGTGCCTACGCTAAACAAGAAGCTGTGCATATCCATGCCCAAGGGGGCACTGATTATGTCGACGGCGGCAAAGGTGACGATTGGATGTATGGGGGCAATGGCCACGACACACTAGCAGGAAAGCAAGGCAACGATCATATGTACGGTGGCCAAGGCCGAGATTTTGTCAAGGGCGATCAGGGCGATGACCACCTATACGGTAATGCTGGCGATGACTGGCTTTCTGGTGGCAGTGGCAATGACACCTATCATTGGAACTGGGGCGATGGCAACGACGTTATCCGTGACTTTGATAACCAGGATGCAAGCAACAGTCTACACCTTGACGTGCTGCAGTTTGGGGATGACATAGACCTTAGCCACCTAAGCTTTGAGCGCCAAGGGGACGACTTACAAATACACTTACAAAACCAACAGCTAGAACAACAAACCCTCACCATTGATAGCTGGTACGAGGGCGAAGCTCACCAATTGCAACAAATGCTACTGGCGGATGACACCGAGATCGACACCTATCGAGTACTGGGCTAGCGCTCATGTGCTGACACAACCCGATTAGCTAGAAAAAACGTACATAGCAATTAGAAAAGTATTACCTCAAGAACAGAATGCAGTCGTTCTTCAATTACCATTTATAAGGAAAATAAGATGGCTGCTAATACAGAAATATGGATACAAAAAACACTCCAAGGCAAGGTATCAAAGATCGCCCTAGACCCAGTAAACAATGTACTCAGTATGGAAGCTGGCGCTCATTACGAGTTGCTTGTGACAACCAATGGTCAAGAGCATTTTTTACAAAACCTTGTTGCTATGAAGGAGGCTAACGATCTAACCATTTATCACCAACATGGCAATCCCATCGTCTTAGAGAACTACTTTGTAGCATGCAGTAGTGGCGAGTGTAATATCACCTTAGCTAGCGATTCTGGTGCCGGCCACCAGCTTGATGCAGCGCAGGCTAGCGTGAATGCTTCCGCCGATATAGGCATCGTTTATACTCAAGGTAGTCAATCGGCTTTGACGCAAATTATGCAAGCCAATGGGGCTCTAGATGAGAGTCTATTAGACCACTGGCAAGATTCAGTACAAACTTATGGACGATCATCTATAGCAGAAGTTGAACCGGCGGCCGGTGGTATCGGCTTTCTACCCGGCATACTAGGAGCCGTTGGAGTAGCTTCTATTTCGACAAGTAAAGCGGCACCTTTAGCCACTCCCAATGCCTATTTAACAACCGATTCCTCCAATGGCAAAAGCGCCTTTGATAGCGATCAAATAACCAATAACGGGGCTATTTCAGCTCCTACCAATATAGCAACCGAGGCTAAGCTAGAATACCGCGTTAAATACCTAGCTGGCAGCTTTAGTGATTGGAGCGAAACCTACATGCCACCCGCCACCGATGGAAGTGTGGATGGTGCCTATGACGTTGAGGTACGCCAAACGGACAAGGCTGGTAATATAGGTAACTCTCAGAGCATCCAGTTCACCTTGGACACCATCAAACCAGCCATACCCGATGCTAGCCTAACCACCGATAGCAGCAATGGCGGTGCGGGCTTTGATAGCGACGCCCTTACCAACACCGGTGCCATCACGGGCCCAAACAACACCGAACCCGGTGCCAAGGTAGAATACCGGGTGAAATACCTAACCGGTAGCTTTAGTGATTGGAGCGAAACCTACACGCCACCGGCAACCGATGGCAGCGTGGATGGTGCCTATGACGTCGAGGTACGCCAAACAGACAAGGCTGGCAATATAGGTGATACTCAAAGCACCCAATTTACCTTGGATTCCATCAAACCGGCCACTCCGGATGCTCAGTTAAGCACGGATACCAGCAATGGCGGTACGGGTTTTGATAGTGACGCCCTCACCAACACCGGTGCCATCACCGGCCCAACCAATACCGAACCCGGCGCCAAGGTAGAATACCGCGTCAAATACCTAGCTGGCAGCTTTAGTGATTGGAGCGAAACCTACACACCACCGGCCACAGATGGCAGTGTGGATGGTGCCTATGACGTCGAAGTACGCCAAACGGACAAGGCTGGAAATATCGGTGACACTCAAAGCATCCAATTCACCTTGGACACCATCAAACCAGCCATACCCGATGTCAACCTAACCACCGATAGCGGCAATGGT
>CALKFY010000122.1 GCA_938084925.1 uncultured Pseudomonadales bacterium
GCCAAGATGTCGATGAAGTTAGAACCAGGAATTGGGTCACCACCAATGCCCACACAAGTGGACTGGCCGTAGCCGGCATCAGTAGTTTGCTTTACTGCTTCATAAGTCAAAGTACCAGAACGAGATACGATACCAACCTTACCTGGCAAGTGGATGTGACCAGGCATGATGCCGATCTTGCATTCGCCTGGAGTGATAACACCTGGGCAGTTAGGGCCGATTAGGCGTACGCCCAATTCGTCACACTTAACTTTGCACTCAAGCATATCAAGAGTAGGGATGCCTTCGGTGATGGCAACGATCAGCTTCAGGCCGGCGTTGGCAGCTTCCAAGATGGAGTCCTTACAGAAAGGTGCTGGTACGTATATAACAGTCGCTTCTGCGCCAGTCGCTTCTACAGCTTCGGCAACAGTGTTAAATACTGGTAGACCTAGGTGCTCAGAACCGCCTTTACCTGGTGTTACACCACCAACCATTTTAGTTCCGTAAGCAATTGCTTGCTCAGAGTGGAAAGTACCCTGACCACCAGTGAAACCTTGGCAGATTACTTTGGTGTTACTATCGATTAAGATACTCATGCGTCACCTCCGGCAGCAGCAACTACGCTTTGGGCAGCATTAGTTAGGCTAGTTGCGGCGATAATGTCTAAACCACTTTCGGCTAGGATCTTGCTACCTAGCTCGGCGTTAGTACCTTCTAAACGTACTACTACTGGCACTTCTACGCCTACTTCTTTAACAGCAGCGATGATACCTTCGGCGATTAAATCGCAACGTACGATACCACCAAAGATGTTAACCAAAATAGCTTTTACGCGGTCATCAGAAAGGATGATCTTGAAGGCTTCTGCTACACGTTCTTTAGTGGCACCGCCACCTACGTCTAGGAAGTTAGCTGGGAAACCACCGTGCAGTGCAACGATGTCCATGGTACCCATGGCTAGACCAGCGCCGTTTACTAGGCAACCGATAGTGCCGTCTAGGGCAACGTAGTTAAGCTCCCAAGCAGCGGCTTCAGCTTCGCGAGGATCATCCTGAGATGGATCGTGCATAGCTTGAATGTCTTTGTGACGGTATACAGCGTTGGAGTCGATAACAACCTTAGCATCTAAGCAGTGCAAGTCGCCTGCGTCAGTGATAACCAATGGGTTGATTTCCAAAAGCGCCAAGTCCTTATCAGCAAACAATTGTGCTAGACCTAGGAAGATCTTAGTAAATTGCTTGATTTGGTCGCCTTGCAAGCCTAGCTTGAAAGCCAAGTCGCGTGCTTGGTATGGCTGTGCGCCTGCCAATGGATCGATTTCAGCTTTAAGAATCTTCTCTGGAGTTTCTTCTGCTACCTTTTCGATCTCAACACCACCTTCGGTGGATGCCATGAACACGATACGCTGGCTAGAACGGTCAACAACCGCGCCTAGGTATAGTTCTTGTGCGATATCTGTGCAGGTTTCCAAGTAGATTTTGGAAACTGGCTGACCTGCTGCGTCTGTTTGATAGGTAACCATACGGTTGCCTAACCACTTAGTTGCGAATGCAGCTGCTTCTTCCTTGGAAGAAATTAGCTCAACACCGCCAGCCTTACCACGGCCACCGGCGTGTACCTGTGCCTTTACTACCCAACGGTTACCTGGAATTTTATCCAAGGCCGCCATAGCTTCTTCGGCGGAATCAACGGCGATACCCTGTGAAACAGGTAGGCCGTACTGGGCAAATAGTTGCTTGCCTTGATACTCATGCAGATTCATTGAATTGCCTGTTACGATTGATCGTTAATTTAAAGCCGGTTTACACCAGCAGGTTAGTCACCCTCGGCCAATTAAGGCGGGGCCAGAGCGGGAGTGCAAGGCTCCCGCTTTCTTATTTCTACAATGGCTGCAGGTCGGACTCTAGTCAGACCTACTTGCGCTTCTTACGGTTAGCGATATGAATCGCGTGACCGTCAGCAGCCAAAGCCGCTTCGTGCAATGCTTCACTCAAGGTTGGGTGAGCGAATACAGTCAAAGCCAAATCTTCGGAGCTAGAACCAAATTCCATAGCGATAACAGCTTGCGCAATAATTTCAGAGGCCTGTGGACCAATGATGTGGCAACCCAAGACGCGATCGGTTTCTGCGTCAGCAATCAGCTTTACAAAACCGTCAGTTTCGTTAGCGGCCATAGCACGACCGCTAGCTGCAAATGGGAATTTACCCACTTTAACAGCCACGCCTTCGGCTTTTAGCTCTTGCTCGGTCTTACCAACCCAAGCCATTTCTGGGTGGGTGTAAATAACAGATGGGATGCAGTCATAGTTGATTTGCGCTTTATGACCAGCAATGATATCGGCAACCATCACGCCTTCTTCAGATGCCTTATGAGCCAACATTGGGCCACGTACTATGTCACCAATAGCGTATACGCCTGGGGCATCAGTTGCACACTGTTCGTTAACGTGAATAAAGCCACGTTCGTCCATTTGTACAGCACAATCTTCCGCTAGAAGACCATCTGTGTATGGCTTACGGCCGACAGCAACAATCAACTTGTCAAAAGTTTGGGAAGATTCTTCACCAGCAGCATTTTTAGAAGTGACAGTTACTTCTTTGCCGTTTACTTCAGTACCAGTTACCAGAGTACCCAAACGAATATCTAGGCCCTGCTTCTTCAGTAGCTTACCAGCTTCTTTGGCTAGGTCTTTGTCAGCCATACCCAAGAAAGTATCCATGGCTTCATACACAACCACTTCACTACCTAGACGCTGCCATACGGTACCCATTTCTAGACCGATTACACCACCACCGATAATACCCAAACGCTTAGGCGTTTCAGTAATATTCAAAGCACCCACGTTATCAAGGATAACGTCTTCTGTTAGTGGTGCTGGCGGGATGTTTACTGGCACAGAGCCAGAGGCCAAGATAACATTCTTAGCTTTGATCTCAGAAACACTTCCATCAGCAGCGGTAACAGTAACGTTACGTTCTTTGCCAAGTTTGCCTTTACCTTGAATCAAGGTAACGCCATTAGCTTTAAACAAACCGGCTACGCCAGTGGTAAGTTTGGTAACGATGTCTTCCTTGCGGCCAATCATGGCTGGGACATCCATAGTCACTTCGCCAGTACTGATACCGTGAACACCAAAGTCAGCTTTGGCTTCATGGAACTTATGAGTGGAACCAAGCAGTGCCTTAGATGGGATACATCCAACGTTCAAACAAGTACCACCCAATACGGTAGCCCCCTTGTCATTGGTCCACATTTCAACACAAGCAGTGCTCAAACCCAATTGGGCAGCACGGATAGCGGCAACATAACCACCAGGGCCACCGCCGATAATAACAACGTCAAATTCTTGAGACATAGTCTACTCTCTTACATAAGAGTGCCCTGGATCACAGGGCACCGGTTATTCTGGTTGGATTCTTGATTAGATTTCCAACAGGATGCGGGCTGGATCTTCCAGAAGTTCCTTGATGGTAACAAGGAATTGAACCGCTTCTTTGCCATCGATCATGCGATGATCATAAGACAAAGCCAAATACATCATTGGTCGAATAACGACCTGGCCGTTTTCTGCCACTGGGCGTTCCTGAATCTTGTGCATACCCATGATTGCCGTTTGTGGCAAGTTCAAAATAGGTGTGGACATCAAGGA
>CALKFY010000123.1 GCA_938084925.1 uncultured Pseudomonadales bacterium
CATGCCATGGCTTGGCACTTGTTACGCTTGGCTAACTACCAAGATTCCTTGCCCGATCGCGGGCAGCTCTTTACTCATTCCCTTGCCACTATTTGAACCATAGGACACCAACATGAATAAAACACTTCCTAAGCATGCCCGTGTGGTCATCATTGGTGGCGGCATCCATGGCTGCTCTGTGGCTTATCACTTGGCTAAAGAAGGTTGGCAAGACATAGTATTATTAGAACGCAAGCAACTGACTTGTGGTACTACCTGGCATGCGGCCGGTTTGGTTGGGCGCTTGCAGGGAGGCCACGCTACCACGGCTTTTGCCCAGTATGGTTCGGATTTATTTCAGGAGTTAGAGAAAGAGACAGGGCAGGCTACGGGTTACAAATGCCCAGGCTCTATCTCTATCGCTACTAACTCAGAGCGCATGGCAGAGCTAAAGCGCCAGGCTGATTTTGCCTTGCTGCATAACGAAGAAGCTCGTTATATGGATGTGGACGAAATCATGTCTATGTGGCCCATGATGAATCCCGACCAGGTAGTAGGTGGTATTTGGGTACCGGGTAATGGCTATATCAACCCCATTGATTTGACCATGGCTATGGCGAAAGGCGCGCGCCAAAACGGAGTACAAATCTTTGAGCAAACCCTAGTGCAACGCGTGCTCGAAGAGCAAGGCAAGGTCATTGGCGTAGAGACGGCTGACGGTACCGTCAAGGCCGATTTTGTGGTGAATTGTGCAGGTATGTGGGCGCGAGAGCTAGGCCGCCAAAATGGGGTTGGCGTGGCCTTGCACGCCTGCGAACATTATTACCTAGTAACTGATCAGATAGCCGACTTGCCTAAAGATTTGCCTGTCCTACGCTCCTATGATGATTGCACTTATTTCAAAGAAGATGCCGGCAAATTATTATTTGGCTTTGCCCACAATAAGGTCAAACCTTGGGGCATGCAGGGCATACCCCAAGAGTTCTGCTTTGATTCGTTGGAGTTTGTTGATGAAGACGTGATGGATGTACTGGAAATGGCGCTCAATAGGGTGCCACTATTGCAAGACACCGGTATTCGTACCTTCTTTAATGGCCCAGAAAGCTACTCCTTTGATGGCCGCTTTACCTTAGGTGAGGCACCCGAGGTAAAAAATTACTTTGTCTTGGCCGGGGTGAATTCTACGGGTATTCAGTCTGGCGCTGGTGCAGGCAGAGCTTTGGCGCAGTGGATAGTTAAGGGCCACCCACCGATGGATCTGAATGATATGGATCCTGCCCGTATCGAAAACTTCCAAGCCCGGGATTTGTATCTACAAAAACGTGCGCCAGAAACAGAAACTCGTACTTACGCTATGCACTGGCCCAATGATCAGCGCAATACGGTACGTAATCTGCGTAAGACCCCCTTTTATCATCTGTTTAAACAGGCAGGTGCTTGCTTTGGTGAGGTGCTGGGTTGGGAGCGTCCTATTTGGTTTGCCCCGGCAGGTGTGGAGCCAGTAACCCAATACAGCTTTGGTCGTCAAAACTGGTTTGATTATGCCCAAGCAGAACAGCAAGCTGCTCGCCAAGGTGTGGGCCTGATGGATTACTCCATGCTCGGTAAGCTGCTGGTGGAGGGCATGGATGCCGAAGTCTTTATGCAACGTATGTGTAGTAGAGATATGGCTCTCAGCAATGATCAGGTTGCCTATACCTTGATGCTTAATGAACGTGGTGGCATAGAAAGTGATGCCACCGTGGCACGCTTCGCTGATGAACAGTATATGTTGATGAGTTCCATGGCGCGTACACGCCGAGACCGTGAGCATCTACAGCGTCATCTTGTAGCAGGCGAAGATGTGCGCCTGCGTGATGTTACTACGGCTTATGGTGTGCTCGCCTTGATGGGGCCCGATAGTCGTGAGTTGCTAACGCGGGTTAGTGATGCTGACTTTGGTAACGAGGCCTTTGCCTGCCAAACTTGGCAAGCCTTCTATATCGGCCATGCCCCCGTGTGGGCACAGCGTTTGTCCTTCACTGGTGAATTAGGCTGGGAAATTTTTGTGACGCCAGACTTTGCTGAACATGTGATGGAGCAGCTAATACAGCATGGCGATAGCTTGAATTTGCAGATGGTGGGTGGCGAAGCATTAAACGCCTTACGTATAGAAAAGGGGTTTTTACACTGGGGTCATGATTTGGCTTACACGGAAGCGCCCCATCAGTTGGGCTTGAGCTTCTTATGTAATAAAGAACAAAATTTCGTCGGTAAAGAAGCGGCTCAAGAACGTAAAGACGCCGCACAAGGCCCCTATCTGTGCCACGTAAAATTACTAGATGAACAGCCTTTGCTGTACCACAACGAGCCTGTTTTACTGGATGGCAAAGCTATCGGCTTTATTACCTCCGGTGCCTTTGGCAATGCCATGGGGGCGGCGGTAGGTTTGGCTTTTGTTGATATGCAGCGGGGTGACAAGTTACTGGATACGGCTAGTTTTGAAGTATTGGTAGAAGGCGTGGCTTATCCAGCCCAACTGAGTTGGCGGCCTTTTTATGATGCCAACAATAGCCGCTGCAAGGCATAAGGAGAAGTTGTCATGCCAAAAGTACTTAGCCCAGCGCAAATTGACCAATATCGTCAAGAAGGTTATTTATCACCCATTGATATTATGAGTGAGGACGAAGCCATTAATTACCGTCAGCGCTTTGAAGACATGGAAGCCAAACACCCCGAACATTGTCATGCTGAAAAGCGTAATAATCCTCATTTGGCTTTTATGTGTTTAGACGAATTGGCCTTTCACCCACGCATACTGGATGTGGTGGAAGACTTAATAGGCCCCAATATTTCATTATGGGGCTCGGTGATGTTTATCAAGGAGCCAAAGACACCGCATTTTGTTAGTTGGCATCAAGATGGCACCTATATGGGTATGAATAACAATAATTTTGTTACACCTTGGTTGGCTCTTTCCCACGCCACACCAGAGTCTGGTTGTATGCGCATGATTCCCGGTTCCCACCATTACCTGCGTGTCCACGATGATACCTATGGTGAGGAAAACTTATTAACTCGGGGCCAGGTAGCGCGCAATGTGGATGCATCTAAGGCTGTGGATATCATATTAAGGCCAGGGCAAATGTCCCTACATCATCCCGGGGTGATTCACGATTCGCAAGCTAATAACAGTGATTATCGGCGTATTGGTTTTGCTACCCAGTCTTATATGGCAGCCGATGTTTATCAAACCTACGGGCAAAATAACTGGCTGCAGGTACGTGGCGATAACCCACGGAGAAATAGCCAGCAACTACATCGACCACGTTTTGATTTGGACCCGGTTGCCTTGGCTGATCGAGAAATGGCGGATGCTAACTTTGCCGATATTTTGTACCGAGGCGCTAAACAGAAACGAGCTTATTAATTAGTGATTGAAATAGACCGAGCACAAAAAAGCCGCTGCAGTGTATTAACACGACAGCGGCTTTTTGCTTGCTGACTAGTTAGTAGAAATTAGTCAGCAGCGTTATTGCTACGCACTTCGCTAATCAAAGCCTTTACTAGGGATATACCCATCAATGCCAGAACTACAGAGAAAGGCAGTGCACCGATGATCATGGCTGTCTGAATAGCTGACAAGCCACCAGCAACCAATAACACACCAATTACCAAGGTTAGGGCTGTGCCCCAAATGGTAATGTGACGGTTAGAGCGAGGTGCTTCGTCGCCCGCTGCGTTGATGGTGTTGATAATCAATACCGCAGAGTCAGCAGAGGTGACTAGGTAAGTCAGTAGTAGTACCACGATGATCACGCTCATGGCAACAGCCATGCTAGGTGATAACATGACGTTGATGGTAGCGAACAACTGAGAAGATAGTCCAGAACCCATGATGCTGCCTTCGGCTGCGCCAGATAGTTCTAGGTCAATGGCTGTGCCGCCCACGAAGGCGAACCAGACAAAGCACATCACAGAAGGAATGATCATGGCGCCAAGTACGTATTCACGTAGGCTACGACCACGGGAGATGCGCGCTAGGAAGACACCAACAAAGGGTGCAAAAGCAATCCACCAAGCCCAATAGAAGATGGTCCAACCAGACTGCCAACCAGCTAGTGCGTCACCCATTTCGGTGCCGTCTTTCTGCCATACAGTGGTTACCGATTGTGGCAGGGTAATAACATAGTCCCAGATACCAACGAACAAGGATTCTAAGGCCAGCATGGTAGAGCCGAAAATCAAGAAGAAGGCCAACAAAAAGAAGGACAAACCCATGTTGATGTTGGACAACCACTTGATACCTTTGCCGACGCCAGAGCGTGCTGACCAGGTGGCGGCAAGCATGACCACTACCAAGGATACCAACATGCCAGAGGTAGAAGAACTACCATCGCTGTTGACCATCCAGTCGGCGCCAGTGATGTTGAACATACCAGCAGCGAATTGAGATACACCAAAACCAATGGTGACGGATACGCCCAAGATGGTAGCAACCACGGCGATGATGTCAACGAAGTGGCCAGAAGTACCGGACAAGGATTTACCAAACAAAGCGGCTAGGCCAGAGCGGATAGTCAGTGGTAGACCCCGGTTGTAACTAAAGAAAGCTAGAGATAGACCAGCTAGGGCATAGCAACCCCAAGCAGACAAGCCCCAGTGTAGGAATGACCAACGGTAAGCCGAACGTACGTTCTCGGCACTAGCGCCTTCTACGGTGCCCATGATGACATCAGGGTTGGTGGAGAAGTGGTAAATAGGCTCAGCTGTTGCATAAGTTAGCATGCCGATACCAATACCGGCACCAAACATCATGGAGAACCAAGAAAAGTTGGAAAACTCTGGCTTTTCACCAGGCTTGCCCAGGTGAATTTTGCCCGTTGCAGGTATCAAGGCTAGGCCTAGGCAAACAACAATGTAAAAGGCCATAACATACATGTACCAAGCATTGAAGTTGGCCATTAAGAAGCCATTGAGGCTTTGCAATGCAGCCGATGCTTGATCTGGCATGGCGGCAGCCCAGACGATTAGTAGTCCTATTAGGACCTTGGAGCCGATGGTGACAAACTTGTTAAAGCCCTCATAAAAGCCGGCATCGGCCGTGGCTATTGGCAATTCTGCCAATGGTTGTCTTTCGATCATGGTTATTACTCTCATTTGTTTTTCTAAGGACCTAAACGGCCCACGAGGTCAGACGACACGGCATGCTAATGATTATGAGCAGGAAAACTATTCTAAAATCGACATCATGGTATACCATCATACAAAGTGTCGTAACTAGTGCCATAATGGTCGAATATAGGCAAAAACAATGTAAAATTTTTAGTGCTAATAGAGTGTCGATGCTGTGGCTCGTTGCACGATTCGAGGCAGATGGACTAGGGGTTAATAGCTTAACCAAAGTGGGTCAGGAAAGAGCATCGGCTGACAAAGGGAGTGTTTTTCACCTACTTCAGGAGGAGGCCAGGGATGTTGGTCAAGTCAGGCTTTGTCGGCAGCTAAGGTGGTGGATGCTAGTGCAGGGCGAGCAATTGCCCATACCCTAATTGTTGGTCCATGACACCTGCCATGCGCATGGTATCCCATGCGGTGGCCTGATTGCTGGTGATCACGGGCTTGCCTAGGGCTTGTTCTAG
>CALKFY010000124.1 GCA_938084925.1 uncultured Pseudomonadales bacterium
GCCCCCATATCGGCTAGCATCATGCCGGCCATAGGGCATGGGCCGATGCCTTCCATTTCTATTACTGTGATGCCATGTAAGGGAGGCTTGGTCATAAGGATATCCATACTGTGTTTTGATTTATGTCATCACGCGCTGTTCGTGCCGTCATCGCGAGCGCAGCGTGGCGATCTCCGTCAGCATAGCACCTTGCCGGCACCAGATTGCCATCTCGCTTTGCGACTCGCAATGACGCAATTGTCTAACCATCACTACAAGCTACGGGCAATCAATTCTTTCATGATTTCATTGGTGCCTGCATAGATTTTCTGCACGCGGGCATCAGCATATAAACGAGTAATGGGATATTCCATCATATAACCATAGCCACCATGCAATTGCACACACTCATCCAAAACTTCGTTTTGCACATCAGAGGCCCAGTACTTCACCATGGAAGCCGTTGTAGCATCTAACGTGCCAGAATCAGCTTGATAGATAGCATCACAGACAAAGCTACGGGTCACTTCTAACTTGGTCTTGGCTTCGGCCAATTTAAAACGTGAATTTTGAAATTCAAATACCGGTTTACCAAACACCTTACGCTCTTGCGTATAGGTAATGGTTTCTTGTAAACCAAAGTCGGCACAACCTAAACCTTGTACGCCAACAATCAAACGTTCCCAACTCAACTGATTCATCAACTGATAAAAACCCTGCCCGGCAACATCGCCCATCAGGTTACTAGCTGGCACCCGCACATCGGTAAAGAATAGTTCTGAAGTATCATTGCCTTTCATGCCCAGTTTCTTTAGGTTGCGACCACGTTCAAAGCCTGCCAGCTGGTCTGTCTCCAGCACAATTAGGGAAGTACCCTTGGCACCACCTGTTGGGTCGGTTTTACATACCACAATGATTAAGTCTGCTTGCTGGCCATTGGTAATAAAGGTTTTGGAGCCATTTATGACATACTCGTCACCATCCAACTTGGCCGTAGTACGAATAGCTTGCAAATCAGAACCGGCTCCTGGCTCGGTCATGGCAATAGCGCCCACGTATTCACCGCTCACCAACTTTGGTAACCAGGCTAGTTTTTGCTCTTCAGAAGCGTAGGACACCAAATAATGCATAACAATAGACTGGATAGCATAGCCCCAGGACACATCACCGGCAAAACCCTGTTCATACAGTGTCACGGCTTCAAAGGACATGTCGGCACCAGCACCACCGTACTCTTCTGGCACACCGGCCCCCATTAAGCCAGCTTCCCCTGCCTGATTCCAAAACTCACGGTCAATGTGACCTTGGTCATACCAGCGCTCGACATGAGGCACCATCTTGTCTTGTAAAAAACGGCTGACGATATCGGCGTATAAACGATGTTCGGTGGTAACCCAGGCCGCAGAAGCCGTAAACAATGACATATTGCTCTCCATAATTTATTCCCAACATCGTTGAGAAGCATGCTAACTTGTCTATTAGCTAGCGTATTTTGCAATTTATATTAGCGATGCTAGGGCTATTATGACAAGGACACCAGCTCATACTAGGCTTGACATTAGTTAACAAAATTACCACAATTCACACATGAAAATCACTTGGCCATTTATCGATAACATGTTGCAGGGTGCAGCTAGTCAAGGCCTCGCTGCAGAGCAGGTTTATGAAAACGCCAAACTGCCCCAACAGCTACTTTGCAAACAAGCTAGCCTAAGTGCCGAACAACATGTGCGCCTCATGCGTGCGGTGACACTGGGCTTAGGTGATGAGCTATTTGGCTTGGTAGAAAGACGCCAACCTATAGGATGTTTGGCAGTGATTTGCGCCTATGCCAGCCACGCGGACAATTTACAACAAGCGCTTGAACGCACCTGCGAAGCGTTTCATTTACTGGACAACAGCCTTGGCTTTGAACTACAAGAAAGTCAAGACAGCTGCCACATTCACCTTTATCGATTACCTAACAAACGTGTTGCTAACGAACTGCCCATAGAAACCATCTTAATGGTGCTGCACCGTTTTTCTTGTTGGTTAGGTGATATTCACATTCCCATTCTTTCCGTAAATTTAGACTATCCGAAGCCCCCACAACACCTTGCCTATGGCGACATGTTTCTTAACGCCCCCATTGCCTATGGGAAAAATAGTAATCAATTAGAGCTACCAAAGATTGCCCTCAACAAACAAATAATCCGCAGTGAAGCTGATGCCATGAGCTGGGCAAGGCGCACACCAGAAGGCATTTATCTGCCCTTAGCCAAAACCCGAGGCCTGGCTTTGGATGTGTGCCTAATTATTGAAAGACTACTGACCAAACAACAGCTTTGGCCCCATATGGCGCAGGTTGCCCAACACCTTGATCTACCTGAATACAGTTTACGCCGTCGCCTTAAGCAAGAAGGCTTCGATTACATCCGTTTGCGTAACCAAGTACGCCAAGATCTAGTTATAAAACTCTTGGTAAACAGTAGCTTGAGCCTTGAAGAAATTGCTGAAAGCACCGGTTTTAGTGAAGCTAGCGCTCTAGTAAGGGCCTTTAAAGGCTGGACTGGCATGCCCCCTAATCAATATCGTCAGCGCCTCACTGCCAACACCTTGCTTGTCACCTAATGTCAATTAATACAGCAAGCAATATCATTGCCCCTGCAAGCTAGCCCTCCTACACTGACCTCATATACATCATTATGAGGTTAACATCATGACCACAGCTTATATTTACGACGCTGTCCGCACACCACGTTCTAGGGGCAAAATGGGTGTCGGCACCCTATCCGAAGTAAAGCCCATCAATTTACTTTCAGGTCTATTAAAGGGCTTACAAGAGCGCCATGACCTAGACACTAGCCTGGTTGATGATGTACTTATGGGTTGTGTTACCCCTATGTCAGAGCAAGGTTCAGACATAGCTCGCTGCGCTGTTATGCACGCAGGTTGGGACGAATCGGTACCCGGTGTACAGTTGGACCGTTTTTGCGCCTCTGGCTTAGAAGCCGTGAATAGCGCTGCCGCCAAGGTGGCCTCGGGCATGGAGTCCTTAGTGGTCGCCGGTGGCGTTGAAGCCATGAGCCGTGTTGGCATGGGTAGCAATGGCGGGCCCTTCCTAGCTGACCCTGAGTTTATCGCTGACAACCTTTCCGTACCCCAAGGTATTGGCGCTGACTTGATTGCCACCATAGACGGCTATAACCGCGATCAGGTGGATACCTTTGCAGCTCAAAGTCAGCAACGTGCGGCTAACGCTCGCGACAAGGGTTGGTTTGACGGTTCCGTATTGCCAGTCACCGATCGCAATGGCATGTCTATATTGCAACGCGATGACTTTATTAAGCCTAATACCAGCACCGAAACCCTAGGCGCCCTACGCGCATCCTTTGTACAAATGGGTGCCGCCGGCTTTGATGACATGGCCAAACGCAAGTACCCACAGGTCATGGACATCAACCACGTACACACAGCGGGCAACTCCTCGGGTATCGTTGATGGCGCTAGCGCCGTACTCATCGGCAACAAGGCCATGGGCGAAGCCATGGGCATTCAACCTAGAGGTCGCATTGTCGCTACAGCAGTATTGGCAACCGACCCTGTGATCATGCTAGCGGGCCCTGGCCCTGCTGCCAAAAAGTGTTTACAAAAAGCCGGCTTAACGGTCGCCGATATTGACCTGTGGGAAATCAACGAAGCCTTTGCTTCTGTTGCTTTGCGTTACATGCGCGACCTAGGTATTGATGACAGCATCACTAACGTTAACGGTGGTGCCATTGCTATGGGTCACCCTCTAGGTGCTACAGGCGGCTGTTTGGTATCCGTGGTACTTGATGAACTAGAACGCCGCGATGCCAAGCGCGCCATGATCTCACTGTGTGTGGGTGGCGGCATGGGTATTTCCACTTTGATAGAGCGAGTATAAGACAATGGCTGAATTTAATTACCAAAAAGACCAACACGGCATTGTTACCATTACCATGGACATGCAAGGTCCCGTGAACAGCATGAATCTCGCTTACATGGGCTTGCTACAAGATACAGTGGATCAACTAGAGGCCGAAACCAACCTCACCGGTGTGGTCATCACCTCAGCGAAAGAGACCTTCTTTGCCGGTGGTGACTTAAAGTGGCTGCTCGCCGTTGAAAAAGCAGAAATTGAAACGCTGTATAAACAAGTGGAAGGCATGAAAGCCAACTTCCGTCGTTTGGAAAAACTACCTGTACCGGTAGTTGCGGCCATCAATGGCAGCGCCCTAGGTGGTGGTTTTGAGATCTGCCTAGCTTGTAATTATCGCCTTGCCTGGCAGGACAAGAGCCTGAAAGTAGGCCTGCCAGAAGTCGGCCTAGGTTTGTTGCCCGGCGCCGGTGGCATCGTGCGTAGCATTCACATGCACGGCCTAGAAAAAGCCTTTCCTGTATTGAGCCAAGGCCGCCCCATGAGTCCCCAACAAGCCTTAGATTTTGGCTGGTTAGATGCCCTGACGGATGACAAAGAAAGCCTAGTTGAGCAAGCCAAAGCATGGATACAAGCCAATGCGGACCAGCACCAGCAGCCTTGGGACAGCAAAGGCCACAAGGTACCAGGCGGCAACGCTAACTACCCAGGTTTGGCGGCCAAGGTAGCCTTCGCCAGCGCGCAGTTGCAACAGACTACGCGTGGCCTGCTACCAGCTCCTGAGCGTATTCTAGATTGCTGCGTAGAAGCCACTCGTGTGGATTTTGATACCGCCCTGCGTATCGAATCACGTCAATTCGTCGAGCTAGTGGTACACCCGGTAGCCAAGAATATCATCAATACCATGTTCTTCAATATGAACAAGGTGAAAGGCGGCATCAACCGTCCTCAAGACATAGCGCCTAATAAGGTACAGCGTTTGGGCGTGCTAGGTGCTGGTATGATGGGTCAAGGTATCGCCTATAGTGCAGCCATGGCAGGTATCCGTGTGCACCTTAAAGACCTGACCCAAGAGGCCGCCGACAAGGGCAAAGCCTATACGCAAAAGTTATTACAAAAGCGTGTCGACAAGGGCCGCATGAGTAGCAAACAGATGGCACAGGTATTGGCCAATATCGAGCCGACCTGCGTTGCCAGCGATCTACAAGGCTGTGACCTCATCATTGAAGCCGTGTTTGAACGTAAAGACCTGAAAGACAAGGTGTTGGCCGAACATGAAGCTTGGCTAGCTGAAAATGGCGTATGGGGCTCTAACACGTCTACCCTACCCATTACACAATTGGCAGCAAGTGCTAAACAACAGTCAAACTTTATAGGCCTACACTTCTTCTCACCTGTGGACAAGATGCCCTTATTGGAAATCATCTGCGGTGACCAAACGAGTGACGAAACCCTAGCCAAGGCCTTTGACTTTGCCCGTCAAATCAACAAGACCCCCATCGTGGTTAACGACGCGACAGGCTTCTACACCTCACGTGTGATCTTTACCAAGTTAGATGAAGGCATGCAACTTGTTGCCGAAGGCCTGGATCCAGTATTGGTAGACAACCTTGGCAAGGCCATTGGTTTCCCCGTGGGTATGCTCACCTTGATGGACGAACTAAAGCTATGGTTGCCGTTAGAAATTCACGACACCCAAGAGCAAATGGGCTTGCGTGATCCAAACCAGGAACCCAACCCAGAAGCGCGGATCATGCTACGCTGCCTAGTAGAAGAACACGGTCGCCGCGGACGTATTGAAGGTGGTGGCTTTTTTGACTACCAAGATGGCCAAAAGAGCATCTGGCCAGGCCTGCAAGCGTGGCGTAAGCCAGAAGTAGAAATCAGCCATGACGACATCAAAGACCGCATGCTATTCCGCCCGGTAATCGAAAGCCTCAAGTGTTTAGAAGAAGGCGTCATACGCCAAGTAGCCGACGCCAACGTAGGCTCTGTACTGGGTATAGGCGCGCCTATGTGGACCGGTGGCTATCTGCAATTTATCAATACCTATGGTAAAGATAAATTTATACGCAGATGTGAAGAACTAGCCAGTCTTTATGGTGACCGCTTTACCCCGCCTAAGGTATTATCAGAACGAGACACATTTTATTAAGCTCGGTTTTACCCCGTCATTGCGTACAAGGCAATCTTGTTGAGATTACCACGGCCTAAAGGCCTCGTAATGACGGGTATATCCACTCCGGGCTACACAGGAGCGACACCTTGCCTAGACCAGAACTTGTATTCCCCATTGCCGAAGCCCCACCTCATGGCATACCGACTGAAGTAGCCCCTGGCGTCTACTGGCTGCGCATGCCATTGCCCTTTTCTCTAGATCACATTAATTTGTGGATTATTGAAGATGAAGATGGTTGGAACCTAATCGATACCGGTATTGGCACCGAAACTTGCGTTGAGCTATGGCGCAAGATCATGCTAGAAAACAAAGACGCCAAGCCCGTTAAGCGCATCTTTGTCACCCATATGCACCCAGACCATGTTGGCCTAGCTGGCTGGTTGTGCCGCAAGTGGCAAGTGCCTCTTTTCATGTCCCGTACCGATTATTTGATGTGCCGCGTACTGGTCGCCGATAGCTACCGCGAAGCACCTGAAGCGGGCATCCAGTTCTATGCGTCCGCCGGCCTTACTGCTGAGCAGTTGGAGTACTACGAAGCCAAGTTTGGTGGTTACGGTAAGATGATTAAACCCTTACCCGAGCAATATGAGCGCCTGCAAGATGGTGATGAGTTTGTTATGGCAGGGCACACTTGGCAAGTAATCGTTGGTACCGGTCATGCTCCAGAACAGATGACCTTCCTGTGTGAAGCTTTAAACCTATATATTTCTGGCGACCAATTATTGCCGGGTATCTCTTCCAACGTCAGCGTTTGGCCCACGGAACCAGAATCAAATCCTATGCAAGACTGGCTAGACTCCTGCGCCAAACTAGAACAACGCCTACCAGCTGACGTACTCGTATTACCGTCCCACGAACGCCCCTTCCAAGGCGCACCAGCACGCTTGCAACACCTGCAACAAGGCCATCAACGTGGGTTAGATAAGCTGCTAGCAGCCTGCGAAACCCCACAACGCGTAGTTGATCTATTTAGCTGCCTGTTCCGTCGTGAAATCGACAATGCCGTTATGACCCTTGCCGTCGGCGAAACCCTCGCCCATCTCAACCTGTTAGTCCACGACGGCAAACTAACCCGCACCACCGACAACGATGGTATCCACTGGTACCAACAAACCTAACCAATTTTCATAAGCACCTGTTTGTAAAGATAGACTGGCACTTTGGGGTCAGACCCCAAAGTGCCAGTCTATCTTTACATTTACCACAGCGTATAAGAACATGCATTGACCAGCCTAATCGTATTAGGCACTATGGTGGGCCAAAATTCATATGCTAGGATTATTTAGATGCTACGTTGGTTCAACCCAGCTTATATAAGCGCAGGGCTGGTGGCTGTTCTGGTTGGCTTTACCAGCTCCGCGGCGATTATTTTTTCGGCTTTGCAGTCTCTTAGTGCTGACGTAGGCATTGTTGATAGTTGGTTTTTGGTGCTTGGCCTTGGCATGGGCGTAAGTACCCTTGGCTTATCCCTTTATTACAAACAACCTATTCTCACAGCTTGGTCCACACCTGGCGCCGCAATCATGGTCACCGGACTCAATGGCATGTCTATTGATGTGGCTGTGGGGGCCTTTATTTTTAGCTCGGTGATGCTCGTACTCGTTGGTCTAAGCGGCATCTTTAATAAATTAGTTAAAGTTATACCTAACTCTATAGCTGGTGCCCTATTAGCTGGGGTATTAACGCCTTTTGCCTTAAATGCACTACAGAGCTTTGATAGTAATTTAATTTTAGGTTTGGTTATGCTTGGTAGCTTTATTATCAGTCAGGTGATACTACCAAGATATAGCGTACTGATTACCTTAGTACTAGGTGTTTTGGTTGTGGTAATACAAAACCAAGGGCCACCTATTCCATTCAATTTAACTTTAGCCAGCCCTGTTTGGGTAACCCCAAGCTTTAGCTTGGCCGCCATTATTAGTTTAGGCATTCCTTTGTTTGTGGTTACCATGGCATCGCAAAACCTACCCGGTATTGCCGCCCTACGAGCAGCCAACTACCAAGCACCCGCTTCTCCGCTTGTGGGATGGACAGGTTTTACAGGGTTAATAACCGCGCCTTTTGGTGGCTTTGCTTTTAACCTAGCCGCAATAACGGCAGCTATCTGTATGACTGAAGAAGTCGATCCTGACCCTAAGCAACGCTTTAGGGCTTCTGTGTGGGCTGGGGTTTTCTATGTATTGCTTGGGTTATTTGCCAGCAGCATCACAGCTTTGTTTTTTGCTGTACCTGAGGCATTGGTGATGATCATTGCGGGACTGGCTTTAATGGGTACCATTGGCAGCAGTCTACACATGGCTTTGGCCGATGTACAACAGCGCCTACCCGCCATGATTACTTTCATAACTACGGCATCGGGCATTTCTATCGGCGGTATTGGTAGCGCCTTTTGGGGCTTGGTATTTGGTCTTGCTTTGATTGGCCTAATGCAGCTACGCCATAAGAGCTAATTTATATATTAGATTTGATCAGGCAAGCAGTCATCTGCCCCAGCACAGCTGGGCAGGCTAGCTTGATGATCAAACTGGCCATACTGTAAGAAATGAATGGTTTGTTCTGCCACCTTACCGTTGTAACGTAACATGGAATGATTGGCATATACAGACACAAAGTCTGCCATATTGGGTAATTTGGTTGATGCTACTGGCACTAGACCATCACTAGCTTCGGCAAGAATATCATCGGATATGGACCAGCTTTCCGTGCCCGCAATGATACCGGCAGAGAAATCTGGCAGAGGTAAGCCCATAGGGAAGCTATTGCTTTGTGTTCCCAAGGCCAAGGTTGTATCACCTAGTAGCTTAAACCATTGCTGTTCAGCAAAGTTATCCACGATTTGCGTGCCATTGTTAGGTGTACCTATCATCACCACCTGACGGCGATTAACGACAAAAGCTTGATTAGCTTGATCGGCAAAGAAACCTCTAATTAATAAACCACCCAAAGAATAGCCGACATAATGGGTTGCCACGTTATCGTTGCAGCAATCATAAAGCTGGCTCCTCACTTGTTGCTGTACTTCAGCTACACTTTTATTAAGGGAACTGTAGTTAAGGCTCTCTACCTCATAACCCGCATCCTCAAGACGCATTTCTAAAGCCCACATAGACAAGCTATTGCGGGCTAAGCCATGCACCAGAATCACTCTTTGAGCGTCCATAGAAGACGCTTCTTCGGCATACAATGCACCGCTGGTCAGTGACAATATTATGGTTGCGACTGAAGTTGTTAATATGGATTTTAGTTGCTTTATCACTGGGACAATCTCTTACCAATATAATTAATCTTTATTCTAGCAGAAACACTTTCTAAGACACTTGCAGAAAGTGCCATTTTGATGATCTACTGCGTCTAATTATTACCTTAATTTGTCGATATTGAACACGATCAAAATCCCTTTACAAACCTACAATAACAGCTGATGAACAAAATTTTTAAACAACATCTTCAAAGGCAATCAATGTTGCCAACAAGAGGTTAACAGCATGCAATATAAACACCTAAGCGTGTCCCCTATAGCGGGATGCCTAGGCGCTGAAATTAGTGGTGTGGATTTACGTCAAATCGACGACGCAATCTTTAGTGAAATCATGCAGGCCTTCGTACAATATAAGGCTATATTTTTTCGTGGTCAAAGCCTTACACCAGAACAACACATTGCTTTCTCCCAGCGCTTTGGCCCCGCTCAAATAGACAAATTTATTGCCGCCCACCCAGACTACCCTGAGCTGATGCAGCTACTCAAAGAGGCCAACAACAAGGGTCGTAACTTTGGTGGTTCCTGGCATTCAGATACCTCTTATCTAGAACAACCTCCCATTGGGGTTAGCTTGTACGCCCGCGACGTACCGATCTTTGGTGGTGACACCATTTGGGTTGATATGGAAGCCGTGTACGAGGCTTTGTCCGATACCTACAAACAAATACTGCTACCACTCAAAGCTGAACACCTGACTAGCGGTGAAATCAGCAAGCGTGATCTATCTAAGGGGCACTATGGCCAGTACTTTAATGATGAATATCAAGAGCAGAGCATCAACACCGCCCACCCCATGGTTTGTCAGCACCCCATTTCTGGCAAGCCCTGCCTGTTTGTAAACGAAGCCTATGTGTATCGTATAGCCGGCATGAGTCGTGAAGAAAGCCAACCTATCATTGATTACTTGTGTGAGTTTGCTAAGCAGCCGCATTTTCAGTGCCGCTTCCACTGGACCCCTAATACCCTAGCCATATGGGACAACCGCAATACTCAACACTTTGCTATCAATGATTACACTGGGCAGCGCCGTGAGATGCATCGCTACACTATTGCTGGCGCAGAGCCGATTGCTTACCAAGCCAACACTGTCATTGAAACCTAAGGACCCTGCCATGAGTACTTTTGACCAACAACAACGTCAACACCTAGCTGCCGCTTTTCGTTTGGTAGACCATTTTGGCTGGACCGATCTGACATCTACGCATATTTCTGTGCGCATGGAAAATCCTGAGCACTTCTTGACCAATAGCCGCCATCAACTGTTTAATCAGATAACGGCTAGTAGCCTAATAGCCCTCGATCATGACAGCAATGTGCTCAACCCTCGACCTGAAGACATTGTTAACAAGGCTGGTTTTATCATCCATAGCGCCGTTCATAAAGCTCGCCCCGAGGTGGGCTGTGTACTACATACTCATAGCATTGCCGGCATGGCCATTTCGGCTCTGCCTGAAGGTTTGCTGCCCATGAGTCAGCATGCCCTGCGTTTCCACAACAACCTTGGTTACCATGAATTTCAAGGCGTAGTGCTCGATGAAGCCGAGCAAGATAGCCTAGTCGCAGACCTTGGCAACAATGAAGCCTTAATACTGCGCAACCATGGATTACTCACCATAGGCCGTGACGTGGCCGAAGCCTTTTCCGCTATGTATTACCTAGAAAAGTCCTGCCAATCACAGCTCAAAGCCATGGCCGCCAGCACCAATTTACACCTCCCCAGTATGGCCGTGCGGGATCATACCCGTCAGCAGTACGCCAACTACTTGGGCTATATGCAAATTGACTGGCAAGCTTTGGTAGAGCAATTGGACTTAACTCAACCCGATTACAAGAGCTAACCCAAATGAGCAGTCTATTATTCCAACCAGCTCACTTGCTGCGCCAAAGTCTAATTAATCGTGAGGTTAGCGCTCAAGAGCTAGTACAGGTATTTAGTCAGCAGATCAGTGCGACTAACGACAAGCTTAATGCTTTGGTTACCTTGAACTTAGGCGCAGCTTACGACCAGGCGCAACAGCTAGATCTACATCTTGCCAAACACCGGCAACCAGTAGGTTTGTTGCACGGTCTACCTCTTGCTGTAAAAGACGTATTTAACACCCAAGGTATCCGTACCACCTTTGGTAACCCTAATTTCGCCCAGCATATTCCCACCTCCGATGACATAGTAGTGAGCAGAGAACGGCTCGCGGGCGCCATTATCATGGGCAAGAGCAACACGCCTGATTGTGCATCTGGCGGCATTACCACCAATAGCATATTTGGTCTCACCCACAACCCATGGGATGCGGCCAAAACCACCAGCGGCAGCGGTGGCGGTGGCATTTCTGCCCTTATGGGAGGCATGGTAGCTCTGGCTAACGGTAGTGATATTGGCGGTTCTGTGCGTTCGCCAGCTTGCTGGAGCCATTGTGTGGGTTTTCGCCCTACCTCTGGCCGCATTCCAGGCCAACCAGCACAAGCTGCGGATGGCGACACCAGCACTGCCGGTATCTTTGCCCGCTGCGTGACCGATGCAGCCCTCTACACGCAAGCCGTGCAAGGCCCCAGCAACTTATCAGCCGTAGCCTACCCATGCGGCCCAGACATCAACTGGCTAGACCTACAACTGCCAGAGATCTTACCCATCGCTTGGCAACCCGATTTTGCTGCCATGGATGTACATCCACAAATAGCCAAGTCCTTTACTGAACAAGCTGACGTTATTATTGATAGCGGTATGCAACTGTCCCACGAAGCTTTAAATTTAGACCAAGAGTACCGCCAATTGTTTGAGGACTTTAATGCTTGGCGTTTCTTTGCCTGCCTACCTGACGTAGTAGCTGAAGACGCCTTAGCAGGCAAGAGTAAAGCTAGCCACAATCACTACGCCCAATGGCTACGCAACACCAGCGCCCTAGACATTCACAAGATGTTACTGCATCGAGAACAACTGCGTGTACGTTTGCAAGACTACTTCACCCGTCACAGCGCCATTGCTACACCGGTACACGCGGGCCTAGCCTTTGGTGTTGCAGACGAGATAGGCTTGAATGCTACCGACTGGGCGCCCTTGTACCTTGCGCCCCTACTAGGCTTACCGTCTATTGTTGTACCCTGTGGTTTTACAAGCGATGGCATGCCCAACGGCATCATGTTCACAGGCCCAGCCGGCAGCGATCAACAACTATTACAGATAGCTCGAGCCTTTGAACAAAGCCGTGCTTTACCCATAGGCCAGCCTGATTTAAGCTGGTGTACAAACGATAACTAAAACATAAGATCTATCTATGAAAATCATCTATTCCCCAGAACACATCAAGCACAACACGCAGACAGAACTATCTGGTGGCCAGTTAGTTACGCCCTATGAATGTGCATCACGCATGGACTACATCTGCCAAGCGTTGGAACAGTCTGGCATGGGACAGCTTGATACACCTAAGTCTTTTCCACGTGAACATGTAGAGAAAATCCACGACCAAGGCTATTTAGAATTTTTAGATTCCTGCTGGGATGAATGGCAAGCTGCAGGCAACAAGGGAGAAGCCATGCCTACAGTATGGCCTTCTCGCTCCATGCCATCCAATCGCATTCCCAATGATATTGAAGGTAAGCTAGGCTACTATGCCCTAGCATCAGAAACCGCGATTGCACAAAATACGGCCCAAGCCGCTTGGCTATCGTCTGATATTGCCCTCACGGCCGCCGATGCCCTATTGCAAGGTGAGAGCAGCACCTTTGCCCTAGCCCGCCCACCTGGCCACCACGCATCAAAAGATCAATATGGCGGCTACTGTTTTATTAACAATGCCGCCGTGGCCTCACAATACTTGCTGGACAATGGCTTCAATAAGGTGGCTTTGATGGACGTAGACTTCCATCATGGCAATGGTACCCAAGCAATTTTTTACGAGCGTAACGACGTTTTCTTTAGTTCCATCCATGGCGACCCTATGGATGCCTTCCCGCACTTCTTGGGCCATGCCGATGAAACCGGTACAGGTGCAGGACAAGGCTACAACCTTAACCACCCCCTACCACCCGGCACACCTTACGATGTATGGGCGAAAAAACTTAATGCCAGCCTAGACGCTTTTCGCGCATATGGTGCCGATGTGCTGGTCGTTTCCTTAGGCTTAGACACCTTTGAGAATGACCCTATTAGCTTCTTTAAAGTCAAAACCGACGAATACCTACAAATGGGGGCAGCCCTAGCTAGCTTAGGCCTACCGACGGTATTTATCATGGAAGGTGGTTATGCCGTAGAGGACATTGGCCATAACACGGCCAATGTGCTCAAAGGTTTTTTAGGTAAATAATAAGACAAAAAGGTTAATACTATGGCTCACAGCATGCAGTACCTCATTCAACAACATGCACAACAGCGGCCATATAAACCTGCCTTTAGCTTTGCTGATGAACATTTTACCTACCAGCAAATAAACCAGCGCATTACTAACATCAGCCAGGCCTTGCTAACACAGGGTCTAGGGCCTCACGACAAGGTTGCGACTGTATTGCCCAACTGTGTGGAACAGTTACTGCTAATTTGGGCGGTCACCCACATAGGTGCGGTAATTGTCCCCCTAAGCCCCTTGTTGCAAGACAAGGCCGTTGCCGATCTCGCCAAGGATGCGGATACAAAGCTTTTAATATGCACTGACGCTAGACTACCGGGGCTTGAACAAAGCACATCTGGACAATGCCATACTTGGTCCCTAGACCACCTACAAGGTATTAATAACAGCGCCGCTAGCAGCACAAACAACATTGTCTCCGTAAACAATGACGATCTATTTAACATCGTCTACAGCAGCGGCACTACCGGTCTCCCCAAAGGCATAATGCACAGCCATCACGTAAGAGCTATGTATGGTTACAGCTTTGCTACGGCCTTTCGCATCAAGCAATCGAGCGTGGTGCTACACACCGGTGCCTTGGTCTTTAACGGTGCCTTTGTGACCATGATGCCCTGTTTTCTACAAGCAGCACACTATGTCTTGGCCGAAGCTTTTAGCGCCGATAGTGCCTTACAGCTAATAGAGAAACACCAAGTTACCCATACTATGATGGTGCCTAGCCAACTAATTTCTATACTTGAGCACCCTGACTTTTCTGCGCAAAAATTAAACAGTCTAGAAGTGCTACTTGTACTAGGCGCTCCCCTAGCCCAAGAGTACAAAGAACGACTTGAGACCTTATTACCGGGCCGTTTCCACGAGCTATATGGTTTAACAGAAGGCTTTGTCACCATTCTTGACAACCCTGATCAACAACTAAAACCAGGCTCCGTAGGCTGCCCCCTAACAGGTTCTACCATGCGTATCGTCAATGACCAAGGGCAAGACCTTACCAATGGCGAAGTGGGCGAAATTGTCGGTAATGGGCCTATTCTTTCTTCAGGTTATTATGGCAATGAGAAATTAACCGCAGAGACCTTCAAAGAGGGTTGGTTATACACTGGCGATATGGGCTACCAAGACGAGGACGGCTTTCTCTACCTAGCGGACCGCAAAAAGGACATGATTATCTCTGGCGGTGTTAACGTTTACCCTAAGGATATAGAGGAGATCCTAGCTACCCACCCGCAAGTCATTGAAGGTGCCGTTATCGGCATCGCTAGCGAAAAATGGGGAGAAACCCCAGTAGCAGTGGTGGTAGCACGCCAGGCAAACCAAGAAGCCGATATACTGGCATGGGTGAACGAACGTGTGGCAGCCCGCTACCAAAAACTCAGCGCCGTACACTGCATCGATGCAATGCCGAGAAACGTGGCAGGCAAGACCCTGAAAAATGAGCTGCGCGAACGCTTCAGCTAGCATATAATGTGCGCCATCCAAATCTCGTCATTGCGAGCAAAGCGAAGCAATCTTCACGAGATTGCCACGGCCTTAACAGGCCTCGCAATGACGACCAAAATCACTTACCGAGACACACCATGCTGCAAGTAAACAAATATTTTGACGATCAGGTTTTCTCTATCGCCTTTGAAGGCAGCCAACTACCTGC
>CALKFY010000125.1 GCA_938084925.1 uncultured Pseudomonadales bacterium
TAAGCTGGCCCTTTTCAACTTGCTCAACAACAGACAATTTAAAGCCCATCGTATAGTCACGCTGCGAACGCTTAAGCTTTGGTGGAAGTAGGTTTGCCATAAATAGGTTCCTTATGTGTAAACCTATTTCAGGACGGGACAAACAGCATTAAAAAAGCCACCCTAGGGTGGCTTTTTTAATGCTCGTAAACGCGTACACTGACCTTAGGCAAGAGAGCGTTTATGCACTAGGTGCAACAGCTGGTCTTCATGATTGTAGCCAAAGAAGATAAAGCGCAAACCAACAATCAAAAAGTCGCCATCTTCATGCATACGTAGGTGTCTTACTTCGGCACTTAACGGTGCCTCCAGATCATCAACGCTAAGGCGTATATTTCTGATTGCTTTACCAATTTCAAGATCATCTCGGTTAGCAAGAGGAATCAATACAGCAGCGCCACCGCCGGAAATATTAAGCAAACGTACAGGATTGTCATTAATGTGCATGCTTATATCACCACCCTCAACGACATCCAGACGCTCCATATCCCGACGCTGTTTGGCAAATATGCTCTCTGGAAGCTTGGCCGAAAAACTCATACCATCATCAGTCGGGGCAACAAACCCAACCTCAGCAATGAAATAATTAACAAAGCCTTCGTAATAGAACTCAATACGTAAGCTGTCACCCGGCTCAATCACTGCTTCAAATTCAACAGGTCCAGCAGGTACAAAAGTTAAACTCACGTCTTCTAAGCCAGGCTTTTTCATTTTAGCCGGCTTATAGTCAACTCGACCCAAGCGATAGTCCAATACCTCTTGCCCTTGGCTATCACCAAAAGTGAGGAAAAAAGACTGCTTACGTGATTTGGCCTTTACAAAGAACTGGTACAAGGGCTTAAAGCCCGATACCTTTATACTGTCGTTCACTATTTACACCATCTCTTTACAACTTGGCAGCACAAGAAGAGTCTACCCTTACCTGTCTTATCGACCAATTAATTGGATTCTGTAACAAAGTTACGTAGATCTTCTAGGGTCTCTGGCAACGGTAGTTGCGGATAGCTTGACCGCGCTTTATCTAGCAACCGCTGGCGTAATGGGTTGCGCGCCACCAGATGTAGGTAATACAAACTCGTTTGAGCTTCCTCAATGGGTACCTGATTACTCGTAGCCCAGGCACTTATTAACTCAAATAATTGGCTATTACTGGGCTCGGGCAATGCTTTTTGACCCGGCATTATAAGAACCTCGCCCGCTAGCACCTTGTCACATAGCTCTTTGTATATCGCCTTATACCTTGGTGCCATCTGCTGCTGGCTATGAGAACGCAATTCAAACCAACCACATTTTTTACCGGCATGATAGACAGCGGCATGGCTCCAAGCGTGCTTAAGAGGGTCACCAGCGTAACGACAGGCTTCGGCATAGGCTTGATCGCTAGCAGGCAAACCAAAGCCTTGCTGGCACTTTTCTATCAATTGAATGAATTCTGCAATGCTAGGCATCCAACTATATGTCTGTTTGGCGAGTTCAAGAGCAGCGACTAACACGTCTTCTTCGTAAAAACCGATGCTTGTAGCCCATTCACGCTTTGCAATAACCAATTCTTTGGGTGAACTAAAGGCGCTTTTAAACTTGTGACCATAAATCACCATAAACCGAGCAAACAGCATGTTCACCATACTTTTTGTATGTTCGTTTACTTCAGAGGGCGCTGGCGGTGCGACTTTACCAGTCGGTATTGCCGAGATCGAGGACGGCGTCGGTAAGTTGTTGACGCTGTTCACGAGCATTGTATCGAGCTTCTTCATTTTGTGCGTAACTTCTTGATTGTGTCTGTTGCTGGGCGCGTGCTGTTGCTGTTTGCTGTTGCACGTGTTCTTTTTTCACCCATTTAAGGAATTTTTGATCCCAACCACCAGGACTTTCACGGCGTTCCTTGTCCATGTAGTAAACCACAAATTCATCTCGCAAGCCCATAGCAAAAGCTTCACTAACCTGCATATTCTGTGTCAACATACGCAGGATATTAACGGACGGGCGCCACTCGGCAAACATAACGCCTTGCATGGCCTGCTGCGCTTCTTTCTCAGCAAATATACGTGACAACTCGTCATCACGTCCACGAGCACTAGCTGGCTTAGGAACACGTTTAGCCGTTGTTAAGCTAGCATCGCCATTACCTGACCCCATGGAAGCCGGTTTAACTAGTTGCGTATTTTGCCTAACACTGGGCTTAGTTTGCTCAAGTTGCAGGCGTAAATTAATACTCAACATACCCGCGCTTGCTGGCCCAATTGAAACAACATCCTGAGCCGCTAGTTTAGCGAGTATTTCACCTTGTTGTTGGCGATTAAGACCACCAGCTCGATTGTACAAACGCTGCTCTTCAACCGTCACACTACCCTGCCATGCACCAACTAGCTCTGTTAACACAGCTAGCATTACCGCTTCTTGCAGGCCATAGCGGTCCGCTAATTCTGGCAAAAATGGTAAGGGCAAACTCGCAGTCATGGTAAACACACCTAAATATATAACAACCTATTGTATCAAACTCCCATAGCTCACGGGTGAAAAACATCGCCCCTTGTATGCGTAATTCGTTATGCTATGATCTAAACATCAGCTGCCAAGCCCCCACAGGAAGTCTATTAATGAGCATCAATAACACCGTCATTGAGACAATGATGCAACACCAGTCAATTCGTAAATTTACCGAACAAAGCATCCCACAAACATTGTTAGAACAGCTCATCGCTGCTGGCCAAGCAGCATCTAGCTCTAGTTTTGTGCAAGTTACCAGTGTCATTCAGGTAAGTAATCAAACAGCCCGTGAACAATTACAGGTAGCCTCTGGCAACCAACCTTATGTGAGCACTTGTCCCGTGTTCTTAGTGTTCTGTGCCGACCTAAAACGCAATCAAGATATTTGTGCATATAACGGCATCGATATGCCCACTGGCTATACAGAACAAGCCTTAATCGCTAGTATCGACACAGCCATCATGGCCCAAAATGTAATACTG
>CALKFY010000126.1 GCA_938084925.1 uncultured Pseudomonadales bacterium
CCCCCATCCGCACTACTAATCAAATACAAGGTTTGCAGCCAATCCAGTTTGCCGGGTAGGTGTTGGAATGATGTCTGCAGGTTGTTGAATCCTGCTTTGCCAAGGCTCCAGTAGCACTTTTCTTCGCCTATGGGCACACAGTCTCCGTAGGCAATGAGTAGCTCAGAAACGGATACCGAGCTGGTTATGGAATCGTCTAGGCTTTTTAAATTTATTAGATCTTGGGTCAACATACCTTGCCTCCTTTGGTTTCTCTGATTCTATTAAACCTCACAACACTTATTTAAAATGGGAGGAAGTTTGGAAACAAAATGGAAGAGTATGAA
This sequence comes from uncultured Pseudomonadales bacterium, assembly GCA_938084925.1. Taxonomy (GTDB): domain Bacteria; phylum Pseudomonadota; class Gammaproteobacteria; order Pseudomonadales; family Balneatricaceae; genus Njordibacter. The sequence goes on from CALKFY010000126.1 coordinate 327, forward strand.
GCTGCACCAATTTTGGTATGTGGTTGGCTATTTTAGGTAGAAATTGACCTTGCCACTTTGGTGTTGGCTATCTACTAGGTGAATGCTGTAGGCACCTTTGGTGGGCAGTAATAGGGATTGGTTGGCGCTTTTGAGTTGGTGCATAGTCTGGCCGTTTATTGTGGCCCATATGGGGTAGGTGGCTCCGGCTAAATCTAGGTGTAGGCGCATGTGCTGTTTGCGCATCTGTAGTTCACTGTTATGCACGGGATAGTGTATTTTAAGTTTGGCTGGTTGCGGATTAAATGTTGCCAAGGCTGTTGGCGGTTTACCGATGGCCTTTACCGCCAAACGCCCTTTGGGTAGTTGGTCCATGACCTTGTGCATGATGGGCACGGCGGATCGCAGCCCTGTGTTGTTGGCAACGGCGCCGCCATCTGGTGAACCCACCCATATGCCAATGGTGTATTTGCCATTATTGGCTAAGGCCAAGGCATCGCTGCCACCGGGGCCGGTGCCGGTTTTGTAAGCCACTGCTTGTAGCTGCTGGGCACCGTGTAATTTGCCTTGTTGCCCAGCGTTGTTGCTAAGAATCCAATTGAGTTGTTGGGCGCTGTGCTGGGTGAGGGTTTTGGTAGCTTGCTGTTGGGCATGCAGATCCGTAGTAAGGGGCATTATGTTGCCATCGTTACCAAGGGCGGTGTACAGGCTAACTAGGTCCGTCAGGCTGGTACCAGCCCCGCCCAGGGCGATGGGTAGCCCCTTGCCATTGTGTAGCGCTATGCCAGCACTGGCTAGCTTACCTTTGAATTTATCAGGGCCGTAGCGGTCTAGCACTTTCACCGCTGGTGTATTTAGGGAGCGCTGCAAGGCTTCGCTGATAGTCACCTCACCCACGAAGCGTTTGGACAGATTAAGAGGCTGATAACCTTGAATGTCCGTTACGCTGTCCTTGATAAGGGTATTGAAATGAATATCTCCATTGGCTTGGGCCAAGCCATAGATAAAGGGCTTTAGGGTAGAGCCGGGGGAACGCACGGCTTGGGTGTAATCGATGGCGCCATGGTTGGCAAAGTTGAAGTAATCCTGGCTACCTATATAGGCAATAATTTTGCCCGTTTGGCTTTCTGCTACTAGCACAGCCATGTTGAGACCTGGTGGCAAGGGGTGGCGTTGGGCAATATCGCTGAGGCGGTTTTGTATGTCCGTATCGATGCTGGTGGCCTGGTATTCCACCCCTTGTAAACGTTTGGACCAGGCCAGGTGCATGGCGTTTTTTGCTAATGGCCAGGGGCGTTGCGGCACCGGCGAAAGGTTGGCAGTATGTAAGTATTCACTATCTATAATGCCCTTTGTTAAAGCCCTTTGCAGTACTTGATTTCTGGCTTTGGTAGCTCGTTGGGGGTGGCGGTCTGGGCGTCTGGACTCTGGCGCTTGGGGCAAGGCAACAAGTAGGGCCGCCTCGGCTGGTGTTAGCTCTGCTGGCCACTTGTTGAACCACCGGAGGCTAGCGGCGTTAACACCTTCAATGTTGCCACCAAAGGGGGCAAGGCTTAGGTAACGCTGCAACACTTGTGGCTTTGAATACTGCCGTTCCAGGGCGATAGCTTTGCGCATTTGATCTAGCTTGTTCCAAACTGTTCTGGGTTTGGGTTCCATCAGTCGCACTGCTTGCATGGTCAGCGTAGATCCGCCAGAAACAATGCGTCCAGTACTAAGTAGTTGCCATATGGCGCGGCTCATGGCCAGCCAATCTACGCCATGGTGAGCCCAGAAGCGTTGGTCTTCATAAGCAAGCAACAATGACAAGTAATGGCCGTCTACGTCCTGCAGTTCCGTTCTTATGCGTAGGCGCTGGTCATCGGCGAGCAGCACGTGTAGCAGTTCACCATGCTTATCGGTGAGGTAGGAAGAATAGCTGAGCCGGCTATGATCTACAGGGCCCACATAGGCATACAACCAAGCCAACAGCCACACAGCCATAGCGGCCCCTGCATAGAGCAAGGACAAGTAGGGTTTGGCTAGTAGGCTTGCGCGTATGGGCATGGCAATGGCCTAGCTGCTTAGTTACGATTTGGCTGCGGCAAGATGATAACCCGGCCTTCGGCTGTATTGGCACGGTTTTCTGGCCGGTACATGTCTTCCACAATGGCCGCTGGCACTAGGTATTCACCCGGTGTTACGGCGCGCATCACGTAAGCAATGGTAGATTCACCTTGGTTCAAGCTACGAAAGCCGTTGGGTAAGCTCCATGCGGCCATATAACGGTCATCCCTAAACTGCTCAAAGCTGGGTTCGGTACGTGTTAAATCACTGACTTGTGTACGCAACCCCGTGAGGCGCGGGTTTTCTAGTTCAAAACCGGCTGGTACTGGGGCCTCTAACGACAGCTCCACATCGGCTCCTTGGGTTAGATTGATCTTGTGGCTAACTAACACCTCCGTGCCTACCGTGACCTTGTCTAAGCTAATGTTTTCGCCGGTGCCCATGTGCGTATACTGGGTTTGGATAACCACGCCATTGCGGCTTGCAGCAGACGTTTGCTCTTGCTTAACACCCGTAGCGGTAAAACTCAGGTACATGGCTTGTGCGGACGTATTTTTGAAACTGGACCAGTTGTCCTGTTGCACAAGGTAGTCGGCGACATCGGCCAAGGCCATATCTCTAAAATCGATAGTCACGGGTAGATTAGCGGCTAGTTGTTTGGCCTGTCCCAATTGATCTGCTAGGCGTATCAA
>CALKFY010000127.1 GCA_938084925.1 uncultured Pseudomonadales bacterium
ACACGCATCTACTTTATGGATGACCTTCCCAAAGGTCCGTCGGGTAAGGTGCAGCGCTTAAAACTCGTGGATATGTTGCAAAATGCATAGTGGGGCTGTTAGTCTGCAAAACAAGACCAAGCACAGAGGCTGCTCCAGAACTGCCTTATAGGGCTGCTAATATGAGATTATTTTATGAATTTTGTCATTATATGTAGCCTTTATATTATTAAATAACCTGTTAACTTGTTTAATAGGTATACCCTAAAATAAATAATGATGTTATTATTTTCCCATAGCATTTTATACTGATTCGCATTCCTCTTATTAATAAATATATTTCTGATTTGTTAATATATCTCTTAAAGGAAATATAGTTTCCTAAATCCTTCCTTATCTTCTATTTTGGAAACTTTGTTTTCTTTTGTATCTATTTAATTTTCCTTTAAGTTAATAAAATACTTATAGAACAAGTGTTTATGATTAAATTATTTTGATTCTTTGTGTCTATTTGGTCACTGGTTTCCGAAAGTGAATACGTGTTTCTGATTGCCTAAAATGTTCGAGACTATTTTTGTTTTTATTTAAAATCACTCTATACATCGTAGATTTATATCAATACTATTGTCTCATCTTAAATATATTGGTTATTGGTTCTCTATGTTGTTTATATAGGCTAATAAAACATAAACAGGTGGTTGTTATGAAAATGGTTCCAAAACTTACGATGAACGATACGCAGATTATTATGCAAGCTTGCTTGGATAAGGCTGGGGAAATCGGCGTTGATATGGATATTGCTATTACTGACGATGGTGGCCACTTACTGCAGTTCCAGCGTATGGATAATGCGCGTGTTACCAGTATCGATATTTCTATGGGTAAGTCATTTACAGCTTCAGCTGCACGCAAGTCTACGCGTGCTTATGGTGAAGTAAGTGGCGTGGGTAAGCCTGCCTTTGGTATTAATACCAGCAACAATGGGCGCTTCTCCATTATTGCCGGTGGTGTGCCGTTATTCTTTGAAGATCATATTGTTGGCGGTATCGGTTGTAGCTCCGGTACCCCTGATCAAGACGAGCAGGTGGCTTTGGCTGGTGTGCAAGCTTTTGAAGAGCTTATTTGTGCGCCACAAGATAATGTTGCAGCAATGGCCTAAATAACAGGCTTATTTCTTGGAGTTAATGATATGAGTACACAAACTGTTATTCTTGATGATGTTAGCCTAAGTGGATTTGAACCTATGGCTGCGGCAGCTATGTTTGCGGACGCAGTAGCTAAAGACAGTTGCATGAACACTGTAGTACGCATTAAGGTTGAATTGCATGGCAGCTTTGCTAGCCAAAGCCTACAAGACCTAATTGCTTCCACTATTGTATCTGGGTTGCAGGGTAAGTCTTTGCAGAATGCCCAGGTAAGCTTGCAACAAGTGCGTAACGCCAAGCGTTTAGTATTGGCGGGCCAGCGTGAAATCTACTTTGACGTTAACCAAGATTTGTTAATCCAAGAGCAAGGCCTGCCTACGCAATCTAGTGGTATTACTATTTCTGCGAAGAACATTGATGCAGAAGTCGTGATGCAACGAGCTTATTGGTTGGCTAGCTAGTCATATTTGGGGTCAGACCTCAGGTACCCAATGCACTCGCGCTGCTCGCGGGGCAGGCCCTCTGACCCCGATTATTTGAGGCCTGCCTCGTTAATTACCCCTCACTCCGGTAACGGAAATCCATTTCTTCCAGGAAACTCCGGCGCTAATTCTCTAGCGTTTGGCATCTTCAGCCACAAGCGCAATAACTTGCGGCGTTGCTCCAATTCTTCATAATCTTCAAAAGACGAACGTGAGTGCAATACCATGTAGTTATTAGCAAACTGCATATCCCCAGGTTGCATCATCATATCCAAGCGTAAGTGCTCTTGTAGCATAATTTCATCAAACAAATTTAAGGCTTCAATTTCCACCTTGGAAAGGGGGAAATTCATAACCTCATGACCTAATTCTACGTATTGGCGTAAATAACGGCAGGTAAGTTTGCCTTTGTGGTAACTGAATAACGGGGATAGGCTAGGTTGGTCTTCACATAGGTGCGCGTAGTAAAAAAACTTGTAGTAGATGCCAATGTATTGCGGGTATCTTTCTAGTAACTCGTTGTAAATAGCCGCCACGCTCACTAGGCTACTGAGGCCGCCTTGCTTGGCTTGGCGTAGGCACAAGAGTGCTACAACGTCCGATGGATCACTGTGATAGGGCAGATAGCGGTTGGTTTCATACACACGGGTGTGCTTGTCGTTGAGGTCGCCGGTGTTTTCTACGGCCCCAAGTAGATCGCCCCGTGGGTTTTGACCAACAGGTGTGCCTATGTGTAAGCCCAAGCCGTAATAGATGGCATTCACTTCCTGCTCAGAATAGTTTTCTAGAGGTAGGCCGCGTAGCAAGAAAAAGCCTCGGCCGTTTTCAAGTTCGTCAGCTAGTAGGCCTAGCTTTGTTGCCAAGCTAGGCAGAGGGAAGTGTTGTTTTTTGAAGCCTGGAAAGGCCAAGCCTAAGCTGTTTAAATGCTGTAATGCGTTATTGATGTCGGCAATATCTATTTGCGTTAAGTGATGAATCCAGCCTTGGTTGTCGGCATGATCTTGGCCCACCCATGCTTCTGGGCCTTGGATAGGGGTTGTCTTTATTATGCTCACTTTGACTCCAGTGCTCGTGATTTCCAATGTTGATCGAGTTTAGTTGCAAATGAAACAACTATCAAGTGTTAGAGTTAAAGCATAAATACTTGAAGTAACTTGAATTGATAATAATACAGGGGGTAAGCTAAGCTAAATTGTAATGCCTAATCTGAGAATTTATTTATCAACTTCCTTGCCCATGCTCATCTTGCCTACCTTACCGATACTTCCATTACTGGTAACTTGCTGGGTGACTTTGTTAAGGGTTCGGATTTATCCTATTTGCCTGTTAACTGGCAGCATGGTATCCGTTTACATCGTGCCATAGATACCTTTACAGACAACCATGATTTAGTGCAGGGGCTAAAGGTTGATTTGGGTGATATGCGCCGCTATGGGGGTATTGCGTTAGATATTTTGTTTGATCATATACTGGCTAAAAACTTCGCCTACTTGCCTGTATCAGACGCAAGCGAAGTAATTGACTTGCCTGGTTTTTCGGCCCTAGTGTACGCAGACTTTAAGCACCAAAGCCATCTGCATCCAGATAATTTTAGGCTAGTAAGCCAGCGCATGGCAGACATGGATTGGCTAACAAGCTATCAGTATGAAGACGTTTTAGAACGGGTGTTGCAACGCACTTCTCAACGCATTAGTAGTAAGCCGCAATTAGTTAAAATAGTGCCTTGGTATCAGCAGCGCAGGGAGCATGTGGATGCTATTTGCCTTGCATTTTATAAGCAGCTGGTTGAGATGGTTTATTCGTCCGCTGCAGTCAGCTGAACAAGCACCTTGCTATATTGCAAAAAATCATCAAGATGCTTGGTAATAATGCTTACGGTTATAGGTAGCTGTAGAGTCTGGTAGTCGTGCACGGCAATGTTGCTAAAGCCAACCATATTTTTCATTGTGGTAGCTAAATCACTGTCTATATAGTTTGCTGCGGCTAGCAAAGTAAACACATCCTTAGAGCTTTGTGGGACTGTTGGCGGATGAGATGATGCCCCATGTCTAAGCTGGCTTCGCAGGCCCTTTGGATGTTGAGAATGGCGGCGTCTTGGCGCGTAAAGTCGTCAGCAAAGCTTGCCGCTTCCTTATTGTATTCTTCCCTTGCTCTGGCTACGCATTTTTCAATGGTGGCGGCTTTATTGATGATGACATCATTAGCCATATACGGTTCCTCGTTGCTGTATGTCTTTAAGCAGTTGTGCGCGGTCTTCATTGAGGTGGGTGAATTGGTTGAGTACGGTGGCTTCGTATGAGGCTACATTGTGATCCAAGGCCCACCAGCAAACACCGGTGCTAAGAATTTGATTCTGCATAACGGTTGAGGCGGCTCTAAAGTCCAGTAAATCTACATGGCAATGTGCAACTTCAGTTAGATGATTCGCCATGTGCCAAAGTTCTAGGCTGTCCACCTGTGCAGGGACAAGCACAGCCATATCTAAATCACTGTTTGTTGTTGAGGTGCCTGATATTCGGCTGCCAAAGGCGTACACAGCCATTAGGCCGGGCAGCTGTTGTTGCAGATATTGAATGATGCCATCTTTGTTCATAGGCTTCATTATAGGAGCTGTGTAGCTGAATGAGAAGTAAAGAACACGAATTGAGCAAGTGGCGGGCCTGCTCGGAAGCTGGCAATCAAGTAGTAAACAGGTTTGTTGAGAGTGTGAAACGAAAAAAGCCCCAGTTTTCACTGAGGCTTAAGTCGCAAGTGTTTGAAAACACTGATAAAAATGGTGGGCCTGCTCAGATTTGAACTGAGGACCAACGGATTATGAGTCCGCTGCGCTAACCGCTGCGCCACAGGCCCGTGTGGTGCGTGGAATGATACCTTTGCTGGTCGGCTGGGGCAAGATTCCTTTGCCTAAAATGCTGTTTTTATTGCAGTTTAGGCAAGATAAGTGGGGTCAGACTTCAGGTTTGACCCCATTTGCTGCTTATTCTTCGATGAAGCTACGTAGGTGATCGGAACGCACTGGGTGGCGTAGCTTGCGCAATGCCTTGGCTTCGATCTGACGAATACGCTCACGGGTAACGTCGAACTGTTTGCCCACTTCCTCTAGGGTGTGGTCAGTGTTCATTTCGATACCGAAACGCATGCGTAGTACCTTCGCTTCGCGGGCTGTTAGGCCCGCAAGTACGTCACGCGTGGCTTCACGTAAGCCTTCGCTGGTAGCGGAGTCTACAGGTGAGTCCATGCTGCTGTCTTCGATAAAGTCGCCTAGGTTGGAGTCCTCGTCGTCACCGATTGGGGTTTCCATGGAGATAGGCTCTTTAGCTATCTTTAGCACCTTGCGAATTTTGTCTTCAGGCATTTCCATACGTTCGCCTAGTTCTTCCGGAGTAGGCTCGCGACCCATTTCCTGTAGCATTTGACGAGAGATACGGTTCAGCTTGTTGATAGTTTCGATCATGTGCACCGGAATACGGATAGTACGGGCCTGGTCCGCGATGGAGCGGGTAATGGCCTGACGAATCCACCAAGTAGCGTAGGTTGAGAACTTGTAACCACGACGGTATTCAAATTTGTCTACGGCTTTCATTAGGCCGATGTTGCCTTCTTGAATAAGGTCCAAGAACTGCAAACCGCGGTTGGTGTATTTCTTAGCGATGGAGATAACCAAACGTAGGTTGGCTTCTACCATTTCTTTCTTGGCGCGGCGGGCACGAGCTTCGCCGATGGACATCTTTCGATTAATTTCTTTGATTTCGCTAAGAGAAAGCGTTGATTCTATTTCAACGGTACCTAGCTTGCGTTGGGCGCGACGCAGATCCATAGCGTGGCGCTTAATGGCCTTAGAATAAGGTGCGTCACGGGCGATCAAGTCGTCGGCCCAATCTACATTGGCTTCGTTGCCAGGAAATTCAGCTAGGAATACCTTGCGAGGCATTTGGGCGCGACGTAGACAGATTTGACTGACAGCGCGTTCTTGTTCACGCACACGTGCCAAAGCACCGCGTGGAATGGAGGCAATCACGTCAAAGAATTTAGGCACTAGCTTGATTGGCGCAAAGATTTCGCCCAATAGAGCGTACTCTTTTTGTGCTTCCTTGCTAGTGCGGCCATGCTTGGCTTCGGCAGCCATGGTTATTTCAAGCTGTTTTTCTAACTCGCCAAAACGCTCGGCAGCTTCAACAGGGTCTGGACCATTGTCAGTTTCCTCTTCCTCTTCGTCATCGTCATCAGATGGCTTAGCAGTAGTTGGGTTAACAGGGTCAGGGTCAGGTTCGCCATCTGGATCGATGTAGCCACTAAATAAGTCGCTAAGACGGATGCCGTCTTCTTCGTCCAGAGTTTCTTTGTATAGGTCAAGAATGGCTTGCACAGTGTTTGGGTACAAAGCTAAGGCGGCCATAACGTCACGTAGGCCTTCTTCAATGCGCTTGGCAATGACGATCTCGCCTTCACGAGTTAGTAGCTCAACCGTGCCCATTTCACGCATGTACATGCGCACTGGGTCGGTAGTGCGGCCGGCTTCGGTTTCTACTGCTGCTAGGGCGGCAGCAGCCTCTTCGGCAGCGGCTTCGTCAGTAGTGTCACCATCGGTCATAAGAATGGTTTCAACGTCTGGAGCTTGTTCCGAGACGGTGATACCCATGTCATTGATCATGCCGATGATTTCTTCGACCTGATCTGGATCGACGATATCTTCTGGCAGGTGATCATTTACCTCCGCGTAGGTCAAGAAACCTTGTTCGCGGCCTTTGGTAATGAGTTCTTTTAGACGAGACTGTTGTTCGTTGGCAGCCATAGAAACCCTTATTAAAATATTAGGCAATTTACATGAAATAGAGCAAGCCGAACATTATAGTAGAACGAACCTGTTTCTTCCAGATAAATCGCGGAATGATTGAAGTACACGCTTTTTCGGGTGCGTGTTGTATAGATGGCGTTACGTGGGCTGTTTTTCAAGGCTGTCGAGTATATTTACTGCAGCTGTTTGCCCTTGCCTAAAGGTCCCTGTTTGGGCCTGTGAAGAAAACCTATTGTCTACTATTCTGAAGCTTTTGCAAGGCTTCTTTTTTCGGCTAGCAAAGCCTTCAGTTGTTGCTTGGCAGAAATTGTGTCTTCTTGGCTATGATTGCCGCGTAATATGTTGCTCAAATCATCAAAACGTTGATCAAAATAATGATGGTTTAGCTTGTTAATAGCTTCGCTAAGTTGGCTAGCGTGATCCCCGGCAACTTCCAAAGATTCAAGTCCCGCAAGGCTGCGCATCATAGGCCAGGCTTCTAAGTCGGCGCATTCGCTTTGTAGTTCTGCGGCCTTGGGGGCGCGATTTAATCTAGTTAGTACCTGCTGGCATATCTCCAGTAGCTGAACTAACACGCTGGCATCGGCCATGCGTAGCTGGCTTAAGTGTGCCGGTATTTGGCTATGGGCTAGGGCTAGCTCTGGGTGGCGTAGGATCAAACGAATGGCCGCTTGTGCAGGGTTCTGTACCTTTACCGGAATGCGCGGTTGGCTTGGCCATTGATTATTACCAAAGCGTCTTTGCTTTTGGTAATCGCCCTTGCTCTTTTTGAGAGGGTTGAAGGGCTTTTTTTGGGCTTGGCTTTGTTCGCCTTGGTAGGCGTAGCCGTTGTCTTGAGGTGTTGTTTCAGTTGGCCAATAATCGTTGCTGTCAGGGTATTCGTTGTGCGGTGCCTGATCGTAATCGCTATAGTCTGCTGTGCCGTCAGTATATGCATTGTCGTACTGAAGCGTATCATGATGCTCTGGTGCTTGGTTGCGTTGCTGATCTTGGCTATGTGATTGGGCGCTTGCAGCTGGTTCAGTAGGTATAGCCGGTGAGCTCACTGCTGTTAACTGCGACAAGGTGTCTTGGTTAAGGCCAGTAATATCTTCTAGCTTGCTGATCATCATGCTGCGCATCAGGCCCTTAGGCATGGATTGTATAATAGGCATGATGTCTGTGGCCAACTTGGCACGGTGCTCTAAGTTGTGAATATCCAAATCTTGGGAGTATTGGTTAAATAGAAATTCACTAAAAGGCGTGGCGTCGGCTATACGTTGGGTAAGGGCTTTGGTGCCTTCTTTACGTACCATGGTATCTGGGTCTTCGCCCTGAGGTAGTAATAAGAAGCGAGCCTGGCGGCCGTCGGTCATGAACTCTACACAGGTGTGCATAGCGCGGATAGCGGCCTTGATGCCAGCTGCATCGCCGTCGAAGCAAAAGATTACTTCGCTTACCATTTTGTAGATGCGTTCTAGGTGGAAGCGGCTGGTGGATGTGCCCAAGGTTGCTACGGCGTAGTTGATGTCATGTTGTGCTAGTGCCACTACGTCCATATAACCTTCGACTACCAGAATGCGCTTTAGATTACGTTCGTGTTGGCGTGCTTCATAGAGGCCATAAAGTTCTTTCTCTTTATGGAATACGTCAGTTTCTGGTGAGTTCAGGTATTTGGGTTTGGCGTCGCCCAATACGCGGCCACCAAAGGCAATGACTTTGCCCTTGCTGTTGCGAATAGGGAACATGATGCGCTCCCTAAAGAAGTCATAAATCCTTTGGGTCTCTTCTTTTTTTACAGCCATGCCGCACTGCACTAGAGCATCAAGAGTTTGGTCTGATGTGCTGACGCTATCAATTAGGTTTTGCCAGCCGGTAGGGGCAAAACCGATACCAAAGCGTTGGGCAATTTGGCCACTGAGGCCGCGGTCTTTTAAATAGTCTACGGCTTGCTTACGCTGGCTGTGCTGGCGCAATTGCTTTTGGTAATAAGCGTTACTTTGCTCTAGTAGATCGTAGGACTGATTGCGAGCCTGGGTTTTGGCTTGCTGTGCGGCAATAGCGGCAGGTGACAGGTTTTGGTCTGGCTTGGGCACGTCTAGACCTGATTTACGCGCCAGTTCTTCAACTGCTTCGGGAAAGCTAAGGTGTTCTAGATCCATCAAGAAGCCAATAGCGTTGCCGCCAGCACCACAGCCAAAGCAATAGAAAAACTGCTTGTCAGGAGCAACGCTAAAAGAAGGTGTTTTTTCTTTATGGAATGGGCAGCAGGCGGAATAGTTGCGGCCGCTACGTTTTAGTTTTACGCGGCTATCTACCACATCCACAATGTCCGTACGATCAAGCAGTGTGTCGATGAAGTCTTGGGGGATGCGGTGGGACTGCTGGGCAGACACGTGGGGCCTAAGTGCTGTTTAGCTCAAGCGGGCTTTGATTTGTCCGCTAACCTTGCCCATGTCGGCACGGCCTTGTAGCTGCGGCTTTAATTGACCCATGATCTTGCCCATGTCTTGCATGCTGGTTGCGCCAGTGGCGGCAACAGCGGCTTCGATCATGTCGGAAATTTCTTCGGCGCTCAGTTGGGCTGGCAGAAATTCTTGCACTACGCTCATTTCGTACTTTTCTTGATCAGCAAGATCAGCACGCTCTGCGGCTTCAAATTGACTGATGGAGTCACGGCGCTGCTTAAGCATTTTATCCAAAATAGCCAAGATGCGGGCATCGTCCAACTCAATGCGCTCGTCCACTTCTACGCGTTTGATTTCCGCTAGCATGGAGCGAATAACTACCAAACGTTGTTTTTCTTTGGCACGCATGGCTTGTTTTTGAGCATCTTTAAGTTGGGACTTTAAATCAGACATAATGAGCCTCGTGCTAATAAGAAGTGGGTGCTGCTTGGTTCAGTTTGCTTAAATGCCAGAAACAACAAAGGGGCGGGTAACTGAAAACCGCCCCTAAGGTGTTGTCTAAGAGAAAATATCTCCCGACAGAATCTGACGCTTACTGTAACTTAATAGGGATTAAGCTAGCAGTAAAAAACAGTCTTAGTACAAGCGTACGTGACGACGGTTTTCGCGAGATACTTTCTTAGCGTGACGCTTAACAGCTGCTGCTGCCTTACGCTTACGTACGCTAGTTGGCTTTTCGTAAAATTCACGCTTACGTACATCGGCTAGTACGCCAGCTTTTTCACACGCGCGCTTGAAGCGACGTAGAGCAATATCAAATGGTTCGTTTTCTTTCAGTTTTACAGCCGGCATATCTCTACCTGTTTGTGAATGACGCATTAATTAAATGCTACTGTCATCCTGTTTTATTAATCTGTGCTGTTCCTAGGAAACGTTGCTTTAACGCTCAGGGAACAAAACACGGCATATGTTTAGGGCGCATATTCTACTCTTTGAATTATGGGGTGTAAAGCCTGAATGGGAATATTTATACGGTTTGTTGGTGGGGGGGTTGTAGGTCGGACTTTAGTCCGACAAGTCGGGTTAAAACCCGACCTACAGAAACATAAACACCCGACCTACAGTAGGGTAAAGAGGTTTGACAGATATCCAAGCCGCTTTATCCTAGCAATTACACAGGTGCACAGGTAAAATTGCGCTCAATTTCCAGCCACCATTATAAACCATGAAAGTACTCGGAATCGAAACCTCTTGTGATGAAACCGGTGTTGCCATTTTTGACACCGACCAGGGCATTGTTGCCGAAGCTTTGTATAGCCAGGTAGCCGTGCATGCCGAGTATGGCGGTGTCGTGCCTGAATTAGCCTCACGGGATCATATTCGTAAACTAGTCCCCTTGATGCGTGAAGTATTTGCCAAGGCAGGGTTAGAGTACGGTGATATTGATGGCGTGGCTTATACCTCTGGTCCCGGCTTAATTGGTGCCTTGATGGTGGGCGCCTCAACCGGTCGTGCTTTAGGTATGGCATGGGATGTACCGACTATTGGTGTACATCATATGGAAGGGCACTTGTTAGCGCCTTTGCTAGAAGAAAACGCACCCAAACCGCCGTTTGTAGCTTTATTGGTTTCCGGCGGCCATACGCAGCTAGTGAATGTGCATAGTTTGGGTGACTACGAATTAATGGGCGAGTCCATTGATGATGCTGCCGGTGAGGCCTTCGATAAGGTGGCTAAGATGTTGGACTTAGATTACCCCGGTGGTCCTCATGTAGCACGCTATGCCACCCAAGGTGAAGCAGGTCGTTTCAAATTCCCACGGCCTATGGTAGACCGTCCTGGTTTGGATATGAGCTTTAGTGGTTTAAAAACGGCGGCTTTATATGCGGTGCAAGGTTTGCAGAAGGCAAGCCCAGACGGTCAGCTTAGCGAGCAGGATAAAGCCGACATTTGCTTGGCCTTTGAGCAAGCGGCGGTGGATACCTTGGCCATTAAATGCCGCCGTGCCATCGAACAGTCCGGTCATAAGGTATTGGTGATGGCAGGTGGTGTTAGTGCCAACCAGCGTTTGCGCGGCAAATTAGAAGCAGCTTCTGCTAAGTTAGGGGCTAAGGTGTATTACCCACGTCCGGCTTATTGTACTGACAATGGTGCCATGATTGCTTTTGCCGGTGCCTTGCGTTTGCAGGCGGGGCAGGCAGATGATTTACGCTTACAGATTCAGCCACGTTGGCCCCTGGATACATTAGCGGCTGTTTGATACATGGGGCCAGACCTAAGGTCTGACCCCGAGCGAAGCAAAATTTAAATGAGTTGGAGAGATAAATTGGACACGGTTTATATTCATGGCTTGGCTGTGGAAACGACAATTGGCATATTTGATTGGGAACGTACCATCAAACAAAAGGTGGTGCTGGACATCGAAATGGCCGTGGATATTCGCGCGTCTGCGGCCAATGAAGATATTGATCGTACCGTAAGCTACAAGGATGTCTCCGATCGTTTGATGGCCTTTATTGCCGCTAATGAGTTCTTGTTAGTAGAAACCATGGCGGAAGAAATCGCCGCTTTGGTGCTAAACGAATTCCCTGTACCTTTTGTACGTTTGAAACTGGGTAAACCCGGTGCAGTGCCAGAAGCGCAGGATGTTGGTGTCATTATAGAACGTGGTAATAAGCCATAATGACTGTGCAGGTGCACTTGGGGCTGGGGGCAAATATTGAGCCCGAACAGTGTTTGCGCGCAGCTGTAAAACTGCTGCGTGAAACCTTTGTTAACTTGCAGTTGTCACCTGTTTATCAAACCCAAGCAGTAGGTATTAACGGTCCAGATTTTCTTAATATGGTGGTGAGCTTTTCTACCTGCATGCCGCTTGCTGAATTACAGGCTTGGATTAAGCTTATGGAAACCAAGCATGGCCGCGATCGTAGCGAGCCGCAACCAAGTTGTCATCGCTTAGATATGGATGTGCTTTTATATGGTAATTTGATTAGCGAAGCTGATAGGGTGCCGCGTAGTGATGTGCTAGAGCGGGCTTATGTGTTGCGCCCCTTGGCAGATGTTGCTCCTGATCTAGTTTATCCAGGTGGTCAGAAAACTATCTCTCAGCTTTGGCAAGCGAGTCAACTGGGTCAGGTGACTGAGGTTTTTGCTTTGGGCTTTACCAGCTAGGCTCTTTCCTTTTAAGAAACCTTGGCAATAGCCTCTATCTGCGCCGCCTTGATGGCGTCTCCCAGTACCTTTCCACGTTTGCCTTGTGCCATTAAGTCTTGTGGCTTTACTACTAGGGCTGCCCCAATATCTACGAGTATTTGTTGCCATAAGCTTGCGCTAAAGCTGAGCTCTGGTAACTCCATTTGCCCCTGGCTGTGCAATAAGCCAATTAACTTAACCAAGCGTTCTAGTTGGCTTGAGTTTTTAAGAGCGCCGCAGTTGCTCAGTAGGATATGCTTTTGTTGGGCATTTAGTTCTGGGTAATGGGTCAGTTGGCGTTGATGCATGCTGAGCTGTACACACAGCTGTAAAGTTGCCTTAGGTAGGCGCAGGGCTTCGCCTAGGTTCTCTAGCTGAGGCTTGTTTAAAGCTTGTAAGAGTATGGCCAGGCGCTCGTCAGGGTCCGTTAGTTGATGACTAGCGGCTTGTAAGGTGCCTAGTGGGTTTTTCTTGCGCTGTAATAGCTTGGCAAGTGCTGGTACTAACTGCTGTAAAGCACCAAGTTCTAGCAAGGTGGTGAAATAAATCCATGGGCTTGGGCTGCGCATGGCTTTTTGCGTTTCATGCCAAAGGCGTTCTTTGGCAATTTCTTTAAGTTCACCCGAGTCTACTAGTTGTTTAGCGAGCGCTTTGGTTGCTGGTGCTATGTAAAAACCAAGGTGGTGCAAGTGGGCATGAAAGCGGGCCAAACGCAGTATACGTAACGGGTCTTCGCTAAAAGCCGGTGATACGTGGCGCAGAACGCGTTGTTGTATATCTTGCTGCCCACCATAAGGATCAATAAGCTCGCCGTTGCTATCTTCGGCAATGGCATTAATAGTCAGATCACGGCGTTCTAGATCTTGGGGTAGGGTGATATCAGGTGCGGCATGAACAGTAAAGCCTTTATAGCCACGACCAGCTTTGCGCTCGGTGCGTGCGAGGGCGTATTCTTGCTTGCTGGTAGGGTGTAGAAAAACAGGAAAGTCTTTGCCGACCTGGGTATAGCCCAGGTCTAGCAAGTCTTGTGGACTAGCACCTACAACCACATGGTCATAGTCTGTTACGGGGATGCCGAGTAGTCGATCTCGTACGGCTCCGCCAACGATGTAGGATTGCCAGTTTGGTTGCACTTAGTCCACTTGTTGGGGCCTAGTTGGGATTAGGCACACATTTGCGGGTGAGTGGTGCAGAAGGTGTTAAAACCACCTTCTAAACTATATACATCACCAAACCCTTGATTGATAAACACTTCAGCTGCCTGCATAGAGCTAAAACCTTGGTAGCAGCATACAACAACAGGCTTGTCCTTGTCAGCTTCAGCTAGAAATGCGCCGATGTTGCTGTTATCAATGCGCTGGCTACCTTTGATGTGGTTGCTAGTATAGCTGTTGGCGTCACGAATATCCAAAACGTAGGCGCCGTCATCAATTTTGCTTTGCAGTTGAGTAGGGTTCAAGATCTGTAGTTTAGTCATTTGTGTGCTCTCTTTAAATTTGTCATTGCTAATTAAGATAATGCTAATATTAGCAGAGACTGATATTAGACACAAGCGGTTTTAAAAACTTCTTTGTCTTCCAGTCGCATCATCTTTAAATGACCGCCCCAAACGCAACCCATATCTAGGTTAACTACGGTTTCTAGTCCGGTTTCACCTTCTAAGGCTGCCCAGTGGCCAAATACTTGTTGGCAGTCTACTTGGCTGGCATGATTGAACCAAGGGGCAAATCCTGCGGGTGCTTCGTGGGGCTTGGCTTTGGCTTTTAATTCCAAGCGCCCTTGCGCATCCGTGAAGCGCATGCGGGTAAAATAGTTGGTAATGCAGCGCCAGCGTTCTGGGCCTTCCAGGTCTGGGTTCCACAGGTCGGGTAGGTTGCCGTACATATTGGCAAAGTACTCTTGGTCTTGTGGGCCGGTGAGTACTTGATGAATTTCTTTGGCTAGGGTTTGTGCAGTCCCTAGATCCCAGCAGGGTGGGATACCAGCATGGGTCATGACGGTTTGAAATGTGGAGCTGTAGTGCAAGAGGGGTAAGGATTGCAGCCACGTCATCAGCTCTTCACGATCTGGGGCAGAGAATATGGCTGTTAGTGTGGGGTCAATACGTAGATCGGTTGCCCCGTGATGCAAGGCTAATAGATGCAGGTCATGGTTGCCTAGTACCACCTTGGCGCGCTTGCCCATGCTCATGATAAAACGCAATGATTCTAAAGACTGGGGGCCGCGATTGACAAGGTCACCAGCGACCCAGAGTTTATCATTTTCACTAAACTTAACACGCTCTAATAAGCGCTGTAAGGGATCTAAACAACCTTGCAAATCACCGACAGCGTAAGTGGCCATTAGTGCAGTGCGTGCGGGTAAGCTAGGGTGAAGGGGGCGATGTTGGCAGTGAACTCATGACCGTCTGCGGCCTTCATGTCGTATTTACCACTCATGCTGCCTACTTGTGTTCCTAGTACTGTACCGCTGGTATAACGATGTTCTTTACCGGGTTCTATAACGGGTTGTTGGCCAACTACGCCACTGCCGCTTACTTCTTGAGATTCGCCATCACCATTGGTGATCAACCAGTGGCGATCCAAAAGCTGGGCGCTTTGGGTGCCTTGGTTGGTAATAGTGATGTGATAAGCAAATACATAGCGGTTGCGTTCAGGGTCAGACTGCTCGGCAACGTACTGGCTATCTACCTTCACGGCAACGTCGTATTCATCAATACTGGATTCGGTATTGATGTGGGGACTGTCGTGGATAACTTGGTCAGACATATTAGTTGCCTTCTTGTTGAGTGTACTGATTATGATAATTGCTTATTTTTACATAATCTGCAACCGTTAAACGCTCTGGTCGCAAGGTAGCGTCTATACCAATTTCCTCCAATTGTTCAGAAGTTAACACGCCTTTAAGGTTGTTGCGCAGGGTTTTGCGGCGCTGCGCGAAGGCTGTACGTACCAAATTACTGAAGTTCTTGTGGTTATCTGCCACATGAGGAAGCTCGTTGTATGGCACTAGGCGCACAATGGCAGAATCTACTTTAGGGCGTGGATCAAAGGCTTCAGGTGGTACTTCAAATAGATTTTCGACTTGGCAGTAATATTGAGCCATGATACTTAAGCGGCCATAGTTGTTCTCACCTGCTTGAGCAGCAAGGCGCTGTACCACTTCTTTTTGTAGCATGAAGTGCATGTCTAGCACCTGTTCGGCATGCTCTAGCAGATGGAAAATCAACGGCGTAGAGATGTTGTAAGGCAGGTTGCCGACAATACGCAAAGAGTTGGGTTGATCACTGATTTTCGTAAAGTCAAATTTCAAAGCATCGGCTTCGTGAATGCGTAGGTTATCACCATAGGTGGCAAAGCTGATACGCAGCCGAGGGATCAAGTCACGGTCGAGTTCTACAACATCTAGAGCACCGGCAGCCGCTAACAAGTGTTCTGTAATAGCACCTAAGCCAGGTCCAATTTCTACCAAGCCCTGATCAGGTTGAGGGCGGATACTGGCCACAATATGGCGAATAATACCTTGATCTTGAAGGAAGTTCTGACCAAAGCGTTTACGTGCCTTGTGCTTATTTTGTTGCTGAGATGACATAATTTAATACTACTTTAAATGCTACTTAATGAGTTATTGGCTAGGCTGTCATTAGTTTGGCTTGGTGGATAGCTTCGATCAAGCTGCTGGCGCTAGCCTTGCCCGTGCCGGCTAGGTCCAATGCCGTGCCGTGATCAACTGAGGTGCGGATAATGGGCAACCCTAGGGTAATGTTCACTGCTGCGCCAAAGCCTGCGTATTTTAGCACAGGCAAGCCTTGGTCGTGATACATGGCTAGCACGCAATCAGCGTGTTTTAGGTTTTCTTGGCTAAACAAGGTGTCGGCCGGGAGAGGGCCTATAAGGTTGATGCCTTCTTGGCGCAAGTCGTCTAGAGTTGGGATGATAGTATCTAGTTCTTCGCGTCCTAAATGGCCATCTTCGCCAGCATGTGGATTGAGTCCACATACGTAAATAACTGGGCTTGGCGTGGCAAATTTTTGCTGCAATTCCTGGTGCAAAATTCTGGTAACTTGCTGCAAGGTGGTTGGTGTAACGGCCTTGGCCACTTCTGACAAAGGTAGGTGGGTAGTCACCAGTGCTACGCGCATGGCTTGGCAGGCTAACATCATCACTACTTTGTCTTGTGCGCACCGCTCTTGTAGATATTCTGTGTGGCCACTAAAAGGTGTGCCCGCGTTATTGATAACAGCCTTATGTACCGGGGCCGTAACCATAGCATGGGCGCTTCCATCTAGGCAGGCATCGCAGGCAAGGTCCAAGGTCCTGAGAACGTAAGCAGCGTTATCGGTATTGAGGCTGCCTGCAACACTAGGGCTGCATAACGGTGTATGCCATACCTTGAGTTGGTGGTTTTGTAATTGGCTACTGTTATCTGTTTGCCCTGGAGTATAGGTACAAATTTCAATATCAACGCCAAGCTGTTGTGCGCGCTGTTGCAGCAGCTGTTGGTCTGCAACAACAATGATTTCACAATCGGATTGTGGGCCCGCAAGTTGTAGGCATAGCTCTGGGCCAATACCGGCAGGTTCGCCGGCAGTGACTAAAATTCGTGGCAATGTCTGGGGTGACAAGTTAGCGAATCTCTATATAGGATTGATTGCGCAATTCGCGTAGCCAGTTTTCTAGTTCGCCAGCAAACTTGCCGTCATGTAGTGCCGCGCGCGCTTTGCTGCGTAAAATGTTTTGACCCACATCTTTGGTTTGGCGTTCGCTTACTTGCAGTATATGCCAGCCACTAGGGCCTTCGAAAGGTTCGCTAAGTTGGTTTTCTGCGAGCGCGTCTAGTTGGCGCTGCATAAAGCTAGGTAGTTGATCTGGGTTTAACCAACCCATGTCGCCACCTTTAAGTGCGGTGTTGGCATCGTCACTGAAGCTGCGAGCTAACTTGTAGAATTCAGTGCCTTGTTGTAAGCGAGAATGAATATCATCAATTAATTCTTTGGTATCAGCAGCAGAACGGATTTCGTTACTTAACACTAAAATATGGTTAGCTTTGGTTTGCTCAACCTGCTTGATAGCAAGGCCGCGCAGTTGTATAACTTTGACCAGATGGTAGCCGCTAGTATTGCGCAGCGGTTGGCTGACCTCATTTGCCTCAAGTTGAGTTACAGTATCGGAAAATAAAGCAGGTAGCTGGCTCACTTTGCGCCAGCCTAGGCTGCCACCTTCAAAGGCATTGTTAGCATCAGAGTATTTGATAGCTAGGCTAGTAAAGTCTGCGCCACTGTCAATTTCTGCCTGCAAGGATGCTAGCTTTTCATTGGCTGTGTTTAGTTGTTGCTCTGTTGCTTGGGCTGGGATAGCAATCAAAATATGAGAGAGTAAGTATTCATTGTCGGCTAGCGCTTCTCCTTGCTGTGATTCAAGAAATAGGTCAATGTCTTTTTCACTAACTTTAATGCGCCGTTTTACGGCAATCTTGCTGACTTCTTCAACGGTCATTGAGCGTTCGACTTCAGCTCGAAATCCTGCAACAGTTTGGCCGTTTTTAGCAATGGCTTGGTGTAATTGTGGCAAGGACAAGTTGTTGTTCTTGGCAATGTTGGCCATGGCGTTGTTGAGCATAGTTTCGGAGACTTTTACCCCCAACTTATCGGCTTCTTGTAGCTGCAAAAGCTCAATAATTATCTGCTCTAGAACCTGATCCTGGAATACATCCAGTTCAGGGATGGCCATATTTTGGCGCTGTAATTGACTACTAACCACGGACATTTCGGCATCTAGTTCGGATTGCATAATTACGTCGTTGTTTACCACAGCTGCGATAACGTCAATATCTGTCGCCGCTTGGATTGTGGACCAGGGTAGTAAGCTGGTCAGCAAAGTAGCCGTAGCTAGTATGCGTTTGCAGTTAGTTAAAACGTTCATTGTATCCCGTTATGTTTGTCATAAACTCTTGTATTTCGGCATCACCAGAACCAAATAGGCGCGTATCACCGTCACCTAGGCCTTTTAATTCTAGTTCTAAAAAGACACCGTGCTCGTTGCCTGTTGATTGGTCAACATACCAGTCACGGTTGACTAGGCGAACCTTGTAGCAGCAATTGGCAAATTCTACCCCAGCAATCTGGTCTAGCCGGCGATTATTGGTAATGTCATTTTTATGCTGGGCAAACATTGTCCAATTGGGCGCCAGTGGCCAAATTATTGAAGCTTGCGTTTGTTTGCTGCTAGTGGTTTCCGTATAACCAGCTGATAAAATTTGGTTGCTGGCAGCACGGTAACGCAAGTTGGCAGACATAGCTTCCAGTGTATTGCTACTGTCATCCCAATCAATATTTAGGCTGCTACTGAGTTTATTGTTAATTTGGTAATCCATCTGACCATAGAATGGCGAAGAAGTTTCCGTTGCTGTCGCTGTTGCAGAAGATAACTGTACTTGGCGATCGTCAAGGTAGTAGATTTTCGCCAAAGAAAACTTAGCTGTCTGTTGGCCAGTGGCGGCTAGTACGCGACTAGACACGCCTAGAGTTACGCGATTGGTGTCGCCGATTCTATCTGGGCCGTTAAAACGGTTGGCTTGGTATAGGGGCTTTGCAACGGCGCTGGTGTCAAAAACGGGTAGGTCGTCTTGGTTCTTATATGGTGCATAAGCCCAATACAATCGAGGTTCCAAGGTTTGTTGGCCGCCACTGGCTGTGTCTCGATCGAATAGTAAGCCGGAATCAAGTTCTAGTTGATAACCGCTACGATGTTGGTTGCTGGCAATGCCTAGTGGTGTATCAGTCAGGTGGTAGGTGGTAGTAGGTAGGCTGAATTTAGGTGTGACGTAGGCATAGTCAGACTGCCATTGGTGCTGTACTGACGGTGTGAAGTGAATACGTTGACCATTGATTTTTTGCATGCTGCTCAAGCTTGAGTGGCTATCGCGCTGGAAGTTGTCGTAAGTCAGGTCGTATAGCCAGCTGCTGTCTTCTTGTAATTGGCCTTGGCCAGATACGCTCATAAACGGTGCTAAATTGTACGTCGGTGCATTGTTACTTAGCTGTTGATGTTGTTTGAAGCCAAAAGTTAACCTATCTAGTGAGTCGGAATCAGTTGCGTAATTAAAAATAATTTCGCTGCTAACTTTGTTGTTATCAGCTTGGTCCGATGAATAACCGTAATTAGAAAATAACCCTATATCACTAGCGCGGGCTAGTTTGATATTAGCGCTTAAACGATCACTGATGTTTCCGCTGAACATATAATCTGCGTACCAGCTGCTACTCGTTGATTGCTTGTCGTCAACGCTAATGAGCATGTTGCTGGTATGTAAACCGCTGCTGTCCAGGTAACGGCCTTGTGTTGTTAAATACAGGCCGCGATGCTCGCGCCAGTGGGGAGTGATTAGCGCATCATAATTGGGTGCTAGGTTTAGGTAGTATGGGGTGGCTAGGTATAATCCGTCGCTGCTACTAGTGGAAATGTGCGGATATAGCAATCCCGAACGCCTTTTGTCGTCAATAGGGAAGCTGATCCATGGTAGATAAAAAATCGGCACGGGGCCCAAATTCAATACTGCATTACGAGCTTCGCCAACACCGCGATTGGGCATTATGTCGATGCGTGAGCTAGCGATATGCCAACTGTTGTCGCCAGGTGGGCAAAAGCTAAATGTGCCCTTGTCTAATACTATGCTGTCGTCGCTGTTAATGGTAACGTTCGAAGCCTGTGCGCGAAGCTCGCTGTCAAACTGAACTAGCTCTGCATTTTGTAAGCTAGATTGACTAAGGTCAGTGTTAAAGACACCGTTGGCGGCAGTGATGAGTATACCAGGACGACGGTATTCTACATCTTCATCGACGTTAATTATACCTGTATTACTGTCCAGACTGATTCGTTCGCTGCGCAGGCGTTGTGTGCCTTGTTGCATAATAACGTTGCCAGACATGGTGGTAACGCCATTTTCAAATGAACTGGTGTCAGAATCTGTGTGAATCGGCTGAGATGCCGGTGGCAAATCCGAAACCAATACATCAAATACCAAAGGCTGATAACTACCGGAACAGTAGTTAATATCTGTTTTAGTGTTCCATTGCCAGTCTAAATCCCCTGCACTTACAGCACTTGTGGTCATCGCTGAAGTGAGAACAATGCAGGTCGCCAACACTTTAGGCGAAATTGTTTTTAGCTGGAATAATGGGGTAGCGAAGGAGCGATGTTGATTAACCAAGAGAAAATCCAAAATCAAGAAGCGGTTGAACTTGAAAAACGCTGAAACTGGCGCCAATAAATGGTAAGTTTAAACCACAAACCAAGCTTGTGGAACTGTAAATAAATAGGATTCTAGTTTGAACGGATATTTAGTAGGGAAAAACCTAGCCAATCACCGCACAGGCATGGTTATTGGTGCTCTTTTGGGTATGGCTTCAGGTGGATTTGTTGGATTGTTGTTTGGTTCCATTATTGGGTACCAGTTAGATAAGTTGATTCGCCGCTTTTCTGGTGTCGAACAATGGACCCAAGAGAAGGCGCAAAATGCCTTCTTTGACGCTACTTTTGCTGTAATGGGTAAGGTAGCCAAAGCTGATGGTCGAGTGACGCAAGCCGAAATTCAGTATGCCGAAGCTGTGATGGCGCGTATGCAATTGACTGGCGACCGACGTAAGCGGGCTATTGACCTGTTTACTAAAGGCAAAACCTCTGGTTACGAATTAACCGATGTATTAGAGCCATTGCGTCGTGCTCTAGGCCGCAGTAATGCCCATGCACGCATGATGTTTGTTGAAATTCAATTGGCCGCAGCCCTTGTTGATGGTGAATTTAGTCCGTCAGAAGGTATGGTGCTGGCGGAAATGTGCAAATTGTTGGGAGTGTCTCAACGGGAATTTGAAACCGTTGCCGCGCGTATGGCGGCAGAGCACTCCTTCCACCAGCAGCATCAAGGTGGTGCTCAAGCTAAACCTCAAGCCGATGAAATTGAACAAGCTTATGGTGTGCTAGGCGTAGACAAAGATTGCGATAACAAGGCGCTGAAGCAGGCATACCGTCGCCTTATGAGTCAGCATCATCCAGATAAGCTAGTAGCAGAAGGTTTGCCTGACGAGATGATGTTGTTGGCTAAGGAAAAAACCCAAGAAATTCAAGCAGCTTATGACGTTGTAAAGCGTTCACGTAAGTAAAAAATTTTATAGTTTAGGTATCACAGGATTTAACAATGGCTGATTTTTTAATTGCCCCTTCTATTTTGGCAGCTGATTTTGCGCGTTTAGGCGAAGAAGTTGAAAATGTAATTGCTTCAGGTGCCGATGTTGTGCACTTTGATGTCATGGATAATCATTATGTGCCAAATCTGACTATTGGACCAATGGTGTGCAAGGCGCTACGTGATTACGGCGTTACGGCACCGATTGATGTGCATCTAATGGTGAAGCCAGTTGATCATATGATTGCTGAGTTTTTAAAGGCGGGTGCTAGTTATATTACCTTTCACCCTGAGGCAAGTGAGCACATTGATCGCTCTTTGCAGATGATTCGTGAAGGCGGTGCAAAAGCAGGTTTGGTATTTAATCCAGCAACGCCACTGCATTACTTGGATCATGTTATGGATAAATTAGACATGATTTTGTTGATGTCTGTGAACCCAGGCTTTGGTGGTCAGAAATTTATCCCTAGTACCTTGGATAAGCTACGTTTAGTGCGTGAAAAAATTGACGCCTCTGGTTTGGATATTCGCTTGGAAGTAGATGGTGGTGTAGGCGTTGGCAATATTGCTGAAATTGCTCGTGCGGGTGCCGATACCTTTGTGGCAGGTTCAGCCATCTTTAATACGCCAGACTATGCCGCAACCATTGCTCAGATGCGTGATGAGCTAGCTAATGCCTGATGTGCAATCAGTCTTAGTAGCGCCTCTGAACTTCACCCCTAAAGCGGTGTTTTTTGATCTAGATGGCACCTTAATAGATAGTTTGCCCGATATTGATGCGGCTATAAACAAGGCCGCTTTATCTATGGGATTAGCTGCGCCAAGTCATGCTAAGGTGCAAGCATGGATTGGCAATGGCGCTGGTGCATTAGTTGAAAGGGTTCTGGCTGACAGTATTCATATACCAGCCCAAAGAGATCCTCGCTATGAGGCTTTGCTAGAAGGTTATATGCAAGCTTATGGTGAGCTAGAGCATGCTTATAGCCATATTTATGCAGGTGTTGAGTCCTTGCTATCCTACTGGCAGCAACAGGGTGTTAAGTTAGCAGTAATTACCAATAAGGCCACACGCTTTACTCCTTCAATACTCGAACACTTTGGTATTTTGCATTACTTTGATGAAGTCTATTGTGGCGATACCTTTGCCGAGAAAAAACCACACCCTATGCCTTTACTAAAAGCCTGCGAAGCTTTTTCTATTGAGCCAAGCCAGGCTTTAATGGTGGGGGACTCTCGCAATGATGTGGGAGCTGCGCAGAATGCCGGTGTTGCGTGCTTGGCTGTACGTGGCGGCTACAATCATGGTGAAGACATTGCCTTGGCCAAGCCAACTTGGATTGTTGATAACTTGGAACTAGTTTAGGCGCCAAGCACTACCTGCTATTCATTTCTGATATTAATCAATTTGCTACTGTATAAATTAGTGACAGGGTTTTTGTATTGTGCTAGTGTACTAGTACATTGATACATGGCTAATTTACTGCAATGACTAAACATTTAGATATCACCTCTGTCGCCAACTATATGTTGGCACAAAAACAGCTACCCGATATGGTAGAGGCATTAGAAGCCTTGCTGACACCTTATGAGCAAGAAGAAGTTGTCCATCGTCTACAAATATTTGCTTTACTGGCACAAGGCTTGTCTCAGCGTGAAGTCGCTAAGCAGGCAGGTGTTGGTATTGCTACGGTTACGCGCGGTTCTAAAGCTATGCAAGCCGGTAAATTTCACCCTGAAAAACTCAGTCGCGGAAACAAATAATGAACACAAGTAAACCGACACCTATTCAGGTGCCTCGTAAACCACAATATATTACTGTGACATCAGAATGTGACTTTTTTGAAGTATTCAAAAAGGTTGCTGCTGAGTACGACAACTGTTTTATGTTGGAGTCGCTAGGAGAAGATAGCCATATATCTCGCCATTCGTTAATTGGTTTTGACCCTCAGCAGGTGATTTCCGCGAGTGGTAACACGCTGACTATTGAAGATCGCGCCGGTAGCAGCGCAAGTTACGAAAGTGACAACCCTTATCATATGCTACGTGAACTAGTGCCGCAAAACGTTTTAAGTCGCAAATATGCCGGTGGCTTGATTGGCTATATTGGTTACGATGCCATGAATTATTTTGAGCCAAGCCTAGAGTTACAAACCAGTGATTGGTTTGATGGCTTTCGTTTTGGGGTTTATCTAGATGGTCTGATTTATGACAAGATGACCGGAGAGGTGATCTATTTTTATTATGAAGACAATCGTATAGATCTAGTTAAAGAGATGTTGGCGCAGCCAGCGCCTAGCAAGACAGATTTGCATATTCAACCAGTTGGCGAAGATATGACCCAGGCTCAACATGCTGAGGCTGTGGATACGGTTAAGCAAGCTATTGTGGAAGGTAAGGTATTCCAATGCGAAGTGGGCTTTAAATACCGCTTCAATATGCAAGGCGATGCCATTAACTTGTATGAACAAATGCGCGAAATCAACCCATCTCCGCAGATGTACTATGTGCGCTTTGGTGATCAGCAAATTATTGGTGCTAGCCCGGAACTCTTGTTCCGTTTGCGTCAGGGCGAAATGGAGACCTATCCATTAGCTGGTACCACTAGGCGTGGCGCCACTGCAGAAGAAGATACTATTCTAGCTCGTAATCTACTTAACGATCCTAAGGAAATTGCGGAGCATAATATGATTGTGGATTTGCACCGCAATGATATTGGCCGCGTGGCGCGTTTTGGTAGCGTAAAGGTACGTAGTCTTATGGATATCAAGCGTTTCAGTCATGTACAGCATATCTCTAGTGAGATTGTGGGTATTTTGGCACCACAGCACGACATGTTTAGTGCGTTAGCCAGTAACTTTCCGGCAGGTACTCTTACAGGTGCGCCAAAAATTGAAGCGATGAAAATTATTGATGATCTAGAAGTGGACGGACGTGGTCCCTACGGTGGTGCCGTTGGCCAGTTTGGCTTTAACGGTGATTGTACCTTTGCTATCCCTATTCGGACTATTTTTGCCAAGGGTGGAGAAGCTTATGTACAGACTTGTGGCGGTAATGTTTACGATTCAAATGCGGCTGATGAGTACCTAGAAATTCAGCGTAAATTTGCAGGTACGCAAAAGGTACTGAATCAGTTTATGGAGTCACAAGCATGAAAGTAATGATTATTGATAACTACGATTCTTTTACCTACAACTTGTATCAATATATAGGTGAGATTTTAGAAGAAGCGCAACGTAGGGGAAGTATTAGTACTTTCGAAATAGTTGTTAAGCGTAACGATGAAGTTAGCTTGCTAGACGTGGCAGTAGCGGCACCGGACCGAATTATTATTTCACCAGGACCAGGCTCTCCAGATGACCCAGAGTACTTTGGAGTATGCGCTGATGTTATTAAGCAGCTAGGCCCTAAGATTCCATTACTGGGTGTATGTCTGGGTATGCAGGGTATTGTGCATTGCTTTGGTGGTAAAGTTGGTTTGGCCAAACTACCTATGCATGGCAAGGTGAGTCCTATTAGTCACAATGCTAGCGGTTTATTCTTGGATATTCCCGATAACTTGGAAGTTATGCGTTATCACTCGCTTGTAGCCGAACCAGGTTCAATCCCAGATTGTTTAATGGTGACAGCTACTATTGCTGAATTGGAAGCAGGTGAAGAAGCCGAAATTATGGCAGTGGAGCATAAAGAATATCCGATTAGTGGTATTCAATTTCATCCAGAATCCTTCGCTACCGAAGGTGGCAAGGAATTAATACAAAACTTCTTGTTTTAATAACTGGGGTCAGATCTCAGGTCTGTCCCCGTTAAGGGCTTCAACCCAAGCCAAATACCCAGCCTGATCCAATTCCCCTTGGCCTGCATCTACCATCGCCTGCCACTGCTCGGTACTTCGCTCAAGCAACGGTAAGCTAATACCTTGCTGACTAGCCAATAAGCTAGCTTGCTGCATATCCTTAAGCTGAGTTGTGGCTCTAGCACCTGGGGTGAAACAGTGGTCTAGCATACGTTGACCGTGGATTTGCAGGATCTTACTGTCGGCAAAACCACCACTCAAGGCATCTCTAACATGAGTTGGATCGGCACCGGCCTGTTGGGCAAGGTGCAGGGCTTCGGCAACGATACCAACCGTTGTGCCGACAATCATTTGATTGGCTGTTTTAGCAATTTGACCACAGCCGGGTGGACCAACGTGGGTAATCTTGGCAGCCATAGCCTGGAATGCGGGCATGGCGCGCGCTAATTGCGATGCCTCACCACCAACCATGACAGAGAGGTTGGCTTCTAGGGCGCCTTTTTGGCCACCAGAAACAGGCGCATCTAGGTAGTGAGCGCCTATTTTTGTGATTTGTTGTGCTATTTCTAGAGTTAGATCGAAGCGGCTGGTGCCCATGTCGATAACTAATGTGTCGGGGGTTAGCTGCTTGAGTAAACCTTGTTCTCCAGTGGTCACAGCTTGCAAGGCATTAGAGTCGGTGACACAGATAATAATGATTGCAGCGGGTAGGTTAGCTGCCATGCTGGCAGGGCTAGCATGCCAAGTAGCGCCTTGTTCTAGTATGGTTGTGGCACTTGCAGCGGTACGTGTGTTCACATGAACTTCAAAGCCTGCCTTGAGCAGGTTGCTTGCCATAGCTTGGCCCATAAGGCCCAAGCCAATAAATCCTATTTCCGGTTTAGGGGTCATGGTATGGTGACGACTCTTGTTGTTGATAACATTACGCTTGGTAGCGTGAGGACAGTGCAGTAATGATACCCCTGTGTGCAAATATTTCCATGCTTTATAACGAAGTCGATTTTTTACAGCGTTATGAGTGTGCAGCAGAGGATGGTTTTACCGGCGTCGAATGTTTGTTTCCCTATGCCTATAGTGCGGCAGAGGTTAATGCTGTACGTCGGGATGCTGGGGTGGCGCAAGTGTTGTTCAATACTAGCCCTGGTGCCAGTGCTGACGCGTGGCAAGCAGGTGAGAGGGGCATGGCATGCCATCCTGAGGCAGGTGCTGAATTTCGTGCTAGTGTGGAACAAGCGCTGCATTACGCAAGGTCTTTAGATACCAAACTGGTGCATGTTATGGCTGGGTTACTGCCGGATGACTTAACCTTGGCTGAAGCTGAGCAAATATACGTAGAGAATCTATCTTGGGCAGCGACAGAAGCCGACAAGGCGAAGGTTACTCTTACCCTAGAAGCCATTAATCCCATAGATATGCCGGGTTATATGCTCACTACTCAAGAACAAGCAGCAAACCTGCTACAACGCATTGGCGCTGATAACGTGAAATTGCAGTTTGATTTCTTTCACTGTGAAAAGTATCAGGGTGATAGTTTAGAGCGCTTTCGGCATTTCTCCCGCTATATTGCCCATGTACAAATAGCTGGTGTGCCTAATAGGCATGAACCGGATACGGGAAGCTTGGATTATAGGCAAGTGTTCGCCCTGCTGCAGGAACTGGGTTATGCCGGTGCTGTCGGTTGTGAGTATCGTCCTAGTGGCAATACCCGTGAAGGTTTGGGTTGGATGAAGCTTAATGGGGTCAGACCTTAGGCCTGACCCCAGCAGTTAATTGTTGCTAGTAATTAAGCAAACCACCAGCGTTCAGCTGCTTTACCGCCATCCATTTCCCAGTTAGCAGCAACGTCATCATTATGCATAACGTTTTTGCCTAAGGCGTGGATGTTGTTAGCAAACATTGGCACCAAAGCACCGCCATCGTCGCTAATCAGCATCTGACATTCGTGATACATTTCAC
This sequence comes from uncultured Pseudomonadales bacterium, assembly GCA_938084925.1. Classification (GTDB taxonomy): domain Bacteria; phylum Pseudomonadota; class Gammaproteobacteria; order Pseudomonadales; family Balneatricaceae; genus Njordibacter. The sequence goes on from CALKFY010000127.1 coordinate 26,910, forward strand.
GACGTTTGTTTGTATCGGTTTCCGAGCGAGCGGTCTTCACTAACTCGTTAAAGCGGTCCGCTGCGGCACCGGTCTTCCAGTTAGTATCGTTCCACTTGGTATCGTTAGTGTAAGCGGCAGAGAACATCCAATCTTCTGTTGGACGACCGCCCCAGTAGCATGCCGACCAAGGCTTCTTGTTCCATACGTTGGACCAGTAACCATCTTTCGGCTCACGCAACACTTCGATGTTAAGGCCTGACTTAGCAGCCGAGGACTTGATCAACAGGGCTGCATCTACTGCGCCAGCAAAGGCTGCGTCAGAGGAAGATAACTGTATCTTACTGCCGTCATATCCCGCTTTCTTAAGGTGGAAGGCAGCCTTGTCAGGGTCATAGGCACGCTGTGGCATAACATTGTTATGATAAGGGTTGGCGGTTGAGATAGGATGGTCATTACCTAAGGCACCGTGACCAGACAATATCTTCTGTACTAATTCTTCACGGTCGACAGATAGCTTGATTGCCATACGCATATCATAGTTATCGAATGGTGCGGCATCAACGCGCATGGGGAAGGTGTAGTGCAAAGTGCCAGTGGTTTCTAATACCTTCACGTTAGGGTTGCGGCCCAACAGGTGTACAGTCTTGGGATCAACACGGCCAATAACGTCTACGTCACCATTCATGATAGCGTTTTGACGGGCTACAGTGTCTAGCAAGGAGATGAATTCAACTTCATCAAAGTGGCCGGCACCTTCTTTCCAGTAGTTAGGATTGCGATGCAGCTTAGCACGTACACCTGGTTCGTAGCTGTCCATGATATAGGCGCCGGTACCGATACCGGAGGTCCAATCTAGCTCGCCGTCCTTGTCAGGCATGATAGCAAAGTGGTAATCACTGGTGATAAAGGCAAAGTCAGCGTTACCGTCGTTTAGTTCGAAAATAACGGTGTTGCCTTCAATTTTGATGTCGGCTACGGCGGACAATAGGCCCTTGCCGGCTGACTTGGAGTCTTCGCCCATGTGGAAACGGAAGGAAGTCACAACATCTTGTGGCGTTAATGCTTTGCCGTTATGGAATTCAACGCCATCACGCAACGTGAAGCGCCAAGTTTTTGCACCGTTACTAGGCTCTGCTGAAGCGGCTAGCTCTGGACGTAACTGGCCATCTGGGCCAACTTCCATTAAGTGGTTACAGTAAGCGTAGCAAACACCCTGGGACATGCCGTTTTCGTGGGTGCCTGGATCTAGAGAGTCAGTTGTCGAACCGTGTGGAATACCCAGCCGGAAGGTGCCTCCACGCTTTGGGGTGCCAGCCAGAACATTGCTAGCCATACTCATGGCCGCTGGTAGAGCAATACCCGCTGCTACGCTAGAGGAAATAAATTGACGGCGGTTTAAGCGGCCGACTGATAATTGTTGTTTGATGGATTCGAGGTACTTATCTTGCATTGTTTTTATTCTCCTAAATGTACACTATTGGACGAAATCATCAGCTGTAAGAGAGGGATTAACCGCTTAAAATCGCTAGTGATTTCTAATACCAAAGTAGAAACTATCATAAAAAATCAAAGAAGTTAAATTTCTTTGTCATTAGTTTTTTTTAAGCTATGGGTATAAAAAATATGCTCTCTAGTTAGCTATAAATTTATTAAATAGGGCTTTCTTTGTGATCGCCTGCTTAGTAGTATTGAATTGAAAATTACAAAAATAATAGGGCAGACAGTTATAAAAACTAGGTGTAGACCTAGTTGCAAGGTTTGCCATACTCTGGAGAACAACGACAGTGCATCCGATACTAAGTACCGTTATCCAAAGGCTTGGATTAGGTCTGCTTACTCTTTTTATTGTTTCAATAATTATCTTTAGTTCCTTAGAATTCTTACCAGGTGACTTCGGTCAAGCTGTGCTTGGGCAAGCCGCATTGCCTGAAACTGTGGAAGCTTTTCGCCGCGAACTAGGCTTAGATCGCCCTCCAATAGAGCGCTATTTTATGTGGATTGGTAATGTACTACAGGGCGACTTGGGTACGGCTTTCTCCGGACGTAATGCTTCTGGCGTGGATCGTTCTCGAGAAGTATGGAGCATGATTGAGCCGCGTTTGATGAACACCTTGTTCTTGGCTTCAATGACTGCAATCATTGCCGTGCCTCTGTCTTTGTTTCTTGGTATCACAGCAGCACTTTATCGCAACTCCATTTACGATCGCGTGGTTAACTCAACAACCTTGACGACCATTTCCTTTCCTGAATTCTTTGTGGCTTATATTTTGATTTTGGTATTTTCCACCTACTTTAAAGTATTCCCGTCGCTCGCCAATATCTCCGATGATACGGCCTTAGGGGAGAAGATATATCGTTCAGCTTTACCCGCTATAGCACTTACCATGGTTATCGTCGCACATATGATGCGTATGACTAGGGCGGCCATTATTAATTTGCTAGCCAGTCCTTATATTGAAATGGCCGAATTAAAAGGTGTGAGTAAGTCGCAAATTATCTTGCGCCATGCACTGCCCAATGCTTGGGCACCCATCGTCAACGTTATTGCCTTTAACTTGGCCTATTTAGTAGTAGGCGTAGTGGTAGTGGAGGTGGTATTTGTTTACCCCGGTCTTGGGCAGCTTATGGTCGATGCAGTAACTAGCCGTGACATACCAGTGGTGCAGGGCTGTGCCTTGATCTTCGCTGGTACCTACATTTTGTTAAATTTGTTTGCCGACGTCATTTCCATTATTACTAACCCAAGGTTGTTGCATCCACGATGAGTGATTCTAATAATAATCAATCTACCAACTATACTGCGGCAGGCGAAGTAACCCTGGTTAAGGCGCGCCGTAGTTTTCTTGAAAACTTAATACGTACTCTCAAGTCGGCACCACCAACAGCATGGTTTGGTATGGTGGTGATTGCTGCCTATTTGTTTGTTGCCCTTTTTGCTCCCTTATTAGCCCCCCATGGCGAAGCGGAAGTATTTCCCTTGGCATATGCACCCTGGAGCGATGAATTTATATTGGGTACAGATGCTTTAGGTCGTGATGTATTTAGTCGCCTCATCTACGGTGCTCGTAATACCATCGGCATTGCCGTTGCCACGACCTTATTGGCGTTTATAATTGGTGGTAGCCTTGGTGTTATTGCTGCTATAAGCCGTAATTGGATGGACCAGGTATTGAGCCGCTTTGTTGACGTATTGATGGCTATTCCATCTTTGATCTTCGCTTTGATGTTGCTTTCCATTTTCGGTGCCAACGCTATCAACTTGATCTTTATTATCGCGGTGTTAGATGCCACTCGTGTATTCCGCTTAACCCGAGCAGTGGCTCTAAACGTGGTGGTGATGGACTATGTAGAAGCGGCACGTTTGCGTGGTGAAGGTTTGGGTTGGGTTATGCGCAAAGAGATTTTACCCAACATCATGCCGCCTCTGGTTGCGGAATTTGGTCTACGTTTTTGCTTTGTATTTCTGACCATTGCAGCCTTGTCTTTCTTGGGTGTAGGCATTCAGCCGCCTACGGCTGACTGGGGCTCGATGGTACGTGAAAATGCTGGCCTAATTCAGTTTGCAGAATATGATTTAACGGCTGCCTTAACACCAATGATTCCAGCTGCGGCAATCGCCTTGTTAACTGTAGCAGTTAACTTTGTTGTTGATTGGTTCCTACACAAAACAAGTGGCTTACGCGATGAGTGATAATAATAAAGAAATTCTTTTAGAGATGCGCGATGTGCGCATCGATGGTTATAGTGATGATCGCTGGCACGAAATTATCAAGGGCGTTGATCTAACTCTGCGTCGCGGTGAAATTCTTGGCTTGATTGGTGAGTCTGGCGCTGGTAAATCCACCTTGGGTTTGGCCGCCATGGGCTTTGCTCGACCTGGTTGCAAGATATCTAGTGGTTCCATCAAGTTTGACGGCATGGAACTGACTGACATGTCAGAAAAGGATCAGCGTAATTTACGTGGTTCTCGTATCTGCTACGTGGCCCAATCTGCAGCGGCATCTTTTAACCCAGCACATCGTTTGTTGGAGCAAACTGTTGAAGCCACTGTTCAGTACAAGCTGCAAAGCGAAAATGATGCTAAGCAAGATGCGCGTGCACTATATAAAGATCTGCAGTTACCCGATCCTGAGAATATTGGTGATCGCTACCCTCATCAAGTATCGGGTGGTCAGTTGCAACGCGTGATGACGGCTATGGCTATGTCCTCTCGTCCCGACTTGATTATCTTTGATGAGCCAACTACCGCCCTAGATGTAACCACCCAGGTGGAAGTCTTGGCAGCTATGCGTGAAATTGTTGAGAAGTTCAATACCGCCGCTATTTATATCACTCATGACCTTGCAGTTGTTGCACAAATGGCTGACACCATCAAAGTGTTGCGTTACGGTGAAACCGTAGAAGATGCGCCTACCCGTGCTATGTTGAGTGATCCTCAAGAGGACTATACAAAGTCTCTATGGGCTGTACGTTCCATCGAGAAGCAAGCCGCTCCTAGCGATGATATCGTGTTGGAGGTAAGGGGGGTCGATGCTAGCTATGGCGGCAGTGTTAAGGTACTACGTGATGTGAATATTAAGGTGCCACGAGGTCGTACCGTTGCCGTGGTAGGTGAATCCGGTTCTGGTAAATCTACCACAGCCAGATCTATAACGGGTTTGTTACCGCCAAGTAAAGGAGAAATTCTGTTTAACGGTCAGCCTTTACCAGCGGCCTTAAAAAACCGCACTAAAGAACAGTTGCAGCGTATTCAAATGATTTATCAAATGGCGGACACAGCCATGAATCCGCGCCACACAGTACGCGATATTATTGGCCGCCCGTTGCAGTTTTATTTAGGTTTGTCTGGTACTGCTTTGGATCGGAAAGTTCTCGATTTGTTACAATTGATTGAACTCGATGAATCATTTATGGATCGCTTGCCAGCAGAATTGTCTGGCGGTCAGAAACAACGTATTTGCATTGCGAGGGCTTTGGCAGCCGAACCAGAACTGATAATTTGTGATGAAGTGACTTCCGCCCTGGACCAAATAGTGCAGGAAGGCATACTAAAATTGCTGTTACGTTTGCAAGAAGAGCTAGGCATTACCTATATTTTCATTACCCACGACATCGCTACGGTACGTGCCATTTCTGACGAAATAGTGGTGATGTTCCAAGGTAAGGTGATTGAGCAAGGTAGCAAAGAAGCCATCATGGCGCCCCCGTATCCAGAGTATACGGAGTTGCTCTTATCATCGGTGCCAGAAATGGATCCAGATTGGTTAACTAATTTATTAGCTCAGCGCGCTAGCTGATAGAGCCTACATGATAATAAAAAGCCGGATTTAGTTCCGGCTTTTTGATTTTTGATATTAGCAATATGCTTTAATTTCCGCTATCAGTGCTGTTGGTACTTTTATGCCATCAGTTTGCGCCTTGTTGGCCAAATCAGCACGCCTTAAACCCGGATAGCGAGTACTGCCTGCTTCGCCCATAGCTGCCAGCATGGCTTGGATTCTAGGTAAAAACGCCATGTATTGCGGGTTTTTACCTGGATCAATGGCAATAAAGGTCTGGCCAATGCCCATTGGTCCACCTTGGTCATCAACGATAGATGATGCTTGGTAAGAGAAATTGGGCCCACCTAAGCCACCAGCTAAAATATCTACCATTAGTGCTAACAAGGCACCCTTATCGCCACCCAATGGTCCCATTTGTCCACCGTTGACGACATCCCATGGGTCCGTGGTTGGTTGACCGCTAGCATCTCTACCCCAGCTTTCTGGTATAGATAAGCCTGCGTCAGCTCGTTCTTTAACGGCAACGTAGGCTACTTGGCTGGTGGCCATATCGATCACCAATGGTGCAGCATCTTCGCCAGCAGGGCAGGCAAAGGCCAAAGGGTTGGTGCCGTGAAAGGGTTTTGTGCCACCTACTGGCGACATCATGGGTGAAGAGTTGGAAAAACCTAAACAAATCATCCCAGCTTGGGCTGCCTTTTCCACAAACCACCCGACCACCCCACCTGAGTTGGAATGGCTTACGGTTAGTAGACCAATACCTTGAGAGCGGGTCATCGATATCCACTCGTCAAATGCTGCGACGAAGGCAGTGTGGCAAAAACCGTTGTTTGCATTGGCATGCAGTCGCGAAGGGCTGATATGAGTAACTTTAGGTATCGCTTCACCATCAATCTTTTTAGCTAATAGCTGGTCACAATAAATGCTTAAAAAACCAAGTCCCACAATACGGATGCCTTCGGCTTCAGCGCTCACTACTGATTCGGTTGCGGCTTGTAGCTGAGCACCTCGTGCCCCACTTTTATACAAAGCATCATGAGTGAGCCGACGGATGACTGCTAAGCTTAAGGTTTGTTCAAGCATGTTTTGGCCTTATCAAGGTAGCTTATTATTGAACGTGCAAAACCGAGGTTATATCAATCCCTAGCTTGGAACAAGCATAGGCCTCTGTCTTTAGCATCGGTCTGCCACTTTCTCTTACACTGATATATATGTTAGTTCGCCCTCCCTGATTGGTTCTTAAGCGCTTTTTAGAATGACTGTCTCTATTTCATTAAATGATAAAAATGAATATAAGTTAAATTGAATGCAATAAATGAAACCTGTACTAGGATTAGAAATGACCAAATCGCGACTAAAGCTACGTGTTAAGCAAAGCGGTTGTAACGTTAATACATGAATGCGTTGCTGCATTTAAGAAAGAGTAAATAGTTATGAGTGATATCCAACCTAGTTCAGCTGTATCCATTTTTAATCTAGCAGCTGATGAGCTGGCCACCTTGGAGGCTAATTCTGTACAACAATTAATACCTGAAGTTGGCGAAGTTTATCGTCTGATGATGGCTGGAACCGAAGGGCTTGTGTTGGCGGATCATTTTGTAGTTATTCGCTCAGGTAATGATTTAATTATTCGTTTCACCGATAACCGTGAAATCGTTTTTTCTAACTATTTTGAAGTATGCGTTGTGCCTCCCGCTGAAGACTCAGACGAAGAAAGCACGTTACAGTGTTCTGTTGATGTTGCTGGTGATGGTGGCGAAGGTGTTTCTATTGGTAGTGGTGCGCAATCTAACTATGAATTGGCGGCAGGTGAATCCCTTCGCATAGTTTATGCTCATGGCAGCGAACAGGCCATTGCATCTATTCTAGGGAGTCAACCTGAATGGGTTGATTTATATGCCGCCTACATACTTGCGAGTGCTTCTCCTGCACTTGCAGCAGCCGCATTTTCTCCTGCTCTATTGGGTGTGGGTGCCGGTACCCTTGCTTTAGCAGGTGGCGGCGGCGGTGGCGGTGGCACGCCAGCTCCAACAGGACCTACTGCTGAGGAAACTGCGCTTACCAAAGTGAAGGATTATGCCGAGGATGTTAGTAAACCGACACCAACATTAGACGATTATAAGAATATTGGTGTCACGGGTGTCAACGCCGATAATCTTACTACCATCAATAGTGCTATTGATGCTCAAGGTGGTGCTGATAATAATCCAGGTAATAGTGATGATAGCACCTCTGTAGATTCAGCTGAAAAATTGCAAAAAATTATCAATGCTTATAACGCCATCTTGGAAGTAGCAGACGGTACGGAAAATAACGCTGATGACCCAACGCAAGGTACCTACGAAGCCATCGGTGTCACAGGTATTGATCACGAAAATGAGCTGAGCTTGTTGGGTGAAGTATTGGATGGCAAAACCAAGGAAGATGTAGATTCTATATCTAAGCTACAAACCTTGGCTAACGCCGTGCAAAATGTGATGAGTGCGGCAGCTGGTACTAAGGTAGTACCGAGTCAAGCAGAACTTGAAGCCTTGGGTATTGAGGGCGTCACGCCAGAGAATCTAGCTGCCATTCAAAAAGCGCTTCAAAATAGCACTGATGATGGTAGTGGCGTTGCTAGCGTAGAAAGCCTGCAAAACCAAGTGAATATTGGTATTGGTAATGCGCTTAGTGCCCTAGAAAAAATCGCCAATTACGCTCATGACAGCTCTGACAATCCAGCACCAAGTTTGGAAGATTATGAAAATGCAGGTGTTAACGGTGTCACGCAAAGTAATCTAGCCGCTGTAAATGAAATCATCGATGCCGCCACCAAGCCCGAAGCCGATACCACAGGCGAAGTGCAAGCCTTGGTGGATGGCGCTGCCAACAAGCTAGCAGCCCTAGCCATCATTGCCGATTATGCAGAATCGAATACCAATGATGTGCCAACGTTACAGCACTACCTTGATGCCGACATCGATGGCGTCAACGCCAGTAATCTAGCTTATGTGAATACCTTGGTAGACGCTGTTGAGCGCGAAGGTGCCGATACAGAAGCCGAAGTCGAAGCCCTGATCAATACCAATAAGGTTGCCATC
>CALKFY010000128.1 GCA_938084925.1 uncultured Pseudomonadales bacterium
AAACTACGAGATAAATACGGGAAATACAATGCTATTAGGGCAATTTATCATCACCCTTAACCACACTAAACTATGGGCTAGACCAATTCATTCGACCAAGGGGGGTTGGCACCTGCTCTCGAAACAGTTACCGCAGCTACCTTTGCTCCCTTAGCTAAGGCAGTTTGAATTTGTTTCGAGTTTGTATTGCTAAGGGATGCTTTTTGCAGACATCCCTGTTCGGCCAAGCTAGCCAAAACACCGGCATTGAAGGTATCACCAGCACCAACCGTATCCACTACCTGAGCTTTCTCTGATGCAGCCTTGGCTATTTCAGCGCCCTGTTTATAGGCTGTGGCACCTTCAGCACCATGGGTGACAATGACAATGCTATTGGTCTTAATGCGTAAAGATTCAATCTGTCCAAGTTCGCTGGATTCACCTGGCACTAGCCAAGCTAGGTCTTCATCGGAGACTTTAATAATGTCAGCTATGGCTAGAAGTTCTTGTAAACGTGCCCGATAACGCTGCTCATCAACGATAAAGCTTGGGCGAATATTCGGGTCAACCATGATTACTTTATCAGGCGCATAGCGCGCCGCCATGGCCACATAGGCATCGGCCGCAGGCTCGCTGATTAGGCTGATACCACCAAAGTATAGGCAACTAGCGCCATCTGGCAAGGATGGTAGATCGGTAGAGGTGAAACTACGGCCAGCCGTGTTTTCGTCATAGAAAGTATAGCTAGCATGACCATCATTGAGCTGCACAAATGCCAAGGTAGTGGGCGCATTGGAGCGCACTAGCCAGTCGGCTTGCACCTGGCTTGCTTGCAGTGTTTCAACAAGCTGTTGGCCAAATAGATCGGTAGAGATACCTGAAACCATGGCCACATCAGTTTGCAGGCGCCCTAAGGCAATGGCGGTATTAAAGATAGCACCACCGGCAAGGGGCTGGTAGGCATCTTGCCCGTTAGGGATCATGTCGATGAGGGCTTCACCACAACAAATAATCATCTGCCTGTTACCTTATATCGTTTTGTTCAGGAGGCTTCGGCAAGTAAAAACTCTGCCAATGTGGCCTCTAGGCCTTGTACGTAAATCAAACTCAACCAACCAGCAAAGGCTTCAGTAAAACTTGTATTGCTAGCCAAGTCACCATAAACACTGGTGTTTTCTAACCATACAATTGGCTCAAACTTGGCTTTATCAGCGCGTTGCTGTAAATCAGCCCACTGAGGATCGTTGGCCATGATTTCACTGCCATCTTCACGTATACCTAGGCAGTAACGTGCCCAGATTGCTGAGACTAGAGCCAAGCCACTGACACTTGTGCCCTTTGCTAAGCTGTCGTTAACCGACGCCATCAAAAAGCCAGGGTGACGGCTAGAACCATCATAGGCCACACGACGGGTGGTATCAAAAATCTTGCTATTAGCAAAGCGCTGAGCAATCAATTCGATGTACGCCTGAGGAGTAATCTCTGGCACAGGGGCCACATGAGGGGCAATTTCCTGTTCTACGGAATAGAACAGACCACTGACTTGCTTATTGGCCATACAACCGGCAATGGTTTCGATGCCCAATAAATCACCAGCGGCCGCTATGACTTGATGACCACCGTTAAGAATGCGGATCTTCATGGTTTCGTAGGCATGCACATCGTTGGTCAAGGTGGCACCCACCTTTTCCCAAGCTGGGCGGCCAGCACAGAAGCTATCTTCGATAACCCATTGACGATACGGCTCGTGGGTTACTGGCGCGCTGTCATCTATGCCTAATTCTTGAATTAGCTTTAATTCTTTGGCGCCAGTGGCAGGCACAATGCAATCTACCATGGAGTTAGGGAAGGTCACATTGGCTTCGATCCAAGTGCTCAGTTCAGCATCTTGTAGACGAGCTAAAGAAAGTACCGTTTGCTTGGTGATATCACCGTTGCCCTGTAGGTTGTCACAGCTCATGATGGTAAATGGACCCAGGCCTGCAGCGCGGCGGCGACGCAAGGCTTCAATCATGGCACCAAACCCGGTCATAGGTTGCTGCGGATTAGCAATGTCATGCTGGATGTCAGCATGTTCGGCATTAAAGCCTTTGCTAGGACCATCTAGATAATAACCGCTCTCGGTGACGGTCAAAGATACGATACGTATGTCTGCAGCAGACATGCGTTCGATTAGGGCCTGATTCCCTGCTGTTACTGGCACAAAGTCGACCATTGAGCCCACAACCTCTACAACGGTTGACTGAGGGTCCAGTTCGATTAGGGAAGTCAGGTATTCTTGTTGCGCTAAGCGCTGGCGCATTTGTTCGTCGTTGGCCCGTACACCGGCACCAACAATAGCCCAATCTAGGGCTGTATCCCGTTGCATTAACTGGTGGAGGTACCATGCCTGGTGCGCACGATGGAAATTACCCAGACCGATATGCACGATGCCTGCCGTTAGTTGGCTGCGGTCGTAATTGGGGGTAGTTACGCCCTGTAACAAAGCTAGATTGTTGTTATTTAGTTGCATAGTTTTTCATCCTATGTCCTTCGCCTAGACCCATCCACCCTTTCTATAGGCAAATAAGGTCTGTCGCTTGCTGATATAAAACCAGCAAGCGCTTGTTTTTATTACAAAATTTAGATCGCTAGACCGTCTTCATCAAAACGATAAACTGGGCCATTAATTTGCAAACCAACTTCATCACCGTAGTTAACGTCAATATCGCCATTAACACGGGCATTGACTTCACCAACCCCTGGCACGTCGACACGTACAAAGGTGTCAGAGCCAAGATGTTCTGCCGATGCTACCTTGCCACGGAATTCACCACCTTCGGTGACAACTAACAAGTGCTCTGGACGTACACCAATTTCAAAGGCAGCATCATTATTGGCAGTGCCAGGAATGAAATTCATCTTGGGTGAACCAATGAAACCAGCGACAAAACGGCTCTTAGGGCTATGATAAAGCTCTAGTGGTGAACCTACCTGCTCAATAACACCAGCATTAAGTACCACAATTTTGTCAGCCATGGTCATGGCTTCCACCTGATCATGGGTAACATAAACCATGGTGGTTTTTAGTTGATGATGTAGATCGATGATTTCGCTACGCATGTTCACACGCAGGGCCGCATCCAAGTTGGATAGAGGCTCATCAAACAAGAAAGCCGCAGGTTCACGTACGATGGCACGGCCAATGGCCACACGCTGACGCTGGCCACCAGACAATTGACCTGGACGACGTTCTAAATAGTCAGTCAGGTTCAACACTTCGGCTGCGCCGCTAACCTTTTCGTCAATTTTGTCTTTGTCCAAACCTGCCATCTTCAAAGGAAAGGCAATATTCTTACGCACGCTCATGTGTGGATACAATGCGTAAGACTGGAATACCATGGCCAAGCCGCGCTCCGATGGCGCCGCATGGGTAGCGTCGTTACCATCAATAACGATGTCACCAGAAGACACATCTTCTAGGCCAGCAATAAGGCGTAACAAGGTGGATTTACCACAACCTGAAGGGCCTACGAAAACCACGAATTCACCGTCTTTAATATCTAGATTTAGCGGTGGAATTACCTGAGTATCATCGAAGCTCTTGGTAATGTCTTTTAAAGTAATTTGTCCCATTTTCTTATCCTATTGCCGGGGCTATTTCACGGCGCCGAAGGTTAGACCTCGTACCAGTTGTTTTTGTGAGAACCAACCCATAATCAAAATGGGTGCGATGGCCATGGTCGAAGCGGCAGAAAGCTTGGCATAGAACAAACCTTCTGGGCTGGAGTAACTTGCAATAAACGCTGTTAGTGGAGCTGCTTTGGCCGCTGTTAGGTTCAGGGTCCAAAAGGCTTCATTCCAGGCCAAGATCACGTTCAACAACATAGTTGAAGCAATACCTGGCACCGCCATCGGCGTTAGTACATAGATAATTTCGTTCTTCAGGCTAGCACCGTCCATACGTGCCGCTTCTAAAATGTCACCTGGGATTTCCTTAAAGTAGGTGTACAACATCCAAATTATGATGGGTAGGTTCACCAACATCATGATGATGACCAGAGCAGTTTTACTATCAAGTAAGCCAGCGCTTTGTACCATCAGGTAGATAGGAATCATGACACCTACCGCCGGCATCATCTTGGTGGAAAGCATCCACATCAACACGTCTTTGGTGCGCTTACCTGGCACAAAGGCCATAGCCCATGCTGCAGGTACCGCGATCAATAGACCTAGCAAGGTCGAGCCAACGGAGATCACTACGGAGTTCCAGAAGTGACGGCTATAGTTAGAGCGCTCTTGCACGGTCTCATAGTTTTCAAAGGTCCAGTCGAAATCGAACATCACAGGAGGGATGGAGATCGCTTGGGCTTCGGTTTTAAAACTGGTAAGAACAGTCCATAGAATTGGGAAGAAGATCGTTGCTCCCAAAATCCAGGCCAAAACAGTCCAGACCAACTTGTTACTGATTGTTTGTTGTCTAGCCATAGTTATTTATCCAAGTTCTTGCCAATCATGCGCATCAAGAAGATAGCTACGATGTTGGCCAGTATTACAGCAACTACACCACCAGCAGCACCGCCACCGGCATCAAAGCCTAAGCGCGCAACACGATAAATTATGTAGGTTAAGGTAGTAGATGCTGCACCTGGGCCACCATTGGTAGTTACCAGAATTTCCGCAAATACACCTAACAGGAAAATAGTCTCAATCAAGATCACCACGGTGATCGGCCGTGCCAAATGTGGCAAGGTGATATACCAGAAGCGGCTCCAGGGGCTTGCACCGTCCATTTCTGCTGCTTCCATTTGTTCTTGGTCTAGACTCTGCAAGGCGGTCAACAAGATCAAGGTTGCAAACGGCAACCACTGCCAAGCCACAATGCCCGTAATAGAAGCGAGTGGAAAGTGCGCTAAAAAGTCGATCGGTTCTGCACCGATCAAGTTTGCAGCGTAGGCGAACAAACCGTTTACCGGGTTCATAAACATGTTCTTCCACACCAAGGCAGAAACCGTTGGCATAATGAAGAAAGGTGCTATCACCATCAGGCGAACAATACCTCGACCCCAGAAGTCTTTGTTTAGTAGCAGACCAAATAGAACCCCACCAACGATAGTGATGAAAATAACACCACCTACTAGGTAAAAGGTGTTGGCCAGGGCTTCAACGAAGGACGGATCGGTTAAGAAGTAGTAGTAGTTTTTAAAGCCAAACCACTCAGTACCTGGCTTTAGCAGGTTGTACTTTAGGAATGAGAAATAGATAGTCAAACCTAATGGTACGATCATCCACAACAGCAGCAATACTACTGAAGGTGCAATCATCAATCTGGCAGCGGCTTTGGAGTGTGTCGTAGCCATATTGTCCTCGTTGATTTAGTTATATTGGAGGTAAAAAAAAGGGGGTGGTGGTCCACCCCCTAAATGAAGAACTCAACACTGGAGTTTATCATTGAATGCTGGAGCCCCGAAGGGCTCGGAGAGTCCACAGACTCTCGGTTTTGCATAAAGCTAGTGGTTATTAGTAACCAGCTTTATCCATAGCGCGCTCTGTTAGGGCCTGGGCAGCAGCCAAGGCTTCTTCAGCAGTCTTATCACCAGCTAGAGCAGCAGAGAATTCCTGTGCAACGGCAGTACCGATAGCTTGGAACTCAGGGATTGCAACAAACTGAACACCAACGTAAGGCACTGGGTCAACAGTTGGGTTCTGTGGATCAGCTGCGTTGATGCTGTCCAAAGTCATTTGCGCAAATGGCACCTTCTGGTATTCAGGGTTGGCGTACAAAGACGTACGAGTACCTGGAGGCACGTTAGCCCAACCTTCTTTGCTTGCAACTAGCTCTAGGTATTCCTTAGAAGTAGCCCACTGTACGAAGCTCTTAGCAGCGTCAGCTTTTTCAGTACCAGCTGGGATAGCTAGAGACCAAGCCCACAACCAGTTACCACGCTTGCCTAGACCATTGTCTGGAGCCAAAGCGAAGCCAACTTTATCGGCAACAGTAGAGTCCTTAGGATTGGTAACGAAGGAAGCCGCAACAGTGGCGTCGATCCACATACCACACTTGCCCTGTTGGAACAAAGCTAGGTTTTCGTTAAAGCCGTTAGAAGAAGCACCTGGAGGGCCGTAACGGTTTAGCAAGTTCAAGTAGAAGTTAAGGGTGTCAGACCACTCAGCAGAGTCAAACTGTGGGTTCCAGTTTTCGTCGAACCAACGCGCGCCAAAAGAGTTGGCAGTAGCGGTGATGAACGCCAAGTTCTCACCCCAGTGTGCCTTACCACGGATACATGCACCGTAGATACCTTCGTCTTTGTCGGTCATTTCCTTAGCGGCCTTCATGATGAAGTTCCAGCTAGGTGCCTTAGGCATTTCTAGACCGGCTTTAGCCATCAAGTCTTCGCGGAACATAACCATGGAGCTTTCACCGTAGAAAGGTGCAGCGTATAGGTTGTCGTTTACAGTCAAACCACCACGGATAGCAGGTAACAAGTCATCAACGTCGTAAGAAACGTCAAACTCTAGAGGAACCAACCAACCGTTGTTACCCCAAATTGGCACTTCATATGTACCGATAGTCATTACATCGTACTGACCGCCTTTAGTAGCGATGTCAGTGGTTACTTTTTCACGTAGAACACTTTCTTCTAAAGTAACCCATTCAACATCAATGCCAGGGTGCTTGGCATTGAAGTCGGCCATTAGGCCTTGCATACGGATCATGTCGCCATTGTTTACAGTGGCTACAGTAATAGTTTCAGCAGATGCAGCAGTTGCCATGGTGGCAGACAACAGTGCAGTTGCTAACAGGTTCTTTTTAATTGTTTTCATGCTAACTCCCGTTGGCAAATCTATTTTTTAGGGCAAACCACTTTGGGTTCATTGCACACCAAAGTGCACCCCTTTCACTTTAGCGAGCATATGCCAATTAATTGATCATTTGCCCAACTAAGATGAATTATTGCTCTTTGGGTGAGCAATTGTCAAGAAAGATTTACAAAAATAATTAAACAAGTGCTTGATTTTGGCCAAAAAAAAGGCAGCCCATAGCCACCTTTTCATAACATAAAATTGTTTTAAATCAACGTAATAGCATTTCTGCAGTTGCCTCGTCAGTAATCAAACCTGACAGCCATTTTCCTGCTAGAGCGGCTTTGATTGCCACCAATTTATTCGCCCCTTTTGCTACACCGATGGCAGGAACAGACGATAATGTGGTTAATTCCACGCTCGATACGCGATCATTGATTCGACAATCTACCAACTTACCCTGCGCATCAAAACTCCAGCCAACAATTTCACCAACAGCACCTAAAGCTTGCAGCTCTTTGAGCTCTTCCCAATTGATAAAGCCATCGGTTAATAACGGTGGTGAATCATTCAATTCACCAATACCCACAAAGGCCACATCAGCCTTTTGCGCTAGTTCAAAGTTACGGCGAATAGGCTTTTGCGAGCCAATCACCCGACGTTCTTCAGTCGTGGAGGCAATTACCGGAACCGACAAAGGGTGGCGCGGCGCATGAATAACATCACCAATTTTGTTCAAAGGATCGTTATCATTGGCAGAACCATCGGGAGCCAAGCTACCTACCAAGGAGACGATACGGTGCTGAGGGCAGTGCATATTGGGGATATCATCCACAGCCGCTCTTATTTCACGACCCGTACCTAAGGCCATAATTACGGGTTCTTTGCGAATCAACACCCGCTCCATTTCTGCTGCAGCAACCTGAGCAACACCCAAAGCTGGGTCATCGGAAGTAGGATCAGTCAAGGTCACTTCGCAGGTCTCAAGACCGTATTTTTTCTTCATCGCCCGAGCCAAGTCCATGCAGCGAGCCACCGGGTGGTCTAGGCGAATCTTCACCAAACCTTCAGTCATCGCTAAAGATACAAGGCGTTGTGCTGATTGGCGCGACACCCCCATCTTCTTGGCGATCTCGTCCTGAGTATTCTGCGCCACATAATAGAGCCAGCCGGCACGGGCAGCATCTTCAATGCGGCCTTCGCTACTGGAGGTATTCTTAGCCATGACATTCCTTAAAAGAAGTATTCTTGGTGATAGATACTAACGAGCATTTGCTCAACATGCAAACATTTGCGCAATCTATAGTAATCAAGATAGGTATTAACTAAAGCTATAATAGTCTTCGGAATGGCGCTAACAAGCGCCTTGAAGCTTGTCAGCATGATACAGGATGTCAGCATAATTGGCATCTCCATTGCCCTACAGATAAGAACAATGAGGCCTACCCCCGCTGCAACCGCGTAAGTTCTGGATATTGTTGCTAATCCCTACTTAGACAGTCGGTAGGCGTGCAGCTCACCTTCTATATCGCCAATTAACAAAAACCCACCCGCAAAGGCTGGGTCTATGCGTGAAATAACCTTAGTAGGTGAGGACCACAAATACTCGCCTTTATTGGCACTAATAGCAAACACGTTACCTTGCTGTGTCATAAACAATAAGCGGCCAGCATCTAAAACTGGCTTCACTAGTAAGTACTCAAATGACTGCCCTGGGACGTTATAACGCCAAATCACTTGTTCCTTGTTAACATCCCATGCATGCACAAAGGTATTGGCCGAACCAAAATACACCGTATTACCATCGCCTACTAATGCCGGCACCCAGTTTTCGGTGTCACGCTGCCAGAGTTGCTCACCTGTGTGACGATCTAAGCTCACCACAAAGTCTTCGTAAGCCACATAAGTTAAACGCTGCTCATTGGCATAAAGGGTTTTTGGTAAGCCATAGATAGACTCATGGGTCCAATGCAGCTTGCCTGTGTCGGCATCAAGGGCTTGATAGTAAGCAGGCCCACCTTCTTCGGAGATGAAATTGGGATCAATGTAACTACTACCTACATAAACCTTGTCGTTATAGGTCGTGACCGTTTGCATTAAAAAGCTATTATTCTTGAAGCGCCAATTAATCTCTCCCGTGTTGGGGCTGATAGCGAATAAGGTCGCCCCTGTGAGCGGACTGTTGGCTAAGCCTGGCCCCACATAGGTAGTAGACACATAAAGCTGTCCGTTATTCATATGGGCAGGACGCTGACAGTTGATATTATCTAGGTTAGTTTGCCAACGCTGCTCACCGGTCTTGGCATCAAGGCCTACTAGATTGCCTCCGGCAATACACACCAACAGCAGATCACCATGTAGAGATAAGCCACGATCCCACGCCTTCTGATGAGGATCAAACTGCCAAGCTTGCTCACCCGTTTGCAGATCAAACACCTGCAAATGGCCATCTTGGGGGATCACATAAACTAAGCCGTGGCCAACTACCGGTGCTAAATTAAGTGCACCACCTATATGTTGCTGCCAAGCTTTTTCTAACCCTTGAGCAGAAACGTTAGCTGCTATTGTGCCTATTAGGCAGGCCAACACCAAAACAGGCTTAAACAAGCGCCAAATCATAAAGTTTCCTTATTAACGAAAGCCAGAAAAGAAATAAAAAAGGCGGATGAAGAGTTCTTCAGCCGCCTTTGTTTACTTACCCAAATTTTAGAGGGCAGATGGTTTAATCACCGGACAAAGACTGACCATGTACGACGATAGGGCCATCACGGTTTTCTTCGGTAATATCAAACTTAATGCCTGGAGGCATACGGTTATTACGTAACCGGGATTTCATCTTAGAATGTGACCAATCATAGTCACTTGCACCAATTGCCGACTGACCAAATAGCGGCACACCCGGTGGGCTGGACAAGACATCACCACCACGCATCATGCCAGCGTAGGAGGTTAGGTCCATTTCGTGCAGTGATGATTCCGTATTACCCGAGTGGCAAGAAGCACAAGACGCTGTGCCATCAGCCCAGACACCGTGATCGGTAAATAGGGGTAGGACATCGTTATCAAAAGTGATTTTACCGCCGCCATAGGAAACGCTAGCGGTTTCAGAAGCACCAGCATCGACCCAAGCACCAATCATGCCTAACGCGTTGTCATCACAGCCATATTGGCCACGCTTCACAACGGCACCATTTGAGCCCACTTCCACACAAGGACCGTCACGGTTGGCTTCGGTAATATCAAATTTAATACCAGGAGGCATACGGTTATTACGCAAGCGTTCCTTCATTTTGGAGTGACCCCAATCGTAGTCACTACCACCAATATCAGATTGTCCAAATAAAGGCACGCCTGGCGGTTTAGACAAAACATCTCCACCACGCATAATGCCTTCATATGAGGTTAAATCCATTTCGTGTAATGAAGACTCGGTATTACCTGAGTGACAAGATGCACAGGACGCTGTACCTTGAGCCCAAATACCATGTTCGGTAAATAGCGGCAGAATATCGGTTTCGAAATTACCTGGTGCAGAATTTCCGCCCAGATCCGTATAAGTAAAAAAGCCATTTGGCGCGCCAGCTTTAACCCACATGCCGATTAAATCAACCGCTTTTTGGGCACCGGGAACACTTTCAACAGGAACGGCTGATTGATGGGCAAAGGCAGATGATGCCAATAGGGTCGAACTTACGAGGCCTGCAATGGTTACTCGCTTCAACGAGGAATAGATCATAAGGTGATTACTCTTTTTGGTTATTGTTATTAAGAGACTTCTAGTCACTAATGAAGACCAGCTTTATAATTCCACCATCGGGTAGTTGATAAAGGCAATCCTTCACTTGATACTAATCAACTCAAAAACACATTACGATTATTAGGGCTATTTATTTGAACAATTCATGACATGAATCATTTTTACCCCTAAATACGCCACCGTAACTAATTTAAACACCCGTTAAAATCTTCGGTAAACGACCCATGACTCTACCTACAACCATGAAAGCCATAGTCACCCTTGCCAACGGTGGCTATGAACAACTTAGCTATCAAGAATACCCCATGCCCCAGCTCAATGAGGGCGAAGTGTTATTGGAAGTGTTGGCTGCCGGCGTGAATAACACAGAAATCAACACCCGCCTGGGTTGGTATTCATCTAGCGTCACCGAAGCCACTGAAGCAACTAGTGTGGATGACAGCCAAACCGCAAGCGATAAGCAAGACGGTGGCTGGGATGGCGCCACCCCCTTTCCCATTATTCAGGGCACCGACTGTTGTGGCCAGGTGGTGTCCACAGCAACTGGCTATGAACATATGCTAGGACAAAGAGTCATTGTACGCGCCTGTATGCGTACCAATGGTTTCGACGATCCCAGTTGTAGCTGGATGGGCAGTAACTTTGACGGAGCCTTTGCTGAATACGTAAAGGTACCGGCCAGCGAAGTCTTTGCCGTTAACTGTGATTGGACTGATGCGGAACTTGCCAGTATTCCCTGTGCCTACGCCACTTCAGAAAACATGCTGCATCAAGCCAATCTGCAAGCTGGCGAAACGGTACTTATCGCCGGTGCTTCCGGTGGTGTTGGTTTGGCTAGCGTGCAACTAGCCAAACGCCGTGGAGCACATGTTATCGCTATAGCTGGCGCTAGCAAGCATGCACAAGTGCTAGCCGCAGGTGCGGACCAAGCATTTGATCGAAATGCGAATTTACTAGCTGAGCTAAGCGAACAAAGTGTCGATCTAGTCGTAGACAACGTGGCTGGGAACGGCTTTGGCAACATGATCAAGCTACTGCGCCAAGGTGGCCGCCTAACCTCTTCGGGTGCTATTGCCGGCCCCATTGTTAGTTTTGACTTACGTGATCTGTACCTAAAGGATGTGCATATTATTGGCACCACGGCCTGG
>CALKFY010000129.1 GCA_938084925.1 uncultured Pseudomonadales bacterium
CCAATCTCACGGTAGTAACGCTCAGCACCTGGGTGCAAACGGTTAGGTACAAACTGCAAGGCTTTCTCTAAAGTGATTGTCTTCTGCATCCATTCACCGGGGCTGGTCACTTCGGCTAGGTTTTCCCAAATGATTTTTGTCACGTCATAGACCACGTCGGCATCCAAATCCATACGTGCCGAGAAGTTAACCAAGGCACCATGAGTACGCGAATCTGCGGTATTGATGTGGTTGTCACCATAGGCGCCAGCTGGCACAGATTCAACCGTACCACCGATACCCTTAGGGATCTTAATTTTTTCAATCGGGATATCCAAGATACGAATTTGTTTGGTAAGTGCAAACTGCTGTACCGCTGGACTAGGCACGTTAGTAGGCAACACAACTAGATCAATTTTGTTATCTTGGAAGGCTTGAATAGCGGCATCAAAGCCGAAATTTTGTACCTCCATGTCCGCATCGGTTAAACCCGTAGCCGACTTAATGTTACGCAAAACAACACCGCGCGCAGCACCACCTGGAGGACCAGCAAAAACCTTCTTGCCTGCCAAATCATCTAGGCTGTTGATGCCACTATCGGCATTCACCACATAGTGGTAAGGCCCCATTTCATAGGAGAAAATCATGCCCAAGTTATCTTCCAACTGCGGTGCATTGGCCATGTTCTTATAGGGACCGCGATTGCCATCCATCAACCAGTTTAAGGTTGGCGAGCTAAAGAAGAAATCCACTTTGCCTTGGGCCGCTTCTACCACGTGGCGCGTAGCGGCACCGGTAGCACGCACTTGCATCTGAATATCCGCATTGTGCTTGCTAACTACCTTAGCGATAGACGTGTTCACCACAAAGGGTGACATACCGGGAGCAATGGAGGTGACACGGTACATATCTGCAACCGCGCTGGTTACCAGCAGCGTAGACGCCGCTGTCACCGCGGCGACGGTGATTAGAGTTTTGTTTATTAGTTTCATGTTAACGCCTCGTTTAGTCATTGATGTTATTAATTTTATTATAATGAAGAGCGTCGAGCGGCAAGCTGACTTAACACTGCCAAGCCTAAACCTGCCCCCCACACTTCAGGTTGTGGCCAGATCAAAGCAACACCCGCCACAAAACGTAAGGCACGGTTCCCTAAAGACAAAACCCCACGCCAAGGATCAGAGCCACCCATACAGGCAGCAAACATCCAGATCGCCACCAGCAAACGCAGCATGGTCGTGATCAAATCCGTATAATTAAAGCCATCCACTACTAACAACAGTGATGGCGTGTAAACAAACACAAAGGGCACCAGCAAACCAATAATGGATAAACGTAGTGCGGTGAAAGAGGTGGCCAAAGGGTTGGCACCGGCGATGGGGGCCGCCACATAACAACCATAGGCGATAGGGGGCACCAGAGACGAATAGACGGCGTAGTAAAGTACAAACATATGGGCCGCCAAAGGTTCCACACCAGCCTTAATCATAGCTGGTGCAATCATGATGGCCATGATTAGGTAGGCTGGCAAAGTCGGCAAGCCCATACCGAGTATCAAAGCGCCCAACATGGCGATCAATAGGGCCACAAACAGGTATTCTTCACCCCATACGGCAATAGAAGTAGCAAAACGTATAGCGATACCCGTCTCGTTCACCACCGATAAAACAATACCAATGGCGGCCACGGCAATCATAATCTTGCCAGCGGATTCACCACCATCGGCAAAGGCCCTTAGTATCAACATAGGCTTGCGACGGAAATCTGGATTCAATACCCAGCCGGCCACAGCGGCGGTAGCCAAGCCTATAAAACCCGACATTGATGGTGAAAAACCCATCAAAAACGCTATCATCAGGGTAGCAATGGGCAAAGCGACTAATAAGCCATTAATCCAATCTTTGGCTTCCAATACAGGAATATCTGCCGGGTCCATGGGCTCTTGGTTTAAACGCATGGCCTCGGCATATACTTGAGCAAACAAACTCATGTACTTGAACAGCGCAGGTAAAGCTGCAGCAGCAATTATGGATAGATAGGGCATACCCACCATATCCGCCATCACAAACACCGCCGCGGCCATGATGGGTGGTGTCAGTTGCCCACCAGAGGAAGCGGAAGTTTCCACCGCCGCCGCAAACTTAGCCGAGAAGCCCTGCTTTTTGATCATCGGAATGGTAAATACCCCGGTGCCAGCAATGTTGGCCGCCACAGAACCGCTCATCATGCCAAATACAGCACTGGCAACAATAGCAGCATGGGCGGCACCACCACGGATGCGGCCCGTCAAGGCCGTGGAAATACGAATCAGGCTAGCACCTGCGCCCGTGTGTTCCAACATGGCACCAAAGATCAAAAATACCAACACGGTATTGGCGACCAAACCCGTGGTACGGCCAAACACACCATCGAAAGAATACCAGGCTATTTGCATAAAATTGCCGGCATCCATACCAAAGTGTTGCAGCATGCCAGGTAATGATTGCCCAGCAAAACCAAACAATATAAACAGCACCGCCAGTATCACCAGGGACGGCCCCCAAGCACGGCGCGTAGCCTCGAGAATACACAACAAGCCAATGGCACCGGCAATTAAATTGTCAGTGTCTGGCATATAAAACCCAGTCCACAACTGTTCTTGAATCTGCGTAAACCAGTAGGTGGAATAAATAAAACCAGCAGCCAATACAGCATCAGCTAACCAAGCCAGCGTCCGCCCTACAGAGCCAATTGCAAATTTATAGGCTAATGGGTGCGCCAACAGCACGATAATTAAGCCAAAACTAATCGCACCATAACGCGCCAACACTTCATCAACTAGGGCAATGGTGATGGTATAGATAATAATTAGGGAAAATACCGCCGTCACTAGCAACTTGCTGTTATTAACCATGCTGTTATTTTGTTGGTCAATATCATTAGTCACCTGGCACTGCTTGTGATCACTCATAGTTTTCACTCCAGTAATTGCGCACATTACACTCTAGCTTAACCAAGGCTGAAGACAATAGATCATGTTCGGCCTGCGTTAACCCTTGCCCAAGCACCCTTTGAAATTGCTGGGCCATATTGACAATCAAGACCTTTTTTTGCAGACCTAAGGGCGTTAAAGATAGCAAAGTTTTGCGTCCATCGTTGGCCGACTTTCGTTTTTCCACCAGCTGCTTTTTTTCTAACTGTTTAATGATATTGCTCAATTGGCCTTTATCTAGCAGCAACTCTTCTGCCAATTGAGTAAAAGTGACCTTACCACTGGCAATGTTGCCCATGACTCGCCATTCGGGCAGTGTTACATTGGTGATACGTGTCATGTTGGCGTAAGCAATACGCTCGTGTATAGCGCCTATGTGATGCAGCTTGTATGACAGCAATGATTGTATGGAAAAATCTTCCCAACTTGGTTTTGTGTCTATTTTTAGAGATGTTTTTGGCATAAATTAGTTATTATTGTTTTAGTTGAATTACTCAAGTAATTCCGGCATATTATTACTTAACATGATAACTGTCAATTAATGGGATGCCGATACAATGAGCTATTTTTCTGATCAGGTGTTCACTAATGGCCGCCTAGCCACACAAAACCAAGCTGCACCTTGGGCCACATCTATGGCTATTCGTGAAGGCAAAATAGTCTCTATGAATAAGCGCGAAATAGCGGCCTTAACTGGACCCAACACCAAGGTCACAGACCTACAAGGGCAATTTGTCATGCCAGGCCTAATTGATTGCCATGTTCATGCCCTATGGGGCGCACGACAGGAACTGTTCGAAGCCTTTGTGGGCTACGAAGCAACGCTGAGCGACTTGGCGCAAGGTATCGCAGCTAGGGTAGAAGCCACCAGCGTTACGCAAACCATCACAGGCGGACCGTGGAATATTGGGCATGTAAATGCCATTGCTAAACTAGGCCTTACGCCACGTCAGTGGTTAGACAAGATAAGTACCCAACATGCTATCTGCATCTACGACACCACCAAGCACAGCATGATGGCCAATAGTTTGGCCCTTGACACAGCCCACATACAAGACCAAGTCAATGGTGAAAATAAGCACCTGATTGAGCTTGATCAGCAAGGTAAAGCCAACGGCCTACTGCATGAGGAAGCAACGGCTAGCGTACGTCAGTTTATTACGTATAATCTTGAGCAGCGCCTGCAAGCTGGCCGTCATATGACCCAAACATTGCACCGCTATGGTATCACCGCCATGAAAGAACCCATGGCCTTTGTCGAAGACCTAGCCACTTACCAAAGGCTAGACCAGCTAGGCCAATTGAATTTGCACGTGTTTAGCCACATTGCCCGCTCGTCGCCCTTAAATCCGCAAGCCCTAAGCATTGACGAGATGCAAAACCTACGTGATACCTATCGTAGCCCAAACCACCACCCAGACGGCTGCAAGTTATTTTTGGATGGCGTAGCACCTAGCCGCTCCGCCGCTTTTATGGACCCTTATGTGCCTTGTTGTTGTGTTGGCGAGGCAGCCGACAAATATGATGCCGATGCCCTGTTGCGCATGTCGCCTGCACAATTAGCACAGCAACTTACCGAACTCGATGCCGCGGGCTTTACGGTGAAAATGCATGCCGTTGGGGACCGGGCCAGCAATGCTGGTTTAGATGGTATCATGGCTGCCCGCCAGCACCAAGATTCTGGTATTGCCCATGAAATCGCCCATACTACCTTTGTTACGGATACGGATTTCCCACGTTTTGCGCAACTCAATACCGTGGCCGAAGTATCACCAAAATTATGGTTCCCGACGGCGATAACATCGGTACAAAAAGAACTCTTAGGGGCAGCCAGAGCGGACCGCTGCCATCCCATAAAAACCCTCTTGGAACACGGTGCCCATATTACCTATGGTTCCGATTGGCCAGCGGCCGTACCCGACGCCGACCCATGGATTGGCATCGCCGGCATGATCACACGCCAACACCCTACAGGCCTGTACCCTGGCCACGTGGGCCTTGAACAAGGCATTAATTTGGATCAAGCCTTGGCTATTTTTACCCGCCATGGCGCCAAAGCGTTACGCAAAGAAGACAGCA
Source organism: uncultured Pseudomonadales bacterium (assembly GCA_938084925.1). Taxonomy (GTDB): domain Bacteria; phylum Pseudomonadota; class Gammaproteobacteria; order Pseudomonadales; family Balneatricaceae; genus Njordibacter. The sequence continues at coordinate 5,030 of CALKFY010000129.1, forward strand.
TTGGCCAGCTTAAAGTGGGCTTTCAAGCTGACTTTATTGTGCTAGACCAACACTTAGATCAAATAGAGCCTAATCGCATCGCCGACACCCAAGTACAACAAACCTACTTTGCCGGTAAATGTGTTTACGACACACAAAAATAATAGCTAGTCTTTTTCCTCTAAGGTTTTTAGATAGGCCGACCACGCAAATGCCATTCATGGTCCGCAACACGGTTATCAATGGCATCCTTTAAGGACTGCTCTATACGTGGGTCCTGCGGGTCATATAGCCCGCACATATTCAGCGCTTTACGCAAATCCACGGAATGCCCTAAATATTCATACACTACCCGTGCCGCACAAGGCATACGTTCAACGTTATCAGAAACGCCCATTTTTAAACCGCTGAGGCGGGTAATCGTGCTTTTATAAGATGGGAATAAGATGGTTTGCGTAAGCTCATTACGGTTCACAGACTCATAGTCCACCATAAACAAGCGGTCCGTGAGCATAACCAAGCCAAAGTACTTGTTATGAGAGACCTTGTCATCTGGATGTTCCTGCATACGCTCAGCGCGCTGATAGAACACCTTGCCATCACGCATATCCATACTCACCAACGTGCGCAAGATCTTGCCTGGGCAAGCCATAGAATAATAGTATTCAAAATAATAGCCTAAATACTTTTCTAGCTCACTACCACTGAACTGCAAGAGCTTGTCCAAGTGTTCTTGCACAGGCGACACTTGATATTGCTCCTTATGCTGTGGCCTTACCTGAATCAAACGCTGAAATTGATCGTGGGGTAGGACAATTTCAAATTCTTCCACCCCAAAAAAATCACAAAACCGACGCAAGGTATTGGCCGATGGATTGCTACGTCCATACAGATATCGATTGAATTGTGGACGGTTTATTTCTAAGCGCCGGCATACTTCTGATATGGATTTGTAGTAGCTACACAGAAGCTTTAGGTTTTGAGAAAAGTCAGACTCCATGCTTTATTCCTATAACAATTGCCACCAAACACGCCTGCACCAATTTAGTGCAAACATTGGAGATAAAATTAATTAACACGTTAATAAACGTAAACTTGATGCTAGATGATGCTATTTTAGCACCATATGGCGACAAAAAGCATCAACTAGACAATGTTAGATAAGTAGAAGTTTTGTTTGAATATGCGATATATAAAAACACGGTAAAACCGGACTAAAATTCTGTATGAGTAAGCGCATTCTAATTCTTCACACTGGTGGCACCATTAGCATGGTTGAATCCCAACAAGGCTATGTGCCTAGTGAAAATTTCCCTGCGCGCTTACATGAACAACTGGAAAATCAGAATATTGGCGGCACCGAACTTCCTATATATAACTTACTGGAAACAGAACACCTTATCGATAGCTCCAATACTACACCGAAGGATTGGACGGCTATAGCGGATCTATTGAGCGAGCACTGGCACAAGTTTGATGGTTTTGTTGTATTGCATGGTACGGACACCATGGCCTATACAGCATCTGCCTTGTCATTCATTCTCGGCAAAATAGACAAGCCGGTGATTGTTACAGGGTCGCAAATCCCACTGGTTAAGGTGCGCAATGACGCCCTCAGCAATCTAGTCATCAGCCTGACACTGGCGGCCAATTACGACATCCCAGAAGTGTGCATCTATTTTAACGGTAAGCTAGTACGCGGCAACCGCAGTACCAAATTAAAGAGTATGCAGCTAGACGCTTTTCACTCACCTAACTTTCCTGACCTTGCCGTGGTGGGTATCGATGTTGACCTACAACAAGATCTACTCTACAAGGCCAGCAAACCTAGTTTTAAACACTATCAGTTTGACGCTCAAGCCGTGGCTATTATTCCCATGTACCCAGGTATTCCATCTAGCGTTATCGATGCGGTATTGAGCAACAAAAGAATCAAGGCACTAATCATTCAAACCTACGGCGTAGGCAATCCGCCAGACGCCAATAAGGCTTTGATGAATCGCCTAGCCAAGGCCAACCAAGATGGCGTGGTCATTGTAAATTTAAGCCAGTGTTTGATGGGCGGTGTGTTTCAAGGTAGCTATGCCACTGGCGAAACTTTGAATCAAATAGGTATCGTGGGTGGTGCAGACCTAACCCTAGAAGCGGCCTTTACCAAACTTCACTACCTGCTAGCTTGTGGCTATAGCAGTGAAGAAATAAAGCAGCTAATTCCAACTTCATTACGTGGCGAATGCCGTTAAATATAACTTACCGTGAGTTCCAATATGCAAATGACTAACGCTCTCAATAGCACTGACTATTTTCGTCAAGTAAGAGCTGTACCAATGAGCGTGGCTAGTGCCGACGCTTTGCTGGATCATATGCTACTAACCCACCGAGACACCACCCGTTATATACGTGCTGCCATGGGCACGGGTATTCCTTTGCCACAGGTTGTTGAAGAAGCCTTGGCCTTGATGGAAAACAATCTGGAAGAGCCTTTAAATATATGCGAACTAGCGGACCTGATTGGTTTGTCACGCCGCCATCTAGAGCGCCAATTTTCTGCATGTTTGGACAGTTCACCCAGCAAAGCCTATATGGAAATCCGTTTGCGCTATGCTCACAACCTCATCACCAACACGCCGTTTAAGATCTGCCAGATCGCGCGCCTGTGTGGTTTTGGCTCATCGACGTCATTTAGCTGCTTATTCAAACAGAAATTTGCCACCCCACCTTCCAAGCTGCGCAAGGTTGAAGCCTGCTCATAGCAAAGTAAAAGTTTGATCATCAAAAAGGCGGATTAAGCCACTAGCTCCCTCCGCACAGCCATTGCACCTTACCCAATCCGGCTTGCAGGTAGCATTGGCTTATTGCACTTACTTCCTTGGCTGACTGCGTCAGCTACCTTGCGCGTGCTGACCGATTATGGGTGCTGCGGAACTCAAGCCTTAAAAAGCAAGGCTTTCAAACAGTCCTCGCACTTATCCATAATCGCTAAGCATGCTCAGCGGCGTCATAATCGTGCAATAAGCCAATGCTACCTGCCGCCTCAGTGGGCAATTTTAGTTCACCCTATGCCTGCCACTTAGCTAAAGCCATTGCGCCTTTGCCCTTCACCGATTATGACGCCGCCGAGCATGACGGCTAGGCCATGGAAATAGCGCGAGGACTGTCTGAGGCGTTTTTTGCCGAGTTCCGC
>CALKFY010000130.1 GCA_938084925.1 uncultured Pseudomonadales bacterium
ACGGTAAGATTGCAGCCGCACACGATCACTAATCTCGATTAAGTGAGCAACTAAAGACCTCCACATTTGTGGGGGTCTTTTTGTTTCTGGCTTAGTAAAATACATCCCTTCTACTAAGACTAAAGAATCCCCTTAAGCACTCAATAACTGCTAAAATATTACCTGCTAACTGAATTGGAACATCCCCCATGCTTCGCGCCTTTTACAAACTAAATCGCCACGTTAAAACCGCCCTGTTTGTGGCCCCTATTATGATTATTTTAGGCTGGGCAGCTTCGGATATATGGATGGAAAGCCAAGCCATGAAGAGTCGTATCTTTGAGCTAGAAGTAGAAAACGGCGTCTGCGATGTCATGGCCAAAGAATGCGTACTGACTTCGAAGGATTTTAAAATTAACGTCTACGAAGAAAATGGACTGACAACCATTAACTCCACCTTCCCCCTGGACACAGCCACTTTGTTTTTAGTGGACCAGCAAGATAACGCCACCACCTTCCGTATGGGAATGAAAGACAGTGCCTACTACTGGTATCAAAAGACGGACCTAGCCAGCCTGTTGCAGCAGCCTGGTAGCACACACAAGCTGCGCTTAATTGTCACCGTCAAAGGCGGTCAATACTTTGTTGAGTTTGATAGCAAGACAGGCTATTAGGCAACCTCAATTTCCGCTATCACACCTTCACGCAAAGCGCCGGTAGAAAAATAGACTTTATCAAGATCAAAAGCCTGCATAACGCCTTGAAGAATAGCATAGCCGGCCGGCAAAACCTCACCACGATCAGGCCGTAAATAAGGTAGACGTACGGCATCAAGGGTATCAAACTGTAATATCTTAGCCCTTACTGCTGCCATGCTTGCCCGGTCTAGTACGGGCAAGCCCTTATCTTGCTGTTCGCTCAAAGCAGCTAAAGCTTTAATCGTACCCGAAGAGCCAATACAAACCTGCCAATCGCAAGCCACATAGTCGTTAACATGCCCCTTAACCACTTCCTGTGCAGCGTCAATAGCAGCATCAATAGCAGCTTCTGTGATCATACGATCAGGGAAGTAGCGCTGACTAAAAGCCACACACCCCATGGCAAAGCTATTAAGTATATTAGGTTGCTGTTGGCCGCAGACAATCTCGGTACTACCGCCACCAATATCAATCACTAACTTGGTTTGATCACCTAGCTGTAAACTTTGTAATTCTTGTAAAACACCAGAAAATATTAAGTCAGCCTCGCGCTCACCAGACACAACCTGTATGGGGGCCTGTATTATTGGTTCGGCTTGATCAATGAAGACTTGGCGATTGTGAGCAACGCGCAGGGTATTGGTAGCAATGATATGGCGATTAGTCGGCGCCACCTTGGCCATGCGCTTGGCCATGTCATGCAAGCATGAAAGCCCCCGATCAATAGCTTCGCTAGTAAGGTTGTTCTGCTCATCAAGGCCAGCACCTAACTGCACCTTTACGCCATATCGATATACCATCCGGTAAGGCTTGACCCGAGTATCCACAATAGTCACATGAAAACTATTAGACCCCAAATCTAGAGCGGCAGCCAACCATGGCTTATAGGAAGTTCGCGTCAAGCTATGACCCTTATGATTATTTGTACCCATTACAACATTCAATTAGCCTATGGCACAAGTACAAAAATACAGCACTTTAGTCCAACAGGTTGCATTGACTAAACGCTGCATCGGGCTATCATTAGACTATGCTGAATGTTACCCAAGTTAACAAGGAATACTAAACCAATGAACATTGACCATGGATCGTCATATGCATCTCTCAAGGACTGGTTTGGTTTTGACCAATTTCGTGCTGGACAAAAACAAACGATTGATCAGTTATTAGGTGGCCAGTCTTCACTGGCTATATTTCCCACGGGTTCGGGTAAATCTTTGTGCTATCAGTATACGGCCCTAATGCTACCCCACGTGACCTTAGTGGTGTCGCCGCTACTGGCATTAATGAAAGATCAGCGAGAATTTTTGGCGTCAAAAGGCATTCCCGCGGCCAGCATCGACTCCACCCTAAACGGTGATGAGAGTCGGCAGGTGATGAATGATGTGCGTAGCGGCAAGATCAAAATTTTAATGGTCTCTGTAGAGCGTTTTAAAAATGAACGTTTTCGTCAGTTCATCAGTTCTATTCGCTTGTCCATGCTGGTGGTGGATGAAGCCCACTGTATCTCCGAATGGGGACATAATTTTAGGCCTGACTACCTCAAGCTACCTAGTTATTGTGTGCAACTAAACATCCCCTTGGTGTTGCTGCTTACCGCCACCGCCACCGCCTCGGTGAAACAGGATATGGCCAACAAATTTGGCATTGCAGATGAGCATATTGTGCAAACTGGGTTTTATCGCCACAACTTAGACCTGGATGTACTACCTATCACGTCGGCCCAGCGCGACAGCCAACTGCTAGCGTTACTGCAAGGCTACTCGCAAGATCAAGCTAGCGGCATCGTTTATGTCACTTTACAACATACCGCTGAAACCGTCGCCGCATACCTGCAAGCTCAGGGTATTCGTGCCGCCGCATATCATGCCGGTTTTGACAATGACAAACGCCAACAAATTCAGGTCGATTTTATGGCTGGCAACGTGCAAATTGTGGTCGCTACCATTGCCTTTGGTATGGGCATAGACAAAGCCAATATTCGCTTTGTTATGCATTATGATTTACCCAAATCCATTGAAAACTACAGCCAAGAAATAGGCCGTGCCGGGCGTGATGGGCAAGCTGCCACCTGCACCACCTTTGCCAATTTGGATGGCCTCAATACCTTGGAAAATTTCGTCTATGGGGACACCCCAGAATTAGCAGGTATTGAGCGGCTGTTGGAAACCATTCGCCAAGACAGCCAAAGCAGCAGTAAGGGTATGACTTGGGAGTTGCAAATTGTCGGACTTTCCAATCATACAAACATCCGCCAGCTGCCCTTAAAGACCTTATTGGTGCAACTAGAGTTAGTCGGTGCCTTGACCCCTTTATACAGCTATTTTGCCGATTTCCGTTACAAATTTTTATGCCCGCAAGAGCAAGTTTTGTCCCTCTTTGAAGGCGAGAGACGGGACTTTTTAGCCACTCTTTTCACATTATCCAACTTCAAAAAAGTTTGGGGTAGCCCAGATTTTGAGCTGCTATTTCAAAGCTATGGCTGTGATCGCCAACGGGTAGTGGCAGCTCTAGAATATTTACACGATAAACGTTATATAGAACTACAAACAACGCGCATGACCGATGTCTTTGCCATCAATTTAGAGGTGCTAAATCAGCCATCTTTAGGGGCCAATTTACACGCTTATTTTGTGGCTAAAGAAGACAAGGAAATACAACGCATTGCCGCCTTGATTAGGTTTTTTGAAAGCGACCATTGCTTAAGCCAAAATCTAGCACTGTACTTTGATGATCAAGCCGTACCTCAGCACTGTGGGCACTGCAGCGTGTGCCGTGGCCAAGTTGCTAAGCTGCCAACCAGCCCAGCCGATCCATGGCCAGAAGCAAGGCAATTAACGTCTGCCCTCGCTGCATTGCACAACCACTTGGCAACAAAAACAAGCTTGCCCTTGAGCATAGAAACAAGTTGTCGTTTTCTTGTCGGGGTGATGACGCCTTTGTTCAGCCGCAACAAGGTGCGACAACTAGCCGGCTTTGGCATTTGTGCTGATTTTCGCTATAGGGATGTGCGCAA
>CALKFY010000131.1 GCA_938084925.1 uncultured Pseudomonadales bacterium
GCACTCATTCTAAAGAAAAGCTCATCCTAACGGATGGGCTTTTTTTTTGCTTTGGGATTAGCCAATAGCTTGCTCACGACCAGCTTCGTGGCACCTGGCTTGGCAGTGCCGGGGTCTGGCTCCTGTCTTTTAGGTGCCTGACCTCTGATGGTGGGACCACGTTCTAGTCAGTGGCACGGGAGTAGGCGGGGTCAGAGGGTCTGACTCCTTTATCTACGAGCTTGTGCCAAACCCCAGCACCGCGTAGTTGGCCCGGGTCAGAGTGTCTGACCCCCATAGGTCCTACAAAGTGCCAGCCACCAGCTAAGCGATCACGTTAGGCAAAAACCGGGGTCTGACCCCTTCGAGAGGAACCACGGAGATCAAACAATGCCTGTGCTACAATCCCAATCCTAATACCTTACAAGGACGTCCACTGTGCTCGATGCTACGCTCACATTCATCGCCATAACCCTAGCTCTGGAAGTCACACCTGGACCTGCAGTGATGTTTATCCTCTACCAATCCGCTTTTGGTATGCGTTATGCTTTAGCTGGGGTAGCAGGATTAATGACGGCCAACGTGATTTGGATAAGTCTAGTGGCGACTGGCTTAGGATTGATGTTGGTGAGCACACCATGGCTGTTTACTGCCGTACGCTATTGCGGTGCCCTTTACTTGGCCTATCTAGGCTACCGCATTGCTCGTTATGGCATTGGCAATCCAAAGGCAGAAGACGGTAAGATCAAGAAGAGCAAGTTTAAGACATATCAACAAGGCATTATGACATCCCTGTCTAATCCTAAGGCAGTGCTATTCTTCCTTGCCCTGCTACCGCAATTTACCCGCCCTGAATCCATGCTGCCGGACTTGCTATATTTTGGCGGATTGAAAATACTAATTTTGTTGGTAGTGATGACTAGTTTTGGTTTTTTGGGCAAAAAGGTATTCAACAGGATCATGGGCTCACAAAGTGCCAAGTGGGTATTTAGAGTTTTGGGAGTTATGATTGTCGCTGCTGCTTATGGGGTAGCATTTGGTTAGCTAGTCAGGTCGGGTTTCTAGGCTATTAAACTGTAACCACAAAGCAGACAGTAGCATGGCTGTGCCAACAAACCAAAATGATGTGTTTATGTCACCTGTTGCATAAGCCACCAGTCCAATACCCAAAGCGCCTATGGCATAACCAAAGTCACGCCAAAAGCGGTAGATACCTATGGCGCTAGCACGCCAGCTAGGGTCTGCCGAATCAACAATGGCCGCGGACAAATTTGGGTACAGTAAAGCCATACCAAAGCCTGTGGTAACGGCAGTCACCGCCCACCAAAGTTCGGAATCATAAACTGGCATTAGCAGCACACCTAAGCCACATATGGCCATACCACCAACATTCATGACCTTGCGACCAAGCTTATCAGACCAGTGTCCAGTAAGTAGTTGACTCATGCCCCATGTGATACCGTATAGGGAGATTATCCAACCGGTAGTTTCAAGACTTTGGCTGGATTGGTAAAGGTATAGCGGCCAAATAATCCACACTAGTGCATCAACAAATTTTTCTACGCTACCGGCCTGCACAATGGCCGTCAGGTGGCGATTTTTGCCAGCCATCAACGCAAATACTTGGCCAGTAGAATAGTGTGAACTCGTCCCGGCAGTATTATGTAGAGGTAACCAGGGTAGGCTTTCTTTGATGCTGCTACGAGTAACGACTAATGCCGATATGATGACCAGATTGCCGAAGTATAAAAGACTATCTCTAAGCCCCCAAAAATCAACAGCGTGAGCTGTTACAAGGCCGCCAAGAGCCACACCCAGATAACCAGAGAACTCGTTAAGACCAATGGTAAGTCCGCGTTCCTGGGATTTAGTAAGGTCCAGCTTTGCTGTTTGTGTCATAGACCAACATAGGCCTTGGTTAAAGCCTAACAAGACCATGGCAAAGATAATCCAATACCAGCTGGGGGCATACCAAATGATCCAGGGTACTGGTAAGGCAAATAACCAACCTATGAGGTGCACGGGGCGGCGACCTATGCGCTCGGCAAAGTGACCGGCAACGAAGTTAAGAGCGCCCTTAACCACACCAAAGGCAATAACAAAGGTACTGAGAAACAAATAGGAATCAGGGGCAATGCCATATTCTTGATTAGCTAGGGCAGGAACAACAACTCGGGTCATACCCAGGGTCAAGCCTACAAACAGTACTTGCAGTAACCAATGAATAACTTGGTGTTTATTGGCATTGATACCTAGCTGCATATGGGAGAGCTTGATCAGTGAGAATGAATGTATTTATATCACGAATGATGTATAAATGCCTTGAGGCGCTGAGCCATATCAAGAATAAATACTAATTTATCATGACCTAATGGTGCAACAGGCTTATAATAGAGGGGAATCAAAGAAAGGGAATGCTATGTATTTCGACGACCTTTACGCTCCATTAGGGGATATGACCGATTGGCAGATTACTGCTTTTGCCGCAGCCGTTAGCGAACGTATTTTTCCGCATTTTGCACTTTATGACGAGTTGCTAGAAAACAACAGGGTCAGTGTGGCTCGTCTTGCTCTAGATAAAATCTGGGATCAGCTTGCTGCGCGTGGCAATTGCAATACAGAGACACAAATGGCCAAGGTCGAGGCTATTGTACATAGCGAAGAAGATACTAGCTTTGGTGCAGGCCTAGCCTTTGACGCTTTGGTTGCTGTTATGGCAACTATTCATTGCTTGGAAGAAGCCAGTATAGAAGATGCATCCAGCGTTGCTCATTTAGCACGCGAAGCCGTGGCTAAATATCTTGAGTTGCATGTTGAAGAAGACATGAACGACGATGAGTTAATTCGCTTTATTTCTACTCATGACATGATGGAACAGGAACTTGTGTTTCAAGTAGACGTAATGCAGCGTCTCAGTGCTTTGCGCACACCAAAGGCAGCAGAGCTAGATACTATCAAAGTGCTTGCTCAAGCTAACGGTGTTAGTAACATCGGCATCAGTGTGGAGCGATAACTAGTGTCAGCTTTGAAAAAATACAAATGGCTACTAGTGATTGCGATAGTTGTGCTAGTGGGCTATTTAATGCTCAAGCAGTATCAAACCAGCCTCAATGAAGAATTGAACCGTACTATTCGCGAAGCTGAAGCCAGTGGTGCCGCCTATGGCCTAGAGCACGATCAGAGTGCTTGTTTAGAACAATCCTTACGCAACATTCAAGGTTGTGCGGGCTTTGCCTGTGGCGTTGTGCATGGCCGTTATTTCAAGGCCTGTCTAGAAGAAGCGCCGGCAAATACTGAGTTTTGCCAAGACGTACCGGGTTATACAGAAGAAAAAGATCGGGATACCAAAGATTGGCTTCGCGATGTTTGTTTTGAACACCCCGAAACCAATATCTGCTATCAAATTATGCGTCAGCGACAACAGCAATGTGGTGCTTAGATGTATCTAGCTAGCAGCTCACTTCGATAACGATTTTACCTTGGGCGTGGCCGGTGCGACTCAAATCCATGGCTGCATTTAGCTGATCCAAGGTAAAGCTCTGCTCTATCAAAACCTTTATTTGGCCTTGTGCCACGGCTTCGGCTAGAGCTCTTAGTTGATTGCCATTAGGGTTCGCACGTATGCCTTGGGCTCGCTTGCCTTGCGCTTCGGCTGCGTTGATAATCTGTTCAGCCGTGACAGAAGGCAGGGTAACTAGTAAACCATCTTGCTTTAGCAATGCCAGCTGCGCCACACCTGTATCACCACCCATACCATCAATGATTAGATCGAATTCACCAGCAGTGGCCATGGCATCTGCATCACGGTAGTCATAACAAGCATCGGCACCAAGGTCAGTCAGTAGTGCGTGGCGTTTACTGGATGCGGTGGTAGCAACATGTGCAGCACCGCGCATCTTGGCAATTTGGATGGCCAAGTGACCAACACCACCTGCACCGGCGAGGATTAATACTCTTTGGCCAGCAAGATCGTGTCCGCCAAGAGCAAGAGATTGCCACGCCGTTAAGCCAGCCAAAGGTACAGACCCAGCTTCTAAGAAGCTAATAGCTTCAGGTTTAGGGGCTATTTGGGCAATATCGGCAACCACATATTCAGCTAAACAGCGTGCAGGATTGGGGAAATTTAAGAAACCGAGTACCTGGTCGCCCACCTTGTAAGCCTTTACTTGCTCGCCTACGGCCTCTATAACACCAGCGCACTCCCAGCCAAGAATAATGGGGAAATCGCCTTGGAGAGCCGCTGGGCCTCCACCGGTTGCTGTTTTCCAGTCGATGGGGTTAATGCCCGCCGCAACATTGCGTATCAATACTTGGCCAGGGCCAGGTATTGGTTTGTCGATGTTGCCTAGAGTGAATACCCCTGGGTTGGCAAAAGCATTTAATAACATGGCTTGCATGATGGCGTCCTTGGTTGAATTGACAAAACAGAGCTACAATATACCTTTCTAAGTGAAATTGTAAAATCAAATGAGAGAGTTATGGATATTGGTAAAGGGTTAGCTTACGTGGGCCGCGGAGCAAGTTTGCTAACACACAAGCAATTGCGGATTTTTGTGTTATTGCCCTTGTTGGTAAATATTCTCTTGTTTGGCCTAGGTATTGGCTTGATATTTAGCTATGCCGGTGGCTGGGTCGATAACACCTTAGACGTGTTGCCAGATTGGCTGAGTGGTATCGCTTGGTTGTTGTGGTTATTACTGACTTTAATGGTGGCCATGGGCGTGTTTTGGGGTTTTAACCTAGTTGCCAACCTTATCGCTGCGCCCTTTAACGGCATCTTAGCTGAACGCACGCAGATGCTGCTTACCGGCACACCTGTTGACGGCGGTGGCTGGGATGATATGTTGCGTATGATTCCCGGAGCCATTGCTCGCGAAGTGCAAAAGCTGCTGTACTATCTTCCGCGTGTACTCGGATTGTTTTTCCTTGGCTTAATTCCTGGTATGCAGGTAGTGGTGCCTTGGTTATGGCTGTTGTTTGGCGCTTGGATGATGGCCATCCAGTATGTGGAC
>CALKFY010000132.1 GCA_938084925.1 uncultured Pseudomonadales bacterium
CCTCAATAGGACTATAGCTCAGTTGGTTAGAGCGCATCCTTGACATGGATGAGGTCCCCAGTTCGAATCTGGGTAGTCCTACCAAACATGAAACCCTTGCAGCTTCTTAGTTGCAGGGGTTTTTTCGTATTTGGGCTTAGAGCAAGTTGTTGTTTGCAGCAGGTAATTTAAGACACAGAAAGCAAGGCATCGGGGTTTTTAATGGCTAGCTTACACAATACCATGGCGCTGCCAGCAGGCTTAGAGCGACCTTGCTCCCAGTCTCGAACGGTGGCAACGGGTGTTTCAATTAAGCCTGCAAATTTTGGCTGTGAAAGCTTCAACGCTTGGCGTGCAGAGCGCAGTAAGAGTTGTTCTGGAGTGTACTCACGCGCAATTTTACCGGCTTTCATTTCAGCTAGTGACTCCCGTAGCCCTGCAATTGGTTCTCCAGCATCAACTTCAATGGCTTTGGCTATTTGGTCAATGTTCATGTTATCGCACCTGTTTAATTTCAATAGGTTTCATATTCTCTTTTTCGACCTTCTTGTAGATGGCTACAAGGCAAAGAATGTCGGCATCAAGGTTGAAATAAATTATTCTTGCACCGCCACGCTTGCCAGTATTTTCTACAGACCAGCGTATTTTCTAGCGCCATCAGCTTTAGGAATAACATCGCCAGCATCTGGGTTAGCCGAGATGTAAGCAATGAACCCAAGGCGATCCTCTTACGACCATATATTATCTACTTGCTTCTTAAATGTGTCTGTTTCAAGAACTGTTTTCATAAATTGGAGTATACGGGATTTCCGTATAGATGCAAATTCATAACGACGCTCGCTATAACAGGCGAACGTAAAAAGTAACTAAATCTAAGGGGGCTACCAAATACCATACAAAACAGCCCCTTACGGATTATGCCGAGGGGCTGTTTTTGTTTGTGATGCTGTGGGGTAGAAAATGGGTAGCCAACGAATCGGCTAGGTTCACTTAGCTTAGCCAAAGGCGCTTAGGCTAGGTCTGCTACCATGGATCTAACTTATAGAAGCTTGGCGCGTTGGGCTTGTTTCTCAGCGGCCTTGGCTTGACGTCTTTCGGCAATGGTTTCAATGGCATCGGCACCCAGATGCGCTTCGCCACGTGCTTGGGCTAGCAGCATTTGGCGCTGGCGCTCTTCAAAACGCTGACGTTGTTCTGGAGTGTGTTTGTCAAAACAGTGGGGGCAGCTCACGCCTTCTAGGTACTTTTCGCTTTGCTGTTCTGCTTTGGTGATGGGCAAACGGCAAGCGTGGCATTGGTCGTACTGACCTTTTTCCAGCTGGTGGTTTACGGTGACGCGGTTATCAAACACAAAGCATTCGCCTTGCCACATGGTTTCTTCTTCTGGCACTTCTTCTAGATATTTTAGAATGCCGCCCTCCAAGTGATACACCTCTTCAAAACCTTGCTCCTTTAGGTAGGCTGTGGATTTTTCACAGCGAATGCCGCCGGTGCAAAACATGGCCACTTTTTTGTTGGTTTTAGGGTCTAGGTTGTCACTCACATATTGAGGAAACTCACGGAAAGTGGTGGTTTCTGGGTCTAGGGCGCCGGCAAAAGTACCTACTTTTACCTCGTAATCGTTACGGGTATCTACCAATACCACGTCTGGGTCTGAAATGAGCGCATTCCAATCCTTTGGTTTTACATAGGTGCCGACCACTTGTTTTGGGTCTATGCCTTCTACGCCCATGGTGACGATTTCTTTCTTTAATTTAACCTTGGTGCGATAGAACGGGTTGCTGCTTTCAAAAGATTCTTTGGTCACGATATTGGTGAGACGTTGATCTTTTTCAAACCAAGTCATTAAGGCATTGATACCTTCTCGGCTACTGGCCACAGTGCCGTTAATGCCTTCTTGGGCCAGTAATAACGTACCGCGAATGTTGTTGTACTCCATCACCTTAAGTAAAGGTTGGCGTAAATCTTGGAATTTTTCGAGGGTGACAAATTTGTAAAGCGCACAAACAACAATCTGTGATTGGTCAGACATAGTGGGGTTCCTTAGCGAGCCGAAACGTAAAATCGGAGCGGGAGTTAGTAGTGGTAATGCTAGCAGATAGCAGGGCGGTATTTTACGTCATTTTGCAGCATAAATCCCCTATAGAGGAGGTGGCGCGTTGATATGTGTGCATAAATGGCATATTTGTGAGTAGGCGTTGATCATGTCGACTAGTTGTTTATTCAATAGATAATAGACCGTGTCTCATATATATAAGTCTAGCAAATCAATATCGCATAAATTCAACGAAATGAGCTGTAATCAGTAACACCGGAGATTCACATGACCACCAAAGGCCATTGTTTGTGCAAGAAAACTACCTGGGAATACGCAGGTGAGCAAACCTGGGCTTGCTATTGTCACTGCGATGCGTGTCGGCGCAATTGTGCCGCACCGGTAGTAGCTTGGTTGGGTGTGCCGTTAAAAAATTTCCAATGGACAGGTGATGTACCCAAGACCTATGCAAGCTCCCCCGGCGTGTTTAGGCATTTTTGCAATACTTGTGGCACGTCTATGGCACTTGAGGCGGACCACTATGAGGGTGGTATGAATTTGTATGCGACAACTTTGGAAGAGCCTAGCAAGTTTCAACCTAGCTTTCACTTGAACTACGAAAGCCAGCTACCATGGTTTGCTCTGCATGATGATCTGACAAAGTATGACGGTACCTTGCTAAAGGTGCCTAATGATTTGAGCGATTATAAATAAGCCTTTGTGCCTGTTTGTGGAGCATTTGCTACAGTGAACCAGAACAGGCTAGTGTAGTAGGTTAGTTACCAAGATGGAGACAGAAGAGCGAATAGGCATAAGAGTTCGAGACCGCAAGGCCTCGAACATCTGTTGAGTTGATACTGACTAAGAAGCCTTAGCAGAAATGATGTTAGCAACGTTGACCACGTTTTCTGCCATGCGAGCTGATGCCGCATCGATCATGCGGCCATCCAGTTGTGCAGCGCCTTTGCCTTGTGCAGCGGCTTCTTCTAGAGCAGCGATGATGCCCTTGGCACGCTGTAGTTCTGTCTCTGGTGGAGAGAAAACCTCGTTGGCCAAAGCAATTTGTGATGGGTGAATGGCCCACTTGCCTTCTAGGCCCAGCGCAGCGGCGCGCTTGGCAGCGGCTATGTACATTTCAGGGTCGTTAAAATCACCAAAGGGTCCATCGATGGCGCGTAGGCCGTAGGCACGGCAGGCTACGGTCATACGAGATAGAGCCGCATGCCATTGGTCGCCTGGGTAGTCTGGGTTTAAACCACCAATAACGACGGTGCGAGCACGGCAGCTAGCGGCATAGTCGGCTACACCAAAATGCATGGCTTCTAGGCGTGGGCTGGCTTGCGCAATGGCTTCCACGTTGGCCATGCCCAAAGCTGTTTCGATGAGTGCTTCTAAACCGATCTTGTGCTCAAAACCTTTGGCTTGTTCAATTTGGTTGCACATGGCTTCCACCATATACAAGTCAGCAGGTACACCCACCTTAGGTACCAGAATGGTATCTAGGTGTTTGCCAGCTTGTTCAACGATTTCTACCACATCACGGTACATGTAATGGGTATCTAGGCCATTGATACGAATGGATATGGTTTTTCCCTTGGCACGCCAATCAATATCATTGAGGGCCTCGATGATATTCTTGCGGGCCGGGATCTTGTCAGCGGGGGCTACGGCATCTTCCAAATCTAGGAAAATGTAATCTGCTGCACTGTCCGCGGCTTTTTCTATCATTTCAGGGTTGGATCCTGGTACCGCCAGTTCACTACGTTGCAAGCGGGTTTTAACAGGTTGGTGGTTAGTATGGCTCATGAAAGCGCTCCAATAAAAGGTTGGTATTTGCCTAGTTAAGGCAAGGTTTTAAAAATAATAAGTGCTGCTAGCTAGGTCCTACTCACTCGGAGTAGACCGAAAGCCGTTCGATGTGTGCCTGATCATAGCCAAGCAGGTCTTTGTAAATCACATCGTTGGCGGCGCCATGGGGTAAACCAGGGAAACGCACGCGGTTGGCTTCCTTGTTCATGCGAAATGGCACACCCGGCATTTTTAAGGTGTCGCCTGTGGTGGGGTCATCTACGCTCACGATACTGCCGCGTTCTGCATAATGAGGGTCCGTGGCAATGCTATCCATAGACATAATGGGCCCCGCCGTGATGCCCTTGTCGGCAAATAATTGCAGAGCTTCTGCACAAGTTTGTTGACTCATCCAAGCTTGGATAATGTCGTTTAGGGCGGCGCGGTTGGCCACCTTGATACGCTCGCCATTGGTGATGAAACGAGGGTCATCAATCAGCTCAGGCATGTGCATGACATTGGCTAGGTGCTCCCAGGTTTTTTGTGAAGAACATGACAAGGCCACCCAGCTAGCATCGGATGTTTGGTAGTTGTTACGTGGTGCTGCAGCGCGTAATTCATTACCAATAGGTTGCGGCACCTCACCAGTGAGCTGGTAGCTAAGAAATTCCCCGCCGAGGTAGCCAAATAAAGGCTCATACAGGGAAATGTCTATCACCTGACCACCGCTTAGACCACGTACCGATTGATGTAAGGCTAGACTGACCGCGTAGGCCAAGTGGATGCCTGTGGTGAGGTCGGCTAGTGCTGTAGGCGGACTAGTAGGCCCACTATTGTGGCTGCCGTTTAAGTAGGAAAAGCCACTAAAAGCTTCAGCCAAGGTGCCAAAACCCGGTTGTTGAGACTGCGGACCGGTCATGCCATAGCCAGATACCTTACCAATAATCAGTCCTGGGTTTATTTCCAGCAGGTGTTCATGGCATAGGCCTAGGCGATCCATGGCCCCCATGCGCATATTTTCAATCACCACATCGGCATTACGTACCAAGTCCTCAAAGGCTTGTTTACCTTCCGTGCTTTTTAAATCCAAGGTGACAGGGAATTTATTGCGGCCAATGTAAGCATGGTAGGGTTCGATCTTGGTCTTGTCACTGGTGCCCCAGCTGCGTAAAGGGTCTGGACTGTTGGGGTTTTCAATTTTGATTACCTCGGCACCGGCGTCGCCCAATAAAGCTGCAGCGTAGGGCGCGGCCACTACGGTAGATAAATCGAGTACGCGTTTGCCTGCTAGCGGTTGGCCACCATGCTGGCTAGATTGCCGCTGAGCGGCGATAAACTGATTCAATTGCTGACGTGTATTTTGATCCATAATAAGACCCTGTATTAGACTTTCGTCGATACTGTCTGTAAGGGGGATGGCCTGTCAACAGGGAAAATACAAATAGGCTATTGCTATGAGCTTGTTTATTAAAGTGAATATGTTTCTATGCCCTTTGAAGGTATTAAATATATGTATATCAATTAGTTAGCGCAAATGATGTTGGCATATTTGGGAAAATAAGGCGGCAAAAAAAATTTAAGGAAAGTTAATCTGGATTTGGAGATAATATTCCTTTATGGGGCTTGTCGGGTAAAAAGGCACCCTGAATGGACTTGGAGCAGCACAATAGGAAATATAGGAAACATTTGCTTGCCGGTCGTGTCAGGGCATTATTTAGCCCTGAGTTTACTCCTCCTCCTCCCCCCCCAAAAAAAAACTAGTCGGCGTGAGTGAATTTACTCTGCCAAAGCGCACACCTTTGCTCGTCACGGGCAGCATAAATGCTTAGTACTTTAGGTAAATCTAAGCTGCTTTGCTGGCCCTTGTCTTCGCCTAGGGCAACCATTTGCATGGTGTACCAAGCGGTAACACCACCTTCTGGGTTGGTGGCAAAACGTGGAAAAATAGGGTCTGAGTTTGAGCCTTCTAGCCAAGCTTTTGGCAGCGCAGGGTCAAGAATCATGACTCGGGCTAGCCCCACCATGTCCACATCACCATTAGCAATGGCTGCTTGTGCTTGCGCTTGGTGTTTAAAGCCACCGGTACTCATGAGCGGTATTTGGGTCAGCTGCTTGGCGCGGCGCGCAAAGTCTAGGAAGTAGGGGCCGCCTTCAGCTTGGCCATCGGACGCGGCTTTGGCGCCCGGGAAATAGGTGCCGCCACTGATATCAATCAGATCTACAGAAGTCTGGTCGAGCATGCTAATGGCTTGCAGTGCGTCTTCTTCTGTAAGGCCTCCCTCTAGCAGATCTGTTGAATTAATACGCATACCAATGGGGAAGGTTGCGCCTACTTGCTGACGCATGGCATCAACTATTTCTAAGACAATACGCATACGTCCTTCGATGTTACCACCGTACTCGTCTGCGCGATGGTTAAACAGAGGTGACAAAAATTGACTCAGTAAGAAACCATGGCCCGCGTGTAATAGCAAACCGGTAAAGCCAACGTGTTTGGCAATGCCAGCGGCTTGCGCATAAGCGTATGGTAGGGCCTTTATATCCGCCATACTCATGCCCGCGCATTTTAATTCTGGCAGATCTAAGGCCGAAGGACCTTTAGCTTGGCTGATGGGTGCATGAGACAAAGCACCGGCATGCCCCAGTTGTGCCCACAAGTGAGCACCATCTACAGTGGCACGAGAGGTCAATTGCTTTAGAGCTTGGTGATCTGACTGTGGCCCCAGTACTAGGTTGCCTGGCTTTTCTGCAAAGCCTGGGTCAATTTGTACTTCACCAATAATAGACAGAGCAATGCCACCATGGGCCCATATCTCATAGAGGCGTGTTTGTTGTGGGGTAGGGTCACCTTGGCCATTGCCTAGGGAATCGGACATGGGTGACTTGACTAAACGATTCTTCAAGACAGCACCGCAAGGCAAGGTTAATGCTTCGTCTAGGTTCGTTGCGTTGCTGGATTGATGGGCATTATTCATGTTTAGCGCCTACTATAGTTATTTGCATATCGAAATTTATCGATATGTAGTTTGTTAAAAAAAGTAAGCGTACTTGCAGGCTTACTTTTTGTTAGCTAATAGCTCTGTGGCTATGGCATCCATAAAGGCTTGGATAGCGGCTTCGTTGCGGCGGTAGAAGGTCCATTGCCCGTGGCGTTCCGAATCTACTAAACCAGCTTGCTTGAGCTTGCTCATATAGCTGGAGATGGTGGATTGGGAAAGCCCGGCCTTTTCCTGGATATAGCCAATGCAAACACCTTCCTCATTGGCATGCTCAGGTAGGGCAGGCGGGAAATTGGAACGATCTTTTAGCCAAACAATAATCTTCAAACGAATAGGGTTACTGAGGGCATTGATAATAGTTTCTGTATTCATATATCGAACTATATCGATATGCTATTCGAAAATCAAGATTTGACAATTATCATTGCAAGGGAAGCGAAGCAATCTCTATCAGCTCACTGCAACCCTGCTGGAGATTGTCACGGCACTTCGTGCCTCGCAATGACATTAAAGACAGCTATTTCAGCACCACCTAAGAAAGCCGTCTTTAACACCTGATTGTTACTAGTCGCTGACTTTGTTCTTGGCTTTTGCCCAAGGATCAAATGTGGCTGAGCTAGTGCTAGGCTTAGATGCTGGTGTTGCCTTAGGCTTGTCGCCATAAGGGCTTGCATGATCTCTTTGTGGACGCGCGGGGCGGTCGCTATATGATCCTTTTTCGGAGCGGCTGTCAGAACGGCTATCTGAGCCAGAACGCTTGCTATCACCATAGGGGCTTTTGCTCTTGCCGTAAGGAGAGTCACTGCTCGCTGCTGAAGAGCCGCCGTATGGGCTACCTTTAGCCTTATCGCCACCACGCTTTTTAGCGTTGTTGCCTTTGAAACCGTTGCCCTTAAAACTGTGGCGTTGATTGTCATGCTCGGCTGCTTTCTTTTCACGCTTTTCTTGTAAGCGTGCTGCATCTTCTAGGCTCAGTTCAGCAGGTTCACCAGGCTGATGCTCGTCAGGCACGATACGGTCACGTGGCGCGATGGAGAATTCTTGTGCCGTGGCTCTTGGCAAGTTCTTGAACCGATATAGATAAAAAGCTTCCACCTTTTCTCGGGCCCATTCGGTCTTCTTTAAAAACTTAAAGCTGGAGTCCACACTGGGGTTGGTATTAAAGCAATTCAGCTGCAAATAAGCGTACAAAATTTCAAAACCATAGTGGTCAACGATTTCCTCTACCATGGTTTTTAAGCCTAGACCGTGTAGAGGGTTATTCTGGTAGTTGATTTCACTACTCATAGTTTTTACTCGCAAAAAGGTGATCCGAAAGTTATTCGGTAATGACGGGCATTATACCCTGACTGGCCAGCTTTAATCTGCTTTGCTAGACAAAATTGTCAGTTGATAAGTAAGTTTGCATATTTCTCTAAATAAGTATATTCTAATATATTGAATTATTTACTAGAATTAAGAGAGTAGAAATGGCCTATACAGAAAAATTCCAAGCTATGTCCGATGCCGCTATGGCCCGTGTAAAAGGCGTGAGCCCAGCCAAGGTTGATGGCCTAGTTGCCGCTGGTGCTGTATTGCTGGATATTCGTGACAAGGAAGAGCATGATGCTGATCACCTTGCGGGCTCTATCAATGTCAGCCGTGGTAAGTTGGAAATGAATATCGAAGGCGTTTTACCAGATTTGCATACGGTGATCTTGTGCTATTGCAATGCCAATAATCGTGGTGCCTTGTCCGCAGAATCCTTGTTAGATATGGGCTATGTTAACGCTAGCTATATTGCTGGTGGCCGCTTAGGTTACCGTGCCCTGTAAATCCCAATTTTTAAAACAAAAAGCCCGGTTTGCGACATGAATAGGGCTTTTTATTATCTGTTCTAAGCAAGAGTTGACCCTGTCCTAAGCCGTTGCTAGTATCCCTGCCTTGCTTTGCTCAGGATGTTAAAGGATTTAACCATGTCGGCTTCCACCAGTTTGTCAGCTATTGCGTTTCGTACGACGATACCCGTGATGCTGGGCTATGTACCTTTAGGCATTGCCTTTGGTGTGCTGTTTGCCGAACTAGGTTATCACTGGTTGTATGCCGGCCTTATGGGGGTGGTGGTATTTGCCGGTACCGCGCAGTTTTTGGCCGTTGGTTTGCTAGCCAATAGTGCTGGTTTGGTTGAGGTGTTTGCCGCAACTTTGCTACTTAATATCCGCCATATGTTCTACGGCCTGTCTTTATTAACCCGTTTTCCCAAAACTGGCTGGCGACGCTGGTATATGATCTTTGGTTTGACCGACGAAACCTATTCTCTGCTTACTTCTTCTAAAGTGCCACACGGCGAAGATCCTGTGCAGTTTAAGTTTTTAATCACCTTATTTAATCAAATGAGCTGGGTGCTAGGTTGCACCATTGGTGGTTGGCTAGGCAGTCAAATTAACTTTTCGACGGCAGGCATTGAGTTTGTATTGCCCGCTTTGTTTCTAGTGTTGGTGATTGAGCAGTATCGTCAGCTACCCAAATTAAGCTTGTTTGTTGCGGCCTTGGCGTTGGGTTTTGCTACTTTGATCTTCATTAGTCGTGATCAGATGTTGTTGATTTCCTGTAGTCTCGCCGTGGCGTTATTGCTATTGGCCAAAGGAGCGCAGACATGGAAAATTCGATAAGCTATCTGCTGTTGTTTATGCTGGTTATGGCGAGTGCAACCTTTATAACTCGCGCGCTGCCTTTTGTCTTGTTTCACAAGAAGAGTGACCATCCACTGGTGGAGTATTTGGGCACCTACTTACCGCCGGTATTGATGGTATTGTTATTGGTTTATAGTTTCAAAAATGAATCTTTTATCAGCCTCGGTTTTGTGCCCGAAGTGATTGGTTTGGTGAGTACCTTGATATTCCACCTACGGTGGCGTCAGCCTTTAATCAGCATTGTTGGCGGTACCGCAATCTACATGGTGCTGGTACAAATTGGCTTTATGGCTTAAACCTATTGGCGTTACCCTTTAGGCCTGCTTATTTTCTAAGCTCGCTTTGCCCAACCAGTAGATCACTAGCAGAATCACACTTGCTAGGGCGACCATGCCCAACATGGCTTGGGCCGTACCAGTGTAAAGTTGCGCCGCCAAAAAACTACCCAAAGCACCACAGGCAATTTGTGCTGTTCCCAGCATGGCAGCTGCAAAGCCTGCCATATGTCCCAAAGGCTGCAAAGCGATAGCTGTACCATTGGCTAATACTAAACCAAGACCTGTCAAGAAAGGTACTAAGGCCAGCCAGATAAGGCCAAAACTCGGTTTCTCCAAGAGTAGACTCCAGGCCAATAAAGGTGTGCCTAGCATGATGAAAAACATGCCCCACTGCAATAGCCGCCAGGGACCGTGGCGGCTAACAGTCAAGCGGTTGAAGGTGCTAGAGACGATATAAAAGAAAGCCGCTGCGGCAAAACTCCAGCCCACTATGGTGCTGGACATACCATACACATCAACCACCACGCTAGCCAAACCGCCCACAATAGCCATGTAGCCTAAAAAGGCACAGCCAACTAGGGTTGCCGCCCATAAGCTTTGGCGAGTGTTGATAAATATGGCTGCGCTTTGGCTAAGCTGTTGAATTATGTGTTGTTCGCGATTTTTTTGTCGAGCACCAACGCTGGAGGTCTCCTTAAAGAGCAAGGAAAAACATACGACAAGTAATGCTGCGAATACAATGTTGGCCAAAAATATACTGGGCCAGGTGGCATATTCTAGGATCATACTGCCTACCAATGGTGCCCCTAAGGTAGCGATCGCCAAACTAGTGACTAACATGGCCGTGAGTTTGGCGAGTTCTATACCGTCACTGCAATCTCGTACTATAGCGCGTGCAATAACAGCGCCAGTGGTACCGGCTAAGCCTTGTGCAAAGCGTGCCCAAAGTAAGGTTTCAAAACTATCAGCTTGGCTAGCCATCCAGCTGCTTACCAGATAAAAGCCAAGTCCTGCATATAACACCGGCATGCGGCCATAACGATCACTCATCAACCCCACGGGTATTTGCGCTATTGCAAAGCCAATGAGATAGGTGGCAATAAGAAGCTGTCCTTGGCCTTGGCCAACACCAAATTGCGAAGCAATACCAGGCACGGCAGGGATGGTGATGTCGATACTGCTAGATGCTAGACATACGAGAGCACAGAGGCTAAATACTTGCGCTTTTGATAGATGGCCAGAAGACATGAGGGACTTGGATCAATTTTGATGAGGTTTTTAATTTAACATGTTAAGTATGCTGGTGGAAGCATTTGCCGTATCTATAGCCTTGCAGTAGTATCTTAGTAATCTCTTATTAGCTGGTTTCCCTTTTGGGATGTTGTATGGCGAATTTTAAAACTTGGCGTGTGTCTGTAAAGCTATTCTGGTTGAGCTGCCTAAGCTTGCTTTGGTCATGGCAGGTACAGGCGGAGGCAGAAAATCAATTAGATAAAGTTCGCCTGCAGCTCAAATGGTATCACCAATTTCAGTTTGCCGGCTATTACGCCGCTCTTGAAAAAGGTTTCTACCAAGAGGTTGGCTTAAATGTAGAGATCATGGAAAACGATGTTAACCGTTCACCGGTGGAGGTTTTGCTCGCAGGAGATGCTGAATATGCTGTGTCTTCCGCCGGAGTTCTAATTCAGCGTGCAGAAAACAAACCGATTGTAGCTTTAGCATCCGTCATGCAGCATAGTCCTCTGGCTTTACTGGTTTTGAAGTCGTCGGGCATAAAAGAACCCGCCGACCTATCGGGCAAGCGCATAATGTTAGGTGAGGGTGAGACGGCAGCAGAAGTGATTGCTATGTTGCGTAAAGCTGGGCTGCAAGAAGGTGATTATGACGTCCAATCTCCTAGTTACAATCCTCAAGATTTGATTGACGGAAAAACCGATGCCCTGTTTGCTTATGTATCTAATGAGGGTTATTACCTAGACCAGAAAGGTATTGATTATCGTTACCTTTCACCGTCTCGCTTTGGTGTCGATTTTTATAGTGATTTGCTGGTTACTTCAGAAGCGGAGGCTTCTAATCACGGGCAACGCGTCGAGCATTTTCGTGCAGCCAGTATGAAAGGTTGGGTATATGCTATGGAGCATTCCGACGAAATCGTTGATCTGATATTCAATAAATACAATACCCAGAATAAAGCTAAGGAGCATTTGGCCTATGAGGCGGCAAGCCTCAGGGAAATGATTCAGCCCATGTTTGTCGAAATGGGCTATATGCATGTTGACCGTTGGCAGCATATAGCAGATGTATTTAGATCCCTTGATCTATTAGGAATAGCGGCTCCCATAGAAGACCTTATGTATCACAAACCAGATACGGTTTGGGGTATGGATCGCCTGCTGTTTTTATGGGTGTTGCTTGGCACAGTGGTAACCTTGGTTCTTATTGCGGTGCTATTCCAATCCTATATGTGGAACCGTAATTTACAGCTGATAGTGAAGCAGCGTACTCAAGCCCTTGATGAAGCCCTTGTGGCGGCAACAAGTACAAAAGAGCAGTTGGAACATATTGTTAACTCCATGAACGATGGTTTGGTGGTGATCGATGGGCAGGGGCTAATTACCTTGTGCAATCCAGAGTTGCAGCGACTAACAGGGTTGGATTTAAGGTCACTTGTGGGAACATCAATAGACGAATTAATCGAATACGGAAATAAAAAACTTGGTGACTATGATGTGCAAATAACCCATGCAGATGGTTACCCTTTTCCCATCGATGTTTCGCGGGCTCAGTTAGGTGGTGGTGACATTGTTGGTGCCGAGGTACTGATTATTCGTGACTTAAGTGAGCAGCTTTCGGCGGAGCGTAGTCGGCAACGTGACGCCAATGAATTGGCATTTCGGGCAGGCATTGCAGAAACTAACGCCACTATTTTTCATAATATCGGTAATACGGTGACGTCTTTAATTCATCAGGTTAAAGTCTGGGGCCGTCACGAGAAAAAATATCAAGAAGTCGCTCAGGCTATGTCTGACGTGGTGCCAAAAATAGAAGAAGCGCTAGCAAAATCTCCAGAATTAGGTACCCATAGCTTTTTGCATAGAGTACCCCAAGGCCTGAAACAAATGGGGCATCTGGTCCAAACCAATACCCAATCTCTTGCTGAAGTTTCTGTGCGTGTTGATCGTGGTGTAAACCATATTGCCGAGATTATTCGTATTCAACAGCAAATGTCTCGTAGTGATGCTAAAGCGCCAGAACTACAAGGCTTTCGAAATCCAAGTTTTTCTTTACAAGAGTTAATGGAAGATGCGTTGCAGCTGGAACAGGTGGTATTAGATCGTTATCAGGTGCAGGTAGAACTACAGCTTGCCGAAGGATTGCCAGCCATAAGGTGCTCGCGCAATGAACTACTCCAGGCCTCAATAAATCTATTAAGAAATGGCATTGAAGCGATAGCAGGGCGTACTGATTTAGCCACTGGAGATGGTAGAATGCAGATCGCCGCCACGTTAAATGTGGATGGGTATATTGAAGTTTCAATTAGTGATAATGGTGAAGGAATAAGTTCAGACCGCTTATCTCATTTATTTCAATATGGTTATACAAATAAGGCTGATGGTAGCGGTTTTGGGTTACACTCCGTGGCGCGCTTTGTGCGTGAGCAAGGCGGAGAAATTAACATTCATAGTGAAGGCGTTAATATGGGCAGTAAGGTCACCTTTACCCTATTAGCAAGCCTGTAAGGACAATAAATGGCAACTGAACAAGCCGCGCAAATACTGCGTGAGTTAGGGGTTTTACAGCGCGAAATACAAAATGTGGGGTTGTGGAGTGATTTGTCTCCAACAGAAGAAGCGATGATGAGTAGTGAGCCCTTCTGCTGCGATAGCATGAGTTTTACTAGTTGGCTGCAGTGGATTTTTGTACCGCGTATGTTATACATGATTGAAAGCGAGAGCGCCTTGCCTGCTAAAAGTGGTATGCATCCTATGGCTGTAGAAGCCTTAGCAGAAATGCAGGGACAGGCCAAGGGCATATTAGACAGTGTGAAACGCTTGGATGTGTTGATCAGCGCGTAGGTGCAGAATAAATTGGGGTCAGAGTAAAGTTAAACGGGCCAAACTTCAGTCTCTGGTCGGTTTAACTTTACTCTGACCCCAGTTTTTTAGGCAGAGAACTTCTGACCGATATAACCACCGATGATCAAAGCTGGGATAAAGATAATCGCCTCAGCAGGGTTGATCATGGCATTAACGATACCAGGGCCGGGGCAGTAACCACTAAGGCCCCAACCAGTACCAAACAATACGGCACCTAGAATAAGGCGCGCGTCAATATTGGACGTCATGGCCATATAAAAGCGGTCAGCAAAAATAGGTGTCTTGCGACGCAAGATAAAACGAGAAGTGACTAAGGTCACGGCGACAGCACCACCCATTACTAGTACTAGGGATGGGTCCCAGTTACCAAACAAGTCTAGGAAACCTTGCACTTTTACAGGGTTGACCATTTCAGATAATACTAAACCTGCACCAAATAGGATGCCGGATATTAAAGCAATAATTACGCGATTCATTATATATTCTCCCTTAACCTACAATGCCAAACATGCGCATGATGGTCACTGTGATGATGCCTGCACTCATAAAGGTTATGGTAGCTACGATGGAACGGCCAGCGAGCAAACCAATACCGCATACACCGTGACCGCTGGTGCAGCCATTACCAATGCGGGTGCCGATACCAACGGCAAGGCCGGAGAGTATTAGTAGTACGCTGGAGTAGCCTTCGCGTAGTTCAAATTCAACAGGTAATAAAGCATAACCACCGACAAATAGACCAATCAAAAAAGCCAAACGCCAACTGCGGTCGTAACTGCCTAAGTTGTTAAATAGTAAGTTGTAGAGAATGCCGCTGATGCCCGCAATGCGGCCGTTAAAGGCAAGGAGTAGGGCGGCACTTAGGCCAATGAGGATGCCCCCGTAAAGGGCTTCAATGGGTAAGCTTTCTAGCATGCGGACTTCCTTTGTATATTAGTAATTGTTGATGTAATTATATAAGCGGGAATTGACATAAGTCAATGCTAATATAAAGAAATATGCGTGAATGTTTGGAGCGTCTTCCTAAGCGAACTAAACTTGTGGATTACATATAGGGAACCAATAGCAACTATATTTTGTCCAACATCTCTACAAAAGCATCATTTCGTGCTATTTTTACTGGTTGAGAATGATGAAGGTTTGACGGGTTGGCTACACTCTTAATGAGCTACCAAATACCCACTTAAAGTTTACGAGAAGAACACACATGCCAAGACGCGATGACATCGATGACATACCAATGCTGATGCCTGATTCGGACGAGATTCAGGCGTTTCGTGCGGGTAGCAATCAAGCTAATGCTAATCCGTCGGCGGGTGCTCAAGGTGCTGCTCAGTCTGGTCAGCGAGAGGCTGTTATTCGGCCTACACAGGTGGCGCGTAGCACGCCACCAGCAGCGCCTGTTGCACCTAAGCGTAGTTTTGGCTTGTGGTTGTTTTGCTTGCTGACTTTATCCATGGTGACTGTGGGAGGGTGGTGGATGCACACCCGCGTAGTAGATATGGAAGATATGCTAACTGTGTCGCGTGGCGAACTCGGTCATGCGCGTAAGCGTATAGGTGAATTGGAAGCCTTGGTTGTAGCGACCGATGTTAACGCCAACAAGTCCGGTACCGTAGTGCAGGCGCAAGTTAAATTGA
This sequence comes from uncultured Pseudomonadales bacterium, assembly GCA_938084925.1. GTDB lineage: Bacteria > Pseudomonadota > Gammaproteobacteria > Pseudomonadales > Balneatricaceae > Njordibacter. Next base: position 15,489 of record CALKFY010000132.1, read on the forward strand.
TTGATGATCGTGCTAAAGAACGCAATAAGTTTATTGATTCAGAAATCGACAAACTTTGGGGTGTTGCCTATCGTACTAATAAGCCAGCTATCGCTGAAACGCAAAAAGCTGTGGCTAACAATAGCGTAGGTATCAAGCAGCATACCGAGCAGCTAGCTGCGCAAATGGCTTTAGTTGCTAAACAGCAAGATCTCGTTGCTGGTCAACAAAAGCAAATGGATGAAGTTGTTTCCGGCAACAAGGAGCTGGTTACTGATATTGCTGCCCAGAGTAAAAATCTCAAAGGTATTACTGGCAGCCTAAAAGCCCAGGAAGTTAAAGTATCCAGGGCGCTTGCTGAAGTTGTGATGTTGCAACAGAAAGGTGGCGAAACAAGCGGCAACATCAACGAAATCCAACAAAACCTGATTGAATTGCGTGCTAATAGTGAAGTGTTGCAAGATGGTATTGCAAGCCTTAAGGTGAGTGTTGAGGACAGCGCTGCTGCAGTAGCTAAGGTACGTGAAGATGTTGCAGATCAATCCCAACAGGCTAGTCAAACAAGCTCTGATGATGCTGCAGAGATGAGTGGGGCTGTGGCACAATTACAAGTAGATTTAACTGCTTTGCAGCGCCAAGTAAGGATGGCGGAGGTGCTAGAGCAGACTGCGTCTGAATTGGATGAACGTTTGTATATGACAGAGCAGTCTTTAGATTCCATTACTGCCTTCCGCCAAGACACCAATCGTAAGTTGGACCAGCTGGCCAATCAGATTCGTACTCTTCAGTATAGCGACTAATCGTCAATTTCAACAGAGCTGGTAGATCGCTAGCTCCGCGTTGCTTTTAGTCTATATGCTTGGTAGCGTGCAAATAATCGTGACCTAAGCTTTCTACATGGCTAGCAAAGTTTGCAATTATTACTTCTTCTAATGCCTGAGTGGCAGGTAGCTGATGTGCCTGACGTGACTTCAATAAAGCTATGCGACGCTGAATACTGCCACCTTCCAGTAAGCGGAACCCTAATTGCGGGTTGTTCTGCGGAAACGCTAGCCAAGGTAAAGTCGTAATGCCTGCCCCCGCGCTGAGCACCGCTTCCAACGATGCCATGTTAGCAATCTGAGTAGGTGCTTGCATAAAAGCATGCGCTACTGTGTTGTTGATGAGAGGGCTAGTACCGTTGCGTATCAGCCGATGCTCAGCAATATGCTCCCAGTCAATGTCTTGGGCTTGCATGCAAGGGTGATCGGCCAAGCTAACTAAGCCAACAGCATCACTGCACAAGTGATGGTGCTCTATATCAGGTTCGTGTTGCCATATGCTGCTCACCGCAATATCGATTTGCCCGTCCAGTAATTTGTTGCGTAAACTGTCACCGTTATCGTCTTGTACTTGCAGTTCTACCTGCGGGTAAAGCTGGATAAAACGACGCATAATATCGCTTAAAAAATGCTTGGCTACAGAAGGTAATACGCCCAAACGTACAGTGCCGGTTTTTGCTTGGGCTATTTGTAGGGCGCTAGTTAGTATTTCTTGGTATTGCTGGTATAGGCTTTTAGCTTGTGGCAAGAAACTGTTACCAAAGGCGGTTAGTTGTGCTTGTTTTTGCTTATCAAAAAGATCTGCCCCCAATAATAGCTCGAGCTGTTTGATGGCTAGGCTCACTGCCGGCTGGGAGCGGCAGAGAATTGTTGCAGCACGACGGAAATTGCTGCATTCAGCAACAGTAATAAAGGTTTTTAGGTGGGCAATTTTAATATCGGGTAGCATGCTTGGTATTAAAGCAAAACTTATCAAAATTAACAATCAATTAATTATTATTATCAAATGATAAGGGCTAGAATAGTCCTATCGATCGAAATTAAAACGCTCTTTTGAGCTTGGAATAGGAAACCTGTTATGTCACAGATTCAGAAAAACTATATCGCTGGTAATTGGGTAGAAGGTGTTAGCAGCATCAAGAACATGAACCCATCCAATCACTCTGAAGTAGTGGGCGAATTCGCGCAAGCTTCTTCTGCACAAGTACAAGAGGCCTTGGCTGCGGCACAAGCTGCACAAGTTGAGTGGCAAGCCACTGGCCTTGAAGCACGTTTGAATGTGTTGCAGGCAATTGGCGATGAAATGATTGCTCGCTGTGACGAATTAGGTACCTTACTTTCCCGTGAAGAAGGCAAGCCATTTGCTGAAGGCCGTGGTGAAGTATACCGTGCCGGTCAATTCTTCCAGTACTATGCTGCTGAAGTGCTACGTCAAATGGGCGAAACAGCCGATTCTGTACGCCCAGGTGTAGAGGTGGAAACCCGTCGTGAGCCAATGGGCACCATTGCAATCATCAGCCCATGGAACTTTCCGACCGCTACGGCATCTTGGAAAATTGCTCCAGCCTTAGCTTTTGGTAACGCTGTAATCTGGAAGCCAGCTAACCTGACACCAGCTAGTGCCGTAGCTCTAACTGAAATTATCGCCAAGCAAAACATCCCTGCCGGCTTGTTCAACCTTGTTATGGGTTCTGGTGCCGAAGTTGGCGAACAGCTAATCAACAGCACCGAAGTAGACGCTATCAGCTTCACCGGTTCTTTGCAGGTTGGTCGTCACATTGCCGTAGCTGCTGCCACTAACCTTACTAAGTTCCAGTTGGAAATGGGCAGTAAGAATGCGCTAGTTGTATTGGATGATGCTGATCTAGATCTGGCCGCTGATTGTGCCGTTGGCGGTGCCTTTGGTAGTACTGGTCAAAAATGTACCGCGTCTACTCGTTTGATCGTAACTGCTGGCGTACACGACGAGTTCGTTGCCAAGGTACAAGAGCGCATGGCCAAACTGAAAGTGGGTGGCGCGCTAGAAGAAGGTACTACTATCGGCCCAGTTGTTGACGGTAAGCAACTACAGCAAAACCGCGACTACCTACAACTAGCCAAAGATGAAGGTTGTGAGTTGGTGTGTGGTGGTGACATTGATGACAGCCAAGGTTACTACATGACGCCTGCCTTGTTTGTTAACTCCAACAACCAAATGCGCATCAACCGTGAAGAAACTTTTGCACCTATCGCTTGTGTGATCAAGGTTGCTGACTATGACGAAGCTCTAGCTACTCTAAACGACACAGAATACGGCCTCACTGGCGGTATCTGTACTCAGTCTTTGAAGTACGCTACACACTTTAAGCGTAACGCTAAGACCGGTTGCGCCATGGTCAACTTGCCAACGGCAGGTACTGACTACCACGTACCATTTGGTGGCCGTAAGAATTCCAGCTTTGGTAGCCGTGAACAAGGTCAATACGCCGTTGAGTTCTACACCGAAGTGAAGACAACTTACATCAAAGCATAAGTTAAGCCGGGCAGCATATATGAGGTCAGAGAGCCTGCCCCATGAGCACAGCGAGTGCTTTGGGTGCCTGAGGTCTGACCCCACTTATAGAAAGGAGAGAGCGATGAGCAAAATGATGATGATTGATGGCTTGCAGTATAGTAACTGGAGCCGCGAAGTATTTGAACAAATGCGCGTTGGCGGACTAAGTGCTGTGCATGTCACTATCGCTTATCACGAAACTTGTCGTGAAACCTTGCTTAACATCGGTGCTTGGAATCGCTTGTTTGAACAGCATAGCGACTTAATCATGCCTGTGCATACGGCGGCGGATATCGAAACTGCTCATGCACAAAACAAGGTCGGTATCATTTTTGGTTTCCAAAACTGCTCGCCTATTGAAGACGACGTGGACCTAATTCAGATTTTCCATCAGTTGGGTGTGCGCATCATGCAGCTTACTTATAACAACCAAAGCCTGTTGGCAGCGGGTTGCTATGAGTCCACTGACCCAGGTGTTACTCGTTTTGGTAAAGTGGCGATTCAAGAGATGAATCGTGTGGGCATGGTGATAGATATGTCCCACAGTGCCGAAGAAAGCACCATGCAAGCCATTGAGTTGTCGCAGCGTCCGATTGTTATCAGTCACGCTAATCCAACTTTCTTTGAGCCCGCTAAGCGTAATAAGTCCAATCGCGTCTTGTCAGCCTTGGCTGAAAGTGAAGGCTTGCTAGGTTTCAGTGTGTACCCGTTCCACCTTAAAGATGGTCCTAAGTGCACGCTAGAAAACTTCTGCAACATGGTGGCCGATACCGTCGATTTGATGGGTATCGATCGCGTCGGTATGGGCAGTGACCTATGCCTAAACCAACCCTTGTCTGTCCTCGAGTGGATGCGCAATGGCCGTTGGACTAAACAAATGGATTACGGGGAGGGCTCTGCCAGCAACGCTGCTTGGCCTGAGTCATTAACTTGGTTTAATGACAGCTCTGATTTCCCGAATATTGTTCAAGGCCTACAACAAAAAGGCTTTAATGACACGGAAGTAGAAAAAATAATGGGACGTAACTGGTTGGAATTCTGTCGTCAGAATTTTGGCCCGCAAGAGGCGGCTAAATAGAGTCATATAATTGCCCGTAGGTCGGACTTTAGTCCGACAACGCTGGCTAATATTTGCTTTGTCGGGTTAAAGCCCGGCCTACTCAATAGTGAGGTAACGCGTTATGCAAAATGCAATGTTGCGACCACCTGCCCAAGCCATGGACTTGAACCGGCTTGGAGCGGGGTTTGCTAGCCGCTTGAGTTTTATGCGTACTCTGGTCCGTCACATGACGGATAATCAGTGGCGTATCGAATATAGTCGTTTTAACTTAGACGAAAATGGCTACGGCCATGTGGTGTTTGATATTCAATCACCAAATAGTCATTTGAGTTTTGTGGTGTTTTCACAATATTTAGATTCCAGTGAACGTAATGACCGCGTTATTGCCGAGAAGTGGGATCTCACCATGACCTTAATGGAAGGTGGTGTGGATGATGCTACCTTGGCTATGCTTGAGGCTAACGTGCCTTTACAAGAAGCCGGTCGTATCGATGCTCGTAGTATCTCTTTGGCACGTGCCAACCGTAGTGCGCGTGTATTTGGTGAAGTGTTAGAAAACTTGCGTCATGGCCAGCAGCCTGATGTGCAGCGACTAACCGAAGTCGGTTACTTGTATCGTACTACTGCTGTTTATGGTTCCGGCAAGTTTGGCTCTTGTGATTGGGATAAGGTGGTTAACCAACACCCTGATCTAGCCCGACCTTTTGCGGGTGAAATGCTCGTTTGTTACCTGCTACGTCAATTTAGTCTAGACCAATTGCATCATATGGCCCATCAGGATGCTTATCCTAATGCCGTTGAAATGGATGTGGATCTACAGCGTTACTTAGGTATTGGTAACTCTACAGGTCTAGGCATGGCACCTTGGTTGATCAATCACCCGCAAGTCATTGCGCAATGGGTGTTGCAACGAGAAACAGCCCTAGCCAATGTGTTGCAAACCGAAGTGACGGCAGAAAAAATCAGCCAGCTGCAAGGGTTGATGTCCCGTGCCTGTCAGCATGTTAGTGAAGTAAGTACCTTCGATGACTGGCAGGCGCAAAACAACCGTGTCTTGTTGGCCGACCTAGAAGCCTTGAATGACTGGTTTAATGATGCCGCTAGCGAAGTAAACAGCTGGCAACAGATCAATACCTGGGCTGAGCAAAACTACAGCTTAGAAACCCAAGAGCTGTTGGTTAACTTGTTTCTAGAAATGTATCCACAGATGGTAGATAGCCTAGAAGATCAAATGGCTGCGGTAGAATCGTTGCAATACGACCCAACAGCGAGCGCTCAAGATTTAGCTGATGCCGTGCAAGAAAGCTATGACTGGGTTTTTGACTACGATTTCTCTGACGTTAAGCAGTGCGAAACCTTTTGGTATTACTCCCAAGGTAAGATCGAGCCTAGGTTGGGTAAAATCGGTACCGATGACGGTGCTGAGCTACAAATGTTCTTAGGCATTGCTAAGGCTGTGCAAGAGTGCCATACGGCATTGCTGGCTTTATTGGCTGATGATGCCGATGCTACAGTGGCGGATTTCTTACTGTTAAATCCTAGTCAGCAAGCCATTGTGGCGCGTATCGCTACCATGTCGCAAACCCATTTTGGTGAAATTAGAGCCAATTTGCTCGATGCCGGTGTACTGCCTATGCACCTTTTGCGTGCCAAGTTGTCATTTTTTGGCGTCAGCAAGTTTGATCCCAAGTCTGCTTTATGGGTGCGCAATACCATGTTCCAAGGTGCTCCTCTTGTGTCGGACCTCATGGCTGATGATAAATCTGCCATTAAGGAAGATTGGTCTTTCCCGGTTGCGCCTAAAAGCTTGGCTTCTAATGCTGCGGCTCAACAGGAGGTGACACATGGCTGATTTACTACAGATTTCTGCCAATGAAATGAAGTTTTTGGTTAAGCGTAGTGTCGAAGGTTTAGGCTTTACCCCTGGTGACCAATTAGGCGCGGGTGCGCGCGCCGCTGCTTGTTACCAATATGGTTTGGCTAACAGTGCCGTTATCGATGCTGCCCTGAGCAATTTACAAGCCGCTGTGACAGGCCCCGTATTGATCGACAAGGGTGATGAGTGGTTGTTCGATGCCCAGGGTCAATCTGCCCTAGTGCAAGCTGAACTCGCCCTTGGCGCAGCGCTATCTCATGGTGCAAGTGCCGTACGTGTACGCAATACCAGTCAGGGTATGCTTGTTGCGCCAGTGCTTATGGCATGGTTAAGTAAGCCCATGGCGCAAGGTGCGGTCCAGCAATCTATGGCCTTGTATTTCGTCAGCCAAAAAGGCGACCAACGTTGCCTATGGTTGGCAGCCAATGGCATGCCCTTGGGTTTGTATCAGCCAAAGTCTGAGGTTGTGGCGAGCAATGAATTGCTAGTGCGCGTAGCCGAAGAAGATGTCGATGCTCACCTGATCACCGATGGTGCTGATCTATTGGGCTGGCGAGAGCGTAGCCTAGACCAAGGTCTGCTCGTGGACCTAAACCTAGTAACTCGTCTCAAAACCATGATGATGGACTCTTTTGTGCCAGAATCAGAAGAGTCTCGCAATAGTGGTGCTGGCCCAAGCTAAGCTTTGCTTTCGCGCTTTGTTTAAAAAAGGCCGTTTTCAGCGGCCTTTTTTGTGCCTGAAAGAACGTGAAGAGGTAGGTCGCAAGAAGGGTTTATTTAACCTGTTCGCCGCTGCTTGCCATGCTTAGGTTACCCAACAAGTGCCAGTTTAGCTTTGCGTGGCAGCTTCTTAAGGGCTGCTTCACGTTTGGTGGCACTAGAACGGTCGTCTTGCTGTTCCTTATACACCATCGCTTTAGCCGGATCACTGCGGAAAAAACGGGCACCTAATTTGGGGTCATTTTGATGCTCGTTAAAGCGCCGTTCAGGATCCGTAGTGATGCCCGTATAAAGTTTTCCAGACTTGGTTTCCACCATGTAAACCCACCACTTTTGGTTTGCTGTCTTTGACGAAGGGCTCATTACGCAAGGCGCTCAAAATAGGTATAATAGGCGCTATATTCTAACTGCTTGTTGGTCCTTATGCAGCCCGCTATTGATTCACTACAAACCCTGTCCGACTTATTTAAAGAAGTAGAGGGTAATTACCGCCTGTTTGACCTAGGTTGTCGCCTATCAAAACTCAGTGTTAAAGACTTTAACGAATTTGAAACTGGCCAAAAACCTTATCCGCTACCATGGCTCAAGCATGCCTGGATTGGCATCTTGTTGTGGCAAACAGAACAGCAGCATGCAGCGCCAACTATTTGGTTCTTAAAGTTTCCATTGGATGAGCAGGGTTACTTGATTCAGGCCTCCCGTGATGAATTCCTCAATCAGCTACTGGATACCATTGGTACCAATATGCTTGATCAGAAAGAATCGGCGGCCATGGCGGACAAGTTACAACACAGCAATCTGGCCTTTACCCCTGATCAAGATCGTATGGCGGCCTTTAACGCTCAAGCAAGGGCCTTGTTGAAGCAGCCAGCTTCAGACTTCTATGAGCCGGTGCGAGACTACATGATGGCGTCAGAGCACGCTGAGGGCTGGCAGGAGCTAGGTTTGCAAGGCTTTGCTGATCTGGTAAGCCGTTTACCCGACAATGATGGTCTAGCCAAGGCTGTGGCTGCTAGCGTGGTCACTGTTCCCGCAGCGGTGATGTCAGGCTTGGCGGTGCAGTGCGAAAACGTCGTTTTGCCTTACAATGTGAGTCAAGCGCTTATGCAGCGTGGTCAAGCAGCTACTGACCTTGGTGAGCAAGTGGCTTGTTTGCGTGCTGTTAGTCAAGCGCCTAATGCCCAAGAACGCCAAGTATGGTTGTTGCAGTTATTGGCGGCGGGTCAGGAAGTGAGTGTTGAATTGTTGGCTGCCGTAGCTAGCAAGTGCCAAACAGACTTGCGGCAGCATACTGTGTTAGCGGCCTTCGTTGAAGCTTGCTCTGCAGAACAGGGGATCTTTAATGGTTTGGTCGGAGAGCTGATGTATCAGCAGGATCTGCGTCAGGCTATTTTGGCGTTGGTGCGCAGCCCCGAGCGTTCTGAGCGTTTGGCTGTGGCCTTTGGTCAATTCTTACAGGCTTAATAATTGGCCCGATTATAGGTGCCTGGCTGTTCCCGTAGGGAAGTGCCTGGCTCCTAATGTGGGAAGAGGTGCAATGGTTAGGCTAGGAGTCAGGCACTATTCCTGCGGAATAAGAGCCAGACACCTGAGGATTTTACCCCTGCGGGCCACCCAAAGCCTGGGCATCAAACCGCTGGCCTGTAACTCCTTTGCTGTCCGGTCCCATAAGATATTGGTACACAGGCATGATTTCTTCTGGTGCTAAGTTAATTGCTGGGTCTTCACCGGGGTAAGCCTTGGCGCGCATGTTGGTGCGTGTGGGGCCTGGGTTGATAGTATTTACCCGAATGTTGCTGATGTTCTCTAGTTCGGCGGCAAAAATTTGCGCCATACCTTCTGTGGCAAACTTAGATACGCTGTAAGCGCCCCAGTAGGCTTTGCCTTGTGTGCCAACACTGGAGCTAGTAAAGATGATAGAAGCGTCTTCAGAGGCTTCTAGTAGGGGTAGTAGTGCCTGTGTCATTATGAAGCCGGCATTCACATTCACATGCATAACATGACGCCAGGTGCGGGCCTCGTATTGGCTAAGGGGTGTGCGTTCGCCAAGAAGTGAGGCGTTGTGTAGTAGGCCGTCTAGCTTGCCAAACTCGGCTTCTAAAATGGTGGCCATTTCAGTGTAGTCTTCTTCTTTGGCGCGACTTAAATCAAAGGGGTAGATAGCCGGAGTAGGGCTGCCTTGGTCAATAATTTCGTCGTAAATGGATTCCAATTTCTCTTCTGTTCTGCCCAATAAAACGACGGTAGCGCCTAGCGCCGCATAGTTCTTGGCAGCGGCTCGGCCAATACCTGCACCAGCGCCAGTGACGACGATAGTTCGGTTGGCAAGGGAGTTGTCAGGAGCTTTGTAATCAAACATGAAATAGTTTCCGAAACAGTGTTGGCAGGTGCTTAGCTAGCAGGTTTGCTGGCGTGCACCAGGTAGTTAACATCAACGTCTTTAGCGTTTAGTTTATAGGTTTTTGTGATCGGGTTGTAGAGCATGCCAGTCATGGCGTGGCTTTCTAGTCCTGCTAAGCGCATATATTCGTGTAATTCTGAAGGGCGAATAAACTTGCCGTGCTCATGGGTGCCCTTAGGTAGCATTTTGAGGATGTGCTCGGCACCAATGATGGCAAACAAGTACGACTTGGGATTGCGGTTAATGGTGGAGAAGAATACTTGGCCGCCGGGTTTGACTAGCTTGGCGCAAGCGGCAATGACTAAGCTTGGGTCGGGTACGTGTTCTAGCATTTCTAGACAGGTGACAATATCGTACTGGCCGGCTTCTTCTTCGGCTAATTCTTCGGCAGTGATTTGACGGTAGTTGATATTCACACCAGCTTCAAGGGCGTGTAGTTGTGCCACCTTTAGTGGCGCTTCGCCCATGTCGATACCAGTAACTGTGGCACCGCGTTGTGCCATGGCTTCGGCGACAATGCCGCCGCCGCAGCCGATATCAGCGACTTTTTTGCCATGTAAGGGCGCGCGCTCGTCTATCCAGCCAATGCGTAAAGGGTTGATTTCATGTAGTGGTTTGAACTCGCTTTCACGGTCCCACCAGCGGCTGGCAAGGGCTTCAAATTTGGCGATTTCGGCAGGGTCTACGTTGTTCATATGAATCCATACTTTTGACTCGGGTCAGATAAGGCGAAGTATAACGCTTTCCGGTCCTTAAGGCACCTGTGGATGGTGCTTTTAAGGGGTTCTAAAATTAGGTTCTGTAGGGGCGAATGTGCTATCATTGGCGTTTTTGTGGTCTGCCTTTGTGGTTAGACTTATCCACCCAACGTAGGCTTGCTTTTTAAAGCCAAATGGACAAGGAAATTCGTTTAGTTATGAGCGAAATAGCTAAAGAAATCTCACCAATCAACATTGAAGACGAGCTCAAGCAATCTTATTTGGATTACGCTATGAGTGTTATCGTCGGCCGTGCTCTTCCTGATGTACGTGATGGTTTGAAGCCAGTGCACCGTCGCGTGTTGTTTGCGATGAACGAGCTGAACAACGATTGGAACAAGGCTTACAAAAAATCAGCCCGTGTGGTTGGTGACGTAATTGGTAAATATCACCCTCATGGTGACTCCGCTGTGTACGAGACTATCGTACGTATGGCGCAGCCATTTTCCATGCGCTACACCTTAGTGGACGGTCAAGGTAACTTCGGTTCCATTGATGGTGACTCAGCAGCGGCCATGCGTTATACGGAAATCCGTATGGAGCGTATGTCCCATGATCTATTGGCCGATCTAGAAAAAGACACGGTTGATTTTGTGCCCAACTACGACGGCACAGAAATGATCCCTGAAGTGTTGCCCACGCGTTTGCCTAACCTGCTGGTAAACGGTTCTTCCGGTATCGCCGTGGGTATGGCGACGAACATCCCGCCTCATAATCTGAATGAGGTCATTAGTGGTTGTTTAGCCTTGATCGAAAACCCAGACATCGAAATAGATGAGCTGATGGAGCATATCCCTGGTCCAGATTTTCCGACTGCGGGTATTATCAATGGCCGTGCTGGTATCGTGCAGGCTTATCGCACTGGTCGTGGTCGTATCTACATGCGTGCTCGCTACCATGTGGAAGAAGATCCAAAGAACAACAAGCCTTCAATTATCGTTACCGAGTTGCCTTATCAGGTGAATAAGGCGCGTTTGATCGAAAAGATCGCCGAGCTGGTAAAAGAGAAGAAAATTGAAGGTATTACTGAGCTGCGTGATGAGTCTGATAAAGACGGTTTGCGCGTGGTTATCGAACTGCGTCGTGGCGAAATGCCGGATGTGGTTGTTAACAACCTATATGCTCAAACTCAGTTAGAAAACGTATTTGGTATCAACGTAGTGGCCTTGGTTGATGGTCAGCCTAAGACCCTTAACTTGAAGCAAATGCTAGAAGCCTTTGTACGCCATCGTCGTGAAGTAGTCACTCGTCGTACTTTGTTTGAATTACGTAAAGCCCGCGCGCGCGGCCACGTATTAGAAGGTTTGACCGTTGCTCTTGCTAACATCGATGAAATTATTGAGACCATCAAGACCTCGCCGAATGCGGCAGAAGCACGCCAGAAATTGTTGGCTAAGTCTTGGCAAGCGGGTCCCGTAATTGCGATGTTGGAAAAGGCAGGTAACGATGCTTGTCGTCCTGATGACTTGCCAGCCGAATGCGGTATTCACGATGGCCGTTACCAGCTATCTGAAACGCAAGCCCAAGCTATTTTGGAATTGCGTCTACACCGTTTGACCGGTTTGGAGCAAGACAAGCTAATTGCAGAATACCAAGAGCTACTTGAACGTATTGCGGAGTTGCTAGAAATCTTGGGTTCTGCTGAGCGTTTGATGGAAGTGATTCGTGAAGAATTGGCGGAAGTGCTAGAGCAGTATGGCGATAAACGCCGTTCTGAAATCGTGGCCTCGCGTCAGGATTTGACCATTGCTGACTTGATTCCAGAAGAGGATCTAGTAGTGACCATCTCCCATGGTGGATACGCTAAGACTCAGCCTGTTAGTGATTACCAGGCCCAGCGCCGTGGTGGTCGTGGTAAGGCAGCAACAGCCGTGAAGGAAGAGGATTTTGTTGAACACCTAATGGTGACCTCATCTCACGATACTATCTTGTGCTTTAGTAACAAGGGCAAGGTGTATTGGCTGCGTGTATTTGAAATCCCACAAGCCTCGCGTACCGCTCGCGGTCGCCCAATTGTGAATATCTTGCCTTTAGAAGAAGGCGAGCGCTTGACTACCATCTTGCCATTGCCAGAAGGCGGCTACATGGAAGGTCACTACATCTTTATGGCCACCGAACACGGTACCGTGAAGAAGACGCCTCTAACCGCCTTTGCGCGTCCACGTACTAGCGGTTTGATTGCCCTAGGCCTAGACGAAGGCGATACTTTGATTGGTGCCACTGTAACCGACGGCTCTCAGCACATTATGTTGTTTGCTGATAACGGTTTGGCAACACGTTTTGATGAAGACGATGTACGTACTATGGGCCGAACAGCTCGCGGTGTACGTGGTATTCGTTTGGAAGAAGGCGCCAAGGTGATCAGCTTGATCATGCCACAAGAAGGTGGTCGTATTCTTACGGCTAGTGAAAATGGCTATGGTAAGCAAAGCCGCGTAGAAGACTTCCCGACCCGTGGTCGTGGTGGTAAGGGCGTAATATCTATTCAAATGTCCGAACGTAACGGTGCCCTAGTCGGTGCGGTACAAGTGTTTGATGGTGATGAAGCGATTCTTATTAGTGACCAGGGTACCTTGGTGCGTACGCGTACTAATGAAGTATCTATCTTGGGCCGCAATACTCAGGGTGTCACCTTGATTAAGGTGCAAGAAGGCGAGAAGCTGGTACAGGTTGCCCGCGTTGCCGAGTCTGTTGGTGAAGAAAGCGATGAGCTTGATGGTGAAGTAGTGGCAGGCCAAGAAGGTCAGGAAACTGCTGCAACTGAAGGTGAAGCTTCTACTGAAGCAGCAGCTGGTGAAACTGGTGGTGACGATGAGTAACCGAGCACATAATTTTTGCGCCGGACCCGCTTCACTACCTACTGCTGTACTGGAACGCGCCCAAGCGGAGATGCTAAATTGGCAGAACCGTGGCGTGTCCGTGATGGAAATGAGTCACCGCCACAAGTCCTTTATGGACTTGACCGCGCAGGCCGAAGCCAATTTGCGTCAACTGATGCAAATCCCTGATAACTATAAAGTTATTTTTATGCAGGGTGGTGCCACGGCACAGTTTTCTTTGTTGCCTTTGAACTTGTTAGGCGATAAGGCACAAGTCGATTTTGTTGATACAGGCATCTGGTCAACCAAGGCTATTAAGGCCATGGCTCCATACGGCAATGCTAATGTCATTGCTTCTAGCCAAGGGCAAAATTACTTAACGGTGCCGCAACAAGCGGATCTAAAAATCAGTAGTGACAGCGCCTTTGTACACTATTGCCCCAACGAAACTATTGGTGGCTTAGCCTTTGATTATATTCCCGAAACTGGTGATATACCGCTAGTTGCTGATATGTCTTCGGTGATTCTTTCTGAGCCTATAGATGTAAGCAAATTTGGTGTTATCTATGCCGGTGCACAAAAGAATATTGGCCCTGCTGGTATTACCCTATTAATAGTTCGCGATGATCTACTAGGTAAGGCACGTTTTGACACCCCTGGGGTATTTAACTACCAGTCTCAGTGGCAAAACGATTCTATGCTAAATACACCGCCTACTTATGCGTGGTATTTAGCGGCTTTGGTATTTGAGTGGTTGCTTGAAAACGGTGGCCTTGAAGCTATGGGTAAGCAAAATCGTGCCAAGGCGTCAGCTCTATATAGTGCTATAGACAGTAGTAGTCTGTACGACAACAACATTAATACCGCCAACCGTTCTATTATGAACGTGACCTTTACTTTGGCTGACGAAGCGCTAAATGCTGTGTTCTTAGAACAAGCTGAAGCCAATGGTTTGCTAAACCTAAAGGGCCACCGCAGTGTCGGTGGCATGCGTGCAAGTATATACAATGCTGTACCAATGGAATCTATTGAAGCCTTGATTAGCTTCATGCAGGACTTTGAGCAGCAACACTGGAAATAATTATGTCGCAGACCCCTAAGACCCAAGAGCAAGAATTGGGCTTGTTGCGTGATGAAATCGATAGTATTGATCAGCAGATTCAAAGCTTAATCAATCAGCGCGCCTCCTGCGCCCAGCGCGTGGCTGATGTGAAACAAGCTCATCAAGGTGTCACGGACGCTGTATTCTATCGTCCGGAGCGTGAAGCTCAGGTGCTACGTAAGGTGATGGAACGTAACACGGGCCCCTTGGACAACGAGGAAATGGCACGTTTATTCCGTGAAGTGATGTCGGCTTGCTTAGCTCATGAAAAGCCTATGCATGTGGCTTTTTTGGGGCCACAAGGCACTTTTACCCAATCAGCAGCACTTAAGCATTTTGGTCATTCTGTGGTCACGGTACCTATGGGTTCAATTGATGAAGTGTTCCGCGAAGTAGAAGCCAAGAGCGCTCACTATGGCGTGGTACCTATCGAAAATTCCTCCGAAGGTATGGTTAATCACACCTTAGATAGTTTTCGTCAGTCTAACCTAGTGATTTGTGGCGAAGTAGAAATGCGCGTGCATCAGAACTTACTGACCGAAGATGGCACTGATTTAAGTAAGGTTGAACGTATTTATTCCCATTCCCAGTCTTTAGCCCAGTGTCGTACTTGGTTGGATACACACTTATCCAAAGCTGAGCGTTATCCTGTAAGCAGTAACGCTGAGGCAGCACGACGGGTAGCTGAAGCGGGTGCGGAGTCTGGCAAGGTAGCCGCCATCGCAGGCAGCATGGCGGCCGATCTATACGGTCTTGAAATTGCCAACGCCAATATCGAAGATCAGCCTGATAACACTACACGTTTTTTGATCATTGGTCACAATAGTATTCCAGCTAGCGGCCAAGACAAAACCTCTTTGTTGGTTATGGCGCGTAATAAATCGGGTGCTTTATATCACATACTTGAGCCTTTTCAACGCCATGGTGTGAGCATGACCAGTATTGAATCACGACCTTCTGGCAATGGCCTTTGGGGCTATGTTTTCTATATTGATTTTGAAGGCCACCTAGACGATGACAATGTTAAGGCAGTTATCGCTGACCTGGATACAGAAGTCGCCGAGCTACGTGTGCTAGGCTCCTACCCACAGGCAGTGTTGTAGCAAGACTATGTTTAATAGTGAAAAAGTACTAGTCGTAGGCCTTGGTCTTATCGGTGGCTCTCTAGCTGCTGCGTTGCGCCGCACGGGTCAACATCAGGTATGGGGCTATGACCTCGACCACAGTAGCGTCGCCCAAGCCGTAGAGCAGGGTGTTATTGATGTTGCTATTGATGACCTTGATAGCGCTGTGGCGACCGCAGACGTCGTCGTATTGGCCGTCCCCGTGATCGCTATGGAGTCCCTGTTGCGTCATGTGGCACCTTTGATCAAAGACAATACGTTGCTTACGGATGTAGGCAGTGTAAAAGGCAACGTTGTTGCTACGGCTTATGAAGTATTTGGTACACCCCCACCAGGTTTTGTGCCTGGGCACCCTATAGCAGGCTCGGAACGTAGTGGCATTAACGCCGTTAATATCGACTTGTTTGTTGATCACAAGTTTATTATTACGCCCTTACCAGAAAGTAGCCAGCAGGCTATAGATGTATTGGCGGCCATGTGGCGTGGGGTGGGCAGCGACATCCTGACCATGGATGTGGCACGTCACGATCAGGTATTGGCAGCGACTAGTCATTTGCCGCATATATTGGCTTTTTCTATCGTTGATACCTTGGCCTCTGATCCAGAAAATAAAGATATTTTCCGTTATGCGGCAGGCGGTTTTAGAGACTTTACGCGGGTATCAGGTAGTGACCCAACCATGTGGCACGATGTGTTTGTAACTAATCGCGATGCATGTTTAAAAACCTTAGATCAGTTTACCGACGGTCTTAAAATTATGCGCCAGGCCATAGCCGAAGGCGATAGCAATACCATGTTGGGCATCATGACGCGTGCTCGTGTGGCAAGACATCATTTTGAAAAATTATTAGCAGGCACAGCCTACACTGGAACTATGACTACAAAAACTCATTTCGACGTAACCCCTGGTGGCCAGGTGCAAGGACGTATTCGTGTCCCTGGCGACAAGTCTATTTCACACCGTTCAATTATGCTGGGTGCTCTAGCCGACGGTACCACACATATTAGTGGTTTCTTGGAAGGCGAAGATGCCTTGGCTACTTTGCAAGCATTTCGCGATATGGGCGTAGTCATCGAAGGCCCCGTGGATGGTAAGGTAACTGTGCACGGTGTTGGCTTGCACGGTTTGCAAGCGCCTCCTGGGCCTTTGTATGTTGGCAATTCGGGTACTACTATTCGTTTGCTATCTGGTTTGTTAGCTGGACAAAAATTTGATGTGGAATTGACCGGCGATGTTTCTCTAAACGGTCGCCCAATGTTGCGTGTGGCCAATCCCTTGCGTGATATGGGTGCCAAGGTTGAAACTGCAGAAGGCGGTACGCCACCTCTGAAAATTAGCGGTGGCCAAGCCTTAACTGGTATCGATTATGAACTCCCTATGGCTAGTGCGCAGGTTAAATCCTGTGTCTTGTTAGCCGGCTTGTATGCCCAAGGGCAAACTCGTGTAACAGAGCCAGCGCCGACTCGCGATCATACAGAGCGCATGCTACAAGGCTTTGGTTATGCCGTAGAAACCGACGGCCCTAGCCGTAGTTTGGTTGGTGGTGGATCTCTAAGTGCCGGTGATATAGATGTACCTTCGGATATTTCATCTGCCACCTTCTTCCTAGTGGCAGCGGCTATTAGCCCGGGTTCTGATCTAATTATAGAGCACGTGGGCATGAACCCAACGCGTGTGGGCGTGATTAATATCTTGCGTCTTATGGGTGCTAACCTTGAAGTACTTAACCCACGTGATGTTGGTGGTGAGCCTGTGGCGGATTTACATATCCGTTATGCGCCTCTTAAAGGTATTGAAGTGCCTGAAGAACAAGTTGCTTTAGGTATTGATGAATTCCCAGCCTTAATGGTGGCCGCAGCTTGTGCTGAAGGTACAACCACCGTAACTGGCGCTGAAGAACTACGCGTCAAAGAAAGTGACCGTATCCAGTCCATGGTAGATGGTCTGCAAATACTTGGTATAGATATTACAGGCACACCCGATGGTGCTGTGATTGTTGGTAAAGGTGAAAATGGTGCGGTATTTGGTGGTGGCGAAATCGTTACCCATCATGACCACCGCATTGCCATGTCGTTTACCATTGCCGGTTTACGAGCTGGCGCGCCAATTAAAGTTCTAGATTGTGCTCATGTAGCTACGTCTTTCCCTGGCTTTGTAAACCTAGCCGACAAGGTCGGCATGCAAGTAACCGAAATAAAGGAATAAATACTGTGAGTAAGGCTCCGGTTATTGCCATTGACGGCCCTAGTGGTTCAGGCAAAGGCACAATTTGTAAATTATTGGCGCAAGCCATGGGGTACCACCTGTTAGATAGTGGTGCTTTGTATCGTTTGGTCGCTTTGGCGGCTGAGCATCATGGCGTGAGCATGGAAAATGAACGAGCCTTGTCTGATATAGCTGCGCATTTGGATGTACAGTTTTTGACCTCTGTCGATGGCGATAAAGTCGTGCTTGAAGGTGAAGATGTTAGCTTAGCTATACGTACAGAAGCTGTAGGTATGAATGCGTCGCGAGTGGCAAGTTTGACTTTAGTGCGCAAGTCCTTAGAAGAAAGGCAACGTGCTTTTGCCGAGCTTCCAGGTTTGGTGGCTGATGGTCGCGATATGGGGACAGTGATCTTTCCGCAAGCCAGTATTAAGGTTTTTTTGACCGCTAGTGCTGAAGAACGTGCTGACAGACGCTACAAACAGTTGAAAAGCAAGGGCTTGGATGCTAGTCTCGCAGATATCTTAGTTGATATTCAGCAACGTGACGAGCGCGATCAAAACCGCAGCGTCGCACCGTTGAAGCCGGCTGCTGATGCTGTACTGATCGATTGCACGCATATGAGCATTGCAGAAGTAGAGCAAGAAGTCATGACTTTGATAAGAAACAGGGGGCTGTAATAGTACGGTTTCCTTTTGATTAACTAACCGATAGAGGTGCTCGCCAGTGTTGGGGATGCCGCTATAAACCGGCCATGCACAGCTAGAGTATCCAAAAGAGTTTGCGCATGAGCGAAAATTTTGCTGACCTGTTTGAAGAAAGCCTGCAGCAGGTAGAAATGAAAAAAGGGGCCCTAATTACCGGTGAGGTAATTGGTATTGATAGTGAGATGGTGACTATCAACGTAGGTCTAAAATCCGAAGGTGTTGTACCACGTAGTCAATTCTTGAGCGCCAGTGGCGAACTAGAGGTGGCGGTTGGTGATTCCGTACAGGTTGCATTGCAAGAAGTCGAAGATGGCTTGGGCGCTACCCAAGTATCTCGTGAGCGTGCAAAACAGCTAGAACGCTGGCAAGAACTCGAAAAACTACAAGTGGCCGAAGAGCCAGTTACGGGTGTTATTACTGCTCGTGTTAAGGGTGGTTTCAATGTCGAACTAAATGGCGTGCGTGCCTTTCTCCCTGGTTCCCTTATCGACACCCGTCCTCTGCAGGATACTTCCCATTTGGAAGGCCAAGACCTGCAATTTAAGATTATCAAGCTCGATATAGACCGTAACAACGTTGTTGTGTCTCGTCGTGCTTTGCTGGATGAAGCCAATAAGGCCCAGCGTGAAGAAATTCTAGCTAACCTAGAAGAAGGTTCCGTAGTTAAGGGCTTTGTTAAGAACTTGACTGATTACGGTGCGTTTATTGATCTAGGCGGTTTGGACGGCTTGTTGCATATCACCGATATTGCATGGCGTCGTATCAAGCACCCAAGCGAAATGCTAAAAGTTGGCCAAGAGATCGATGTCAAAGTACTAAAGTTTGACGAAGAGAAGCAGCGTGTATCCCTAGGCCATAAACAGTTGCAACAAGACCCTTGGAGCAGCTTCGTCGATACCTACCCAGTTGGTAGTCGCCTACCTGCTACCGTGACGACGGTAACCGATTACGGTTGCTTTGCTCGCGTAGCTGAAGGCATTGAAGGTTTGGTTCACTCCTCAGAAATGAGCTGGATGAAGCGTAACCTGCACCCATCTAAGATGGTCCATTCTGGTCAAGAAATTGAAGTTATGATTCTTGACGTTAACAGCGACAAGCGTCGTCTGTCCTTAGGCATGAAGCAATGCAGTGAGAGCCCATGGGTGGCATTCTCCAAGCAGTATGCTGAAGGTGATAAGGTTTCCGGTAAGCTTAACTCCAAGACTGACTTTGGTTTGTTCATTGGTTTGGCTGATGGTATCGATGGTTTGGTGCACATCTCTGATATCGACTGGAACCGTAGCGATGAAGCCTTGCTAGCTGATTACCAGAAGGGCGAAGACATTGAAGCAGTAATCCTATCTATTGATACCGAACGTGAGCGTGTTGCTCTTGGCATCAAACAGATGGCTGGCGATCCGTTTAGCGATTTTGCCGATGCCAATAAGAAGGGTAGCGAAGTAACAGCGACTGTTACCGAAGTGACTTCTGGTGGCTTGGCTGTTGAACTTGCTCCTGGCGTACCAGGCTTTTTGAAGCGTGGTGAAATGGGTGATGATCAACACCTATCCGATTTCAACGAAGGCGATGAAATTACGGCTTATGTTGGCGCTATCGATAAGAAGGGCCGCAGTGTTGGCTTGTCTATTCGAGGCCACGAGGCTGCTGCTCAGCGTGCACAATTGCAAGAGCTGAACACGCAAACTGTTGATACTGCCGGCCCAACTACCATTGGTGACTTGATTAAGCAACAGTTGGACAAGTAGTGGTTGAGCGAGTAACTAGGTAAAACTATGCGTAAATCTGAACTGATAGAGAATTTGGTAGATCGCTTTCAAGATTTACCCGTGCGAGATGTCGAAGTGGCTGTTAAATCCATTATCGAGCATATGACGGAGGCTCTGGAAGAGGGTGATCGTATAGAGATTCGTGGCTTTGGTAGCTTTAGCCTGCACCATCGTGCGCCACGTATTGGCAGAAACCCTAAGACCGGTGAATCCGTGTCGCTAGAAGCCAAGCGTGTACCGCACTTTAAACCAGGTAAAGAATTACGTGATCAAGTAGATGCCAGCGCCAAGTAAGTCTAGTACTTGAGCTAATATAAAAAGGGTCTGGTGTTTTCATCTGACCCTTTTTTTGTACTCTAAATTTTACGGGGGCTGGCTCTTATTTGGCCGCGCAGCGGACAAAAAGTACCTGTCCCCTTTTAGAAAACCTCTATACCTTAGCCAACATCACTATTTAGAACCTAGGATTATCGGTTATACTGTGCAGCATTCAAGTGTCTTTGCTTGGCAGGCAAATAACGCCACCATAAGGCTCTGAAATCTCAAGGAGAGAAGACCATGAAATTCATAAAAGGCTTATTGGTTGCCCTTTTGGCATTGGCTGCGCTAACCATCGGTATTTTGTTTAGCAGTCGTAACAGTACCCCTGTTGCCGTGGACATGTTGGTCGTGCAATTACCGCCTATGAGTGTGGCCTTGTGGATTCTAATTAGCTTTACCTTAGGTGCTATCGCGAGCGCTTTAGTCTATGGTTTGACTAATCAAAACCAAAAGCGTCAAAACAACCGATTACTACGTCAAGTTAACCAACTTGAAGCTGTGCGTGAGACTGCTAAATAGTCATGATGGATCTACTCTTACTACTGTTCTTTTCCGCGGCGATCGGTATTGGATGGTGGTTGGGTAGACGTCACCAAGCGCAGTTACAAACCCCTTGTGTAGCCGACGAGAACTATTATCGCGGCCTCAACTACCTGCTTAACCACGACACTGATGCCGCCCTAGATCTGTTTATCGATTCCTTAGAAGTTAATAACCATAACTTGGATACGCATCTAGCCTTGGGGAGTGCCTTTCGTCGTAAAGGCGAAGTCGATAAAGCCATTCAAATACACCAAAATTTGCTCAATCGTTCAGGCCTTACTCATCATCAATTGGCTCAGGCTCAGCTAGAACTGGCCCACGACTTTGTTAAAGCTGGATTGTTGGATAGGGCCGAGCAATTACTGTTAGAAAGCGCTGGTTTCAGTTCTGATAAGCAAGCTTGGGGTACTTTATTGCTGGATATTTACCAGCGAGAAAAGGATTGGCAAAAAGCTTTAGATATTGCTCGTCGTTTCCAGTTGCATAAAGTGCCCAATCTAGCATCTAGATTGTCTCATTATGCCTGTGAACAGGCACAAGAAGCCCTTGATGATGAAGATTTGCCCGCTGCAAAACTGTTATTGAAACAAGCCAAAGGCCTGAAAACAGATAACCCTAGGGTATTTATGATAGATGCAGCCATTGCTATGCAACAACAAGACTATGACCTTGCTGGTAAGCATTTGCGCTATCTGGCCGAGCAAGAACCCAGCCTTATTCCCAATTTTTTAACGGATTTAGCCCAGTGCTTTGCTTTTGCTACAGACCAGCAGGCTTGGCAGAACTGGTTGGACACCTGTATGCAAGAGCATCCCAGCACTAGTGTAATGTTGGCTTTGGCAGACGTGTTACGTCAAGAATCTGATACCAAAGCTGCGGCTTTTGTGACCAAAGAATTACGTAAAAGGCCCTCTGTGAAGGGCTTTAATTATTTAATAGATTTGCATATGCAATGGGCTACAGACAACGCCCGGGAATCCCTTGAGGCTTTACAAGGTTTAACCGTGGCTTTAGAACAGCGTAAACCTGCTTTTCAATGTAAGCAATGTGGTTATGCCAGTAGCAGTATGCAGTGGCAGTGCCCCACTTGCCATCAGTGGGATACCACTAAACCCGTTTATGGACTACGAGGAGAATAGTTTGCAAGCCGATCCTAAAATCATTGTTGCTTTAGATTACGACAATCAAGACGACGCCCTAGCAATGGCCCAGCGTTTGGACCCACAACGTTGCCGAGTTAAAGTGGGCAAGGAGTTATTTACCTCTAGTGGTCCTCAGCTAGTGCAAGCGCTGCACGATTTGGATTTTCAGGTGTTCTTGGATCTCAAGTTTCATGATATTCCTAATACAGTTGCTAAGGCTGTCCTTGCGGCAGCCAAAATGGGCGTATGGATGGTAAACGTCCATGCCAGTGGCGGTAGTGAAATGATGCGCGTGACGTTAGAGACGTTACGTACACAAGGTGGCCACCAACCGATTCTTATCGCCGTGACCGTGCTTACCAGCATGGATGAGGCAGGTCTTAGGGAAACCGGTATACAGCAAACGCCTGCCGAGCGTGTGCTAGATTTGGCTAATTTGACACAAAGTAGCGGTTTTGAAGGGGTCGTTTGTTCGGCTCAAGAAGCTGAGCTGTTAAAGCAAAAATTGGGCAAAGATTTTATTTTGGTTACCCCAGGTATTCGCCCAGCCTTCGCGGTGGTTGGTGATCAAAAGCGTATCATGACACCGGCCGACGCTATAGCTGCGGGTAGTGATTATTTGGTTATCGGGCGTCCTATCACCCAAGCCGACAAACCGATGGCAGCGTTAGCTTTGATCGAGGCCGAACTGGCTGGCGTGCAATAGACACAACCTCTGCTACACTAAGGGTAGAGAACGGGAGGTTCTCTACCCATGTTACTCACCCGAGTAGACATTAACCAAGGAGAGGTTTATGAAATTCATTCCACTTATCTCGGCCCTGTGCCTGTCTTTAATGCTTAGCTGGTCACCCCTTAGTATGGGTGCTGGCCAGAGCATCAATATCAATACTGCTACGGCCCAAGAAATTGCCACAAGCCTATCTGGAGTAGGTCCAATTAAAGCCCAAGCGATCATTGCTTTACGTGATCAGATAGGCGGATTTACCGATATTAATCAATTGCTTAAGGTCAAAGGTATTGGCGAATCTACGATCCAACGCATTAGCGATCAAATCGTGTTAGAGTAACTAATAATAGGGCTGGGAAACATTTTCTGGCCCTAAATTGGCTTAAGGGAAAGGGAGTTATATAATGCCCAGCATGCAGTGGCAGCGTTTATTAGACGATCAACGCATCGGTAAACCCCATAAAGAGCACCGTGAAATGGGGCGTACACCTTTTCACAAAGATCATGATCGGCTGGTGTTTTCTAGCGCGTTTAGGCGTTTAGGTCATAAAACCCAAGTCCATTCCCTATCTCATAATGACCATGTTCATAACCGCCTAACCCATAGCTTAGAGGTGTCTAGTGTGGGCCGTAGTCTGGGCATTAGTGTTGCCCAGAAGTTGTGTCAACAACAGGATTGGCCACAATGGATACAGCCCCATGATGTGGGTGCCATTGTACAGTCAGCTTGTCTAGGGCATGACATTGGCAATCCACCGTTTGGTCATTTTGGTGAAAATGCCATCCGTGGTTGGTTTGCAAAATTCCATGCCGCTGATGGTTTACAAGACCTGAGCATTGCCGAACAGCTGGACTTTCTGAACTTTGAAGGTAATGCCCAAGGTTTGCGTACGTTAACACAGTTGGAATATCATCAATTTGATGGTGGTATGCGCCTCACTTATGCCACGCTAGGGAGCTTTCTAAAATACCCATGGTTGGCTAATGACCCTGTGGCGCAAAGTAAACGTAAGTTTGGATCCTTGCAGGCAGAAAGTCAGATTCTTGAGGAAACTGCTAATCGTCTAGGTCTGCTAAAGCGTGGTCCAAACCATTGGTGTCGTCACCCGTTGGTGTACCTAATGGAAGCGGCTGATGATATTTGCTATGCCATTGTTGATTTAGAAGATGGTGTCGAACTAGGCATTCTTGATGAAGTTGATGTTATGGAGTTATTGGCACCGATCACAGGACCCTTGGTGGTTCCTGAGCGAGCACCAATGACCGATGAGTATTATTCAACTCGGCGTTTGGCTTTGTTGCGTGGCAAGGTTATCAATTACTTGGTTAGTGCTTGTGCTACGGCCTTTATTGAACAAGAGCAAGTGTTGTTGCAAGGGCGTTTAGAGGGGGACTTAATCAGTCATGCTGACCCAGTGACTCAAGAAGTCATCGGTAATGCCAAATTGTTGGCGCGCAAGCGCATATTTGAATCACCGCAACGTCATCGTACGGAGTTGGGTGCTAGTGCTATCTTAGAAAGAATACTCGATGGCTTCGTACCCGCTGCTTTGGAAAATAGTGATGGCGTTACTGACAATATTTCCTTTAAGTCGCAAAAGTACCTGGCCTTGATGGGAGCGCATCAGCCAGAACCGGGTGCAACAGCATACCAAGCTTTATGCCAGACCATGGATTTCGTGGCAGGCATGACAGACAAATACGCAGTAACCCTTGCTCGTCAGCTAGGTGGTGAGCTTTTGTAAAAAATGATAGAAGCGAGAGCGGTTCACAATTAGATAATTTTTTGTGTAGCGGTCTCGCAGGCAAGGATGCCTTTATGTTAGACGTCTATATCAGAACTCAGGATGCACCTGGGGTGGTTAACGCCTGTTTGCTATTAGCAGCTAACAGCAAGGCGTCAGACCTACATATTGAGCCCCAAAGTCAGGGTTGGCAAATACGTCAACGAGTGGATGGTTTGCTTCATCCCGTGGTGTTCTTGCCACAAGTCTTGGGTAATGCAGTATTGGTGCGAGTGAAGTTGCTGGCGCAACTGGATATAGGCGAACAGCGTAAGCCGCAAGACGGTAGCTTTCAAACCACCATCAATCAAAACCAATTGGATATCCGTTGTAGCACCTTGCCTGGTCATCTCGGTGAGAAGCTAGTCATGCGTATTCAAAATCGTAATATTGGCTCTCTGCAGTTAAGTCAGCTGGGTATGAGTCAGCAACAATTAAGTGTTTTACATCAATGCCTAGAGGCACCTCAGGGCATGCTCTTGGTCACCGGGCCTACAGGAGCCGGCAAGTCCATTACTCTCTACGCTGCCTTGCAGAGTTTGTTGCAACCACAGCGCAACGTCATGAGCGTGGAAGACCCTGTAGAGTTGGTGATGGCAGGTATGCATCAGGTGGCACCGGCACCCCATATTGGTGTTACCTTTGCACAGGTACTACGGGCACTATTACGGCAAGACCCGGATGTCATAATGTTGGGCGAGCTGCGGGATGCAGAAAGCGCCGATATGGCTATTAAGGCGGCACAAACCGGGCATTTGTTACTTTCCTCAATGCACACCAATACGGCTTTAGAAGCGATCACTCGCTGCTATGGTTTAGGCATAGATTTGCAAGGTTTGAGTTATTGCTTGCAGCTGGTGGTCAATCAACGCCTGTTACGTCGCCTTTGTGAAGACTGTAAAAAGCCCCTGTCTTCTACGCAACTAAAGCAATTGCATACGCCGCAGTGGCGTCAAGTTGAAGCCGATTATGGCGCTGAATTTGGCATCTCTGCACCGTCTCAGGCCGTTGGTTGTTCGCGTTGTTATGGCGGCTATAAAGGGCGTATTGGTGTGTTTGAGCTGTGGTCAATTGACGACCACCAGCGCCAACAAATTGCCCAAGGGCTGCAGCCAGATAAGTCAGAGCATCAACATCTTGGTACTCAAAATATCTACCATCAGGGTTTGGCTCGAGTATTGGCGGGGCAGACTGGTATTGATGAATTAAAACGAGTTTTAGTTTAGCTGCAAACAGTGGAGGCGAGATGGCAGATTATCTGTGGTACGGCGAAGATGAGCGCTTGCATTCATGCCAAGGTATCACCTGGGGCCAATCCATAGCGCAACTACGTGCAGAGCTTGCCTTACAAGGTGTACGTTTACAAAGTTACTATCGCTTGGCTTATTGGCATAGGCGTCGGCGTTTGATGAATGCAGGGGCAGCAGCTGATTTGTTTTTACAGTGGCAACGTTTATTAGCCGCAGGGTTGCCGCTGCTAGAGTGTATAGCCTTGGCTGTGCCAAGGCAGATGAATATGCCGTTACGCTGGCAACTATGCATGCTGCAGCAGCATTTGCAACAAGGTTATACCTTATCGCAAATATGTGAGCGGCAACGCCTATTGCCAGCTTATCAAATTGCCATGCTCGCGGCGGGTGAGAAGCAATCGGATTTGGGTAAAGCATTAGGTTCCCTCGCAGAACAGCAATTGCAGACCATGCAATTATTGAAGAAGCTAAAGAGAAACTTAATAATGCCAGCCATTACCCTTGCTGCTGGTGCCCTTGTTTGCGTGCTGATTTTGCTGTTTTTGGTACCTAACATTGCTAGTCTCGTGGCTCATAGTGAGGCGCCGATACCCATAGCCACGCAATGGTTGTTAGGGGCATCTAGTTGGTTGCATATGTCTGGAAAACTTCTAATGATCAGTTTGTTATTGCTGTTAGGTGCGCTTGTTCTGGGTCTGAAGACTAGTAGGGGGCGGGCTATTAGGTCGGCCCTTTTAGCTTGGCTGCCTGGTTGGAAGGGAATTTACCAAGTGCAGGGGCAGTTGTTGGTAATGCAGTTGCTAGCTAGTAGTCTCGCCAGCGGTATTCCCATACTTGAAGCGTTGCAGTTGTGCCAACGCGCGGCGCCAAATGCTAAGTTAGCCAAGCGTGTGCAAATCATCTGCCAATGTTTGCAGTCGGGTATGGGTTTGTCACGGGCTTTCACCAAGGCCGGTTTTGAGGAGCAGCAAGTGGTAATGCTGCGTTTGGCAGAACAAAGTGGGGATTTGGCGGGCGCCTGTCAGCACCTTAGTAATCAATTAGAGCAACGTCTGGAAGACAAAATGGCAATATTTAGTTCTTTGCTAGAGCCTTTGATAACCAGCTTTCTCGCCTTGTTAGTTGGGTCTTTAGTGGTGGCAATTTATCTACCATTGATGCAAATGGGTAGCTTGATGTAAGAGCAATAATCTAGACCTTATAGGAAAGCCACTGCCAATGGTACAATGTGCCTCAATTAGGCTAGTCAGTGTTTTAATTAAAGCAATAAAGGATAACGGCAATGACCTTCGTGGTAGGTGTTACAGGTGGCATCGGTAGTGGCAAAACCCAAGTGACTGATTTATTGGCTAGTTTGGGCGTGACTATTGTCGATGCAGACGTTGTTGCAAGGGAAGTCGTGATGCCGGGCAGTGTTGCCTTATCTGAGATTACTGCCCACTTTGGCGATAATATGCTTGATGCCCAAGGTAATTTGCAGCGGGCTTTATTGCGTGAAATTATATTCTCCGATAACCAAGCTAAGACCTGGCTAGAAGCCTTGTTACACCCGCTAATACGCAGCAGTATTAAGCAGCAGCTAGCTGCCGCTAGTGGAGCTTATGCGGTATTGGTATCGCCTTTGTTATTGGAGACGGATCAACAAGAACTGGTTGATGAGTTGGTGGTGGTTGATGCCGAGCCTCAGCAACAAATGGATCGAGCTAGCCAACGAGATAGCAATGCCGCGGCTCAGATAAAAGCCATTATGGATAAGCAATTGCCTCGTCAAGAGCGCCTAGATGGGGCCGACAGAGTGCTGGACAATAGCCAGTCCCTTAGTCACCTGCACGAACAGGTGATGCAATTACATGAACAATTAATCAAAGTAGCGGAACACAAGCATGCGTGAATACCCTTGCCCTCAATGCCAAACTAAATTGCAGTGGCGCAGTGACAATGAATACCGACCTTTTTGCAGTGAACGCTGCCAAAAGTTGGATCTTGGTGCCTGGGCACAAGAGGAATATGCTATTGCTGGCGATGACGACGAAAACGATGCATCTACTGGGCTTTTAGACCCCAGCGAAGAGGATTACTAACCCGACAACAGGAGGTTGTCATGCAAACAATAGAGAAGTCACGGAAGACCAACTATTTATTTACTAACCCACAGCAAGGCCAGCAGGGTTTTAGCCTGTTAGAAATGCTCTTGGTAGTCGCTTTAATAGGCATTCTTGCTGCCTATGCAGTGCCCACCTATCAGGGATATATGCAGCAAACCCGTTTTATGGAAGTGGTGCAACAAGCCCAATCAGTACGAATTTCCCAAGCGGCCTGTTTAATGACTGCCGGCCAAGATCTGGCGGCCTGTGACAGTTTTGATGAGCTAGCTCTACAAGCACCAACGGCAACTGACAACACGGCTAGTGTGAGCGTCTTAGCCAGTACCGCTGTGATCACAGGTACTGGCACAACCGCATCTGGGGCTTACACTTATATATTAACTCCAGGTTATAACGACGTTGGGCAGTTGCAGTATGCTGTGAGTGGTACCTGTGTAGCAGCTGCAGCCTGTTGAGGATAACCGTCATTGCTGCGCTGCGCTGGGCCTGCCCCATGAGCAGAGCGCATGCTTTGGGTAAGCAATGACGGTTTTTTGTGGCTTTTCACAATGACGAATATTGTGTCTTTCCCTTGACTCTAGATGCTCATCCCATACACTTGCCTGAATTCTGTTATTTAATGCAATGAAGTGAAATAAAGTATGGATTGTGCCAATTTTCTTGCCATCGAAACCAGCCCCGAAGCCCCGTATTATCCGGTAGCTTGTGCTTGGAGTTTAGCTGATGGCACTATCAAAACCAGTTTTATCATGCCAGCCGATGATTGGCCTAGCGAACTTTGTTATAGCGATCATCTAGATTTAGGTACGATTATGTCCCAAGGCCATTCGGTCAAAGACGTGATTATAGAAATGAACGATGACCTCGATGGGGAGTGGGTCTTATGTCATGCCGACTTTACTCCAGCCACTAGCTTTGAGCATATTGCCGAGGCTATCGATATTCATCCATCTTTTGAATGGAGTGATCGCGGCAGCGACCTCGCTGAAGCCTTGAGTGATTACTGGCGTGAAGAACTGCAGGATCTTAGTTTTGAGCTAGGTTTAGACCTTACGCAAGCCGAAGACCAGGTGCGTGTGATGCAGCTGTGTTGGGCACGCGCCAATGACCTCGTCGCTCACGACTGGTAATAACATGATTATTCCTTGGCAACAGATTCCCCCCGCAACCCTTGATAATTTGCTTGCAGAGTATGCCAGTCGCGATGGTACCGATTACGGCCTAGTCGAAGTCTCCCTAGGAACCAAAGTGGAGCAAATTCGGGCGCAATTACAAAGCGGTAAGGTGGTCATTGTGTTTAGTGAATTGCACGAAACTGTGAACATTATGTTGGCGCAAGAGTTTGCATCTAGTGAGCGACAGGGTGCAGCACAAGAGTATTGATGACGGTCATAGAGTGGTGCAACTGTTAGTCCCCTAGGCCAAAGTATTATTCATTATTGTGATAATGCTTGGTATAACTATTACCAAGCTAGCATAACGCTAATCATTTTATATATTTCACCAGTTAGGATACTAGTATGAGCGACGTGAAAACCTATCCCGTAGATCCACAAGTAGCTGCAAATTCATGGGCGGACGAAGCCACCCGTGCCGCTATGTACGAGGAATCAGTAAACAATCCAGAAGGATTCTGGGGCAAGCAAGCGGAAATGCTTGATTGGGTTAAAACCCCTACTAAGATCAAAGATACCTCATTTGCCCCAGGCAATGTTGATATCAACTGGTACGCTGACGGTGAACTAAACGTTGCTGCAAACTGCCTAGATCGTCACTTAGCGGAGCACGGCGAAGAAATAGCCATTATTTGGGAAGGTGATAATCCTGCCGAATCTCGCCATATTAGCTACCGTGAACTACACGCGGAAGTGTGTAAGCTAAGTAACGCACTTTTGGCCCAAGGCGCCAAGAAGGGCGACGTAGTCACTCTTTACATGCCAATGATCCCTGAAGCCGCAGTTGCCATGCTAGCTTGTGCTCGCATTGGTGCCGTGCACTCGGTAATTTTCGGTGGTTTCTCTCCAGACGCTATTGCCGGTCGAGTAGAAGGCGCTAACAGTACTATCGTGATCACCGCTGACGAAGGTTTGCGTGGCGGCCGTAGCGTACCGCTTAAGGCTAACGTAGATACAGCGCTTGCTAACATGGACAGTGTTAACACGGTTATCGTTGTTAAGCGTACCGGTGGTGATATTGCTTGGGTTGAAGGTCGTGACGTATGGTACTCCGACATTGTTGAGCCAGCTTCCGCTGAGCACACACCTGAAGTAATGAATGCTGAAGATCCACTATTTATTCTTTACACATCCGGTTCTACTGGCCAGCCAAAGGGTCTAGAGCACACTAGTGGTGGTTACCTAGTATGGGCCGCTATGACTCACCGTTATGTATTCGACTACAAGCCAGGTGATGTCTACTGGTGTACTGCTGACGTTGGTTGGATTACAGGTCACAGCTACATTGTTTATGGTCCACTAGCTAACCGTGCTACTAGCTTGATGTTTGAAGGTGTACCAAATTACCCAACTAACTCGCGTTTTGGTGATGTTATCGCCAAGCACAAGGTTAACCAATTCTACACAGCTCCTACGGCTATCCGCGCACTTATGCAGCACGGTGACGACGTATTGGCTGGTGCGGATCTTTCCAGCATCACGCTATTGGGTTCTGTGGGCGAGCCAATCAACCCTGAAGCTTGGACCTGGTACCGCAATATCTTTGGTAACGGTACTGCACCAATCGTTGATACTTGGTGGCAGACCGAAACAGGTGGTCACATGATTACACCTATGCCGGGTTCTGTAGCGACTAAGCCTGGTTCGGCAACGCTACCATTCTTTGGTGTGCAGCCAGCTTTGGTTGATAACGAAGGTGAGATCATTGAAGGAGCAGCTGAAGGTAACTTGGTTATCACTGATAGCTGGCCTGGCCAAGCCCGTTCCATCTGGGGCAACCATGATCGTTTTGAAGAGACTTACTTCTCTACCTTCAAAAACTTCTACTTCACTGGTGACGGCGCACGTCGTGACGAAGACGGTTACTTCTGGATCACAGGCCGTGTTGATGACGTGTTGAACGTTTCTGGTCACCGTATGGGTACAGCCGAAATCGAAAGCTCCTTGGTTGCTCACGAAGCCACTTCTGAAGCCGCTGTAGTTGGCTACCCGCACGAAATTAAGGGTCAAGGTATCTACTGCTACGTAACCCTAAAAGACGGCGTAGAAGCCACTGATGAGCTAATGAAGGAATTGCGCACTTGGGTGCGTACCGACATCGGCCCAATCGCTTCTCCAGACTTCATTCAGTTTGCTCCAAGCCTACCTAAGACTCGTTCTGGTAAGATCATGCGTCGTATCTTGCGCAAGATTGCTGCCAACGACTTTGGTGAGCTAGGTGATACTTCTACCTTGGCTGATCCAAGTGTAGTCGACGACTTGATTGATAATCGTCGTAATCGCTAGACGTTATTCGATCTAGGTAAAAGCCAGGTTTGAGAGTTATTTCTCGCCTGGCTTTTTTTATGTCTGGTGTTTATGTTCGGTATTTTGAAGGTCGTTTTTTAGCACAAAGTCTTTCCCTGAGAGAGGATTTGATTTATTCTTTCAAGTTATAGAAAGTCTTGTTCTTATTGGCCAAGTTCATGTAGTAGAGAGGTTAGTGTGAATCACACCATTATTATCGCCGACGACCATCCTTTGTTCCGCGCTGCTCTTAAGCAGGCGTTGGTTAATGCCGTAGATGATGCGCGTATTCTCGAAGCCGAAAGCCTTAAGCAGCTTGAACAACATGTGCATGGCGAAATTGATTTGGTATTGTTAGATTTACATATGCCAGGTGCTAATGGCTTCTCTAGCCTTATCTACTTGCGCAATCACTTTCCATCTGTACCGGTCGTTGTCGTATCCGGTAATGAGCAGCCTAGCGTTATGCACCGCGCCGTGCAGTTTGGCGCGTCTGGCTTTATTCCTAAATCGTCTTCCATGGATACTATTGCCAATGCCATTGGCGAAGTGTTAGACGGTGAAGTTTGGCTACCTGCTGACTTGCCAGATATGGATGCCATGACAGATTCTGAAGACAATAAATTTGCCGAGCAACTAGCGACGCTGACGCCACAGCAGTTTAAGGTGTTGATCATGTTAACGGAAGGTTTGTTGAATAAGCAGATCGCCTATGAACTAGAAGTATCTGAAGCCACTATCAAAGCCCACGTAACCGCTATCTTGCGTAAGCTAGGTGTGTACAGTCGTACCCAAGCCGTTATCGCGGCAAGCCGTCTACAAATTGATCACCCACAAGATCAAGAAGTCAGTCAGTAA
>CALKFY010000133.1 GCA_938084925.1 uncultured Pseudomonadales bacterium
CATAACCTTTATATAAAACGGGTTTAATCCAGCCCTTATAAGCGGACTGAACTTAGCCATCACAAGTAGGTGTAAAACCTATTTGCAAGCAATAAAGAGCCAGCCCGATTTAAAAGGGTACGAAATTATACGGGATATAAAAGATTTATACAACCCTAATCCACAAAACAAACACTAGTCAGTATTCTTGCTTGCCATGAACTGTTGCAAGGCATGATGTAAACGCAACTCAGAACGGCGGCGCTCGTTATTGGTATTCCAACTACCACACAGAGTCGACGCCATAAGAGCAATCTCCTCTTGATTAAACGGCTTCTTCAAAAGCAACACGTTGTGATTTAACTCATGATAAATATCCGCCGCTGAGTGATCCGCAAAAGCCGTCACAAATACTATATAGATATCAGGATCTACTTCACGCAGCTTCTTAGCCGTAGTAAGACCATTCCAACCTGGCGGCATACGCATATCAATGAACGCCAAAGCAAATGGGAGCTCTTCTGCCACCGCCTTAGTCGCCAACTCAACACCTAACTGCCCTTGATCCGCGGTGGTGACGTCAAAATCTGCCAACTGCAATTGCTTACTACTATCTACTGGCGCAGCACCTAGCAAAGCATCAATAGCACTTACAGCCTCACTCACAGGCTCATTAGCACCTAGAAAATAACGAAATGTTGCCAACACATCTTCATCATCATCCATTACTAAAATTCGATTATTTTTATCCACCGTACTCCCCCACTACTCTCACTACAGCAAGATCAACAACAGTCATATTTCTTCATTTTCAAAGATTGGCACAATTAATCTTAACTCCGCACCTTGTTCGCCTTCTCTGGACGCCAATTCAATACTACCACCAACATGCTCAATAAAAACCGCCATCAGATGCAACCCCATACCAGCACGCCCCACACGACTACTAAAACCCATCCTAAACAAGTCCCTGACTTGCTGAACCCCCAAGCCACCACCAGTATCGCGTATGGTCACTAAAATATTGCCAGCATCATAGCCAGTGAAACTCAATTCTACTTGCAGCTCAGACACCACAGCGCCCCCACTGATTTCAATCAATTCCTCAATGGCATCGATGGCGTTGGCGTAACCCATTACCAAGCACTGCACAAACTGGTTCTTGGGCAACTTCACCGCCCCAATTTTGGACTCTACAAACACTTTCACATCGATGCCCAAGGCTTGCACCCGCAAAGCCTCAGAAGCAACGACGTAACCAGCAATCAAATCCAAATCTAAAAACACCGCTTCTTCTTGCTTGTCACCTAGCGCTGCAACCCCAATGACATTAGATATGACGTCGACAACGCGTGAAATCTCTGCTAATTCGCCTTTCATTGTGCCACTAGTGACCTGCTGCAACCCCATGACCACAGTACGCAACAACTGCTCCTGATCAGTATCCAATGCCAGAGCATAAGAATCTTTCGCGTACTTACCTGACACCAACAGCTGACTCATACCCTCAACCAACTCCTCTGCCTCCAAGCAAGCTTTATTGAGCCGCTCCAAAGCCCCCATAGCCCCGGTAACATAGTTGCCCATAAAGTGCACCAGGCCCGAGTTCTGATCAGCCAGCCCAGAACGAAAGGCATCATGCACTAACTCCTGCGCATGCTCCTGCTCTCTAGTCACATCACGCATCATAACCAGGGCACCACTGGACATGCCCCCTATCGGCAAAACCATTGTCCCAACCGTGAGGCGAATATACCTTGGCCGGCCGTTTATAATGATTTTTTCATCGACAGCATTAAATTTACGATCGTCGTTTTGCAACATGGCCTGCCAATGGCAAGAAAAACCCAAAGTCGACATCACCTCCACTATGTCGGCACCCGATTCCGGCATACAACCTAGTAGATGACGCACCTTTGGCGTGACAAGGGCCACCTTGCCATTGCGCACAACCATGGTCGCCCAAGGCACCGCTGATAGCACACCGAACAAATAGGCTTCCAACTCTTCAACACTAGCCCTCGAACCAAATGCATAATCAGCTTGCATATATAGCACGCTTACCCTTGGAGGCCATACCCATCACCCTTCGGCTCCTGTTCCAGCCCATACAGCAAGCGTTCAGCACCACGACGCCAGCCACCAGTCGTATCACAAGCATCAGCAGAAAACCTGGCACAATTGGCCAATTGCAGCCGCTGCAAAGACTCTGCCGAATCAGCAACATTATCGTTAACTGATGCGAACACACGGCTCGATACTTCATCATCCCCATCGGCACCAAATAACTGCCGCAGCTCAGACAGGGCCATCTCCAAAACCCGCACATGTCGCTGCACTGCTACGTCACCAACATCTCTATCGACATACACAAAAGCCGCCATTTTTTGCTCAAGACCCGCTACTTCATCATGCAAATTCTGCACTGTCTTGCCACTTATTGCCGCCAAACGGAAACGCATAATCAACAACATTTTACCAAGTAACAAAAAATCTTCTCTGTCGAGACCTTTAGCCACTCCAGCTCGCGCCTTGTCAGCTAAACGAGCGGACACAAACGCGGCCGACAATTCGGCCAATAAACTCAAACGCAAACACCCCAAACGCGCAAAACCAGGCACCAAAGACACTAAAGAACGCCGCAAAATAGACAACTGCTTGGCATTATCCTCGCCATCTAAGATCAACAAAGCATCTTCTACACGGTCCATATCAACAACCACGTCTTCAAAGCGCTGCTGCCATGGGCTCAACTCTTCGCTGGCAGGCAAGAGTCCAAAATGATCCTCTACAATATGATCCTTGCAAGCCACATCCAGTACGTCGGGCAACGCAGATATTTCTTGCCAAATAGACTCACCGCCCTCTTCTAGAACTACAGTATCTTTACTATTAGAAGAAAGCACGAGACGGAACTGTTTTTGTAACAACGACAGCTCATTGAGAGTGAAATCTACCTTAACCGCTAACGGCTTAGTTAAATGGGCGCGCCCAAAGCCTACTAAATAACGCCAACCATCAACGCTGTTATAAAAACTGGAAATCAAATGCAACTCACAAGATTCAATAAGGATGACCGTGCGCTCCAAGCCCATCATACCAAACCGATCTACCAGGCCTTTAAGGGAAGCTCGTAACTCATCGACCCGTGATACAAAATCAGCCTCATAATCGTAGTCACATACGGCCAATGTAGACTCTATAGCCCCCAAGACATCATCGACTTCTCGAGCCATTAGCTCCCAGAGATGCTGATCAGGCCTTGGCTCTTGGGAATTTTCAACACCTACCTTATCGCCCTGCGGCGATGTGCTGACAGAAATATCTCCCAACTCCTGCTCTTCTAACCAACGCAAACTGACCTTCATTTCATTGCGATCTATGTCTGCATGACGAGTTTCAACACTTGTTAACAAATCATCTAGCAAGCCCACAACTTGGTCAATTTTTGTTAAGGATTCAGGGGCCAGGACACTAGACGGAAGGTCTCGCAAAAGATCAGCGCTAGCTGTTGCAACTAGCAACAAGTGTTCCAAGGCCATAATGCCAGAAAAATTTACATAGGTAGCTAGACCATTGTCTAGCCTTGCAAACGGCTGGCCATTTTGTGCCGCGTCCGCAAATCGCAGACCAGTGCGCATAGAAGCAATAGCCTTGTGCATCTCTTCATAGGCGAGACTATCAAAGCCTTCTATATTTAATATATCGTTCATCACAATTACAACTTATCAAAGCCAGAACGCTTGACACCAAATGTCCCCTTGGCAGAGTTTTACAAGCTATTCATCTTTGTATCAGGTTTTGCGCTAGCACCACATCCAAACCCATGCCAACTAACATCATAATAGCCGTATTTTGACCTCGCTTGCAATGTCTACCTGGTGCGAGTAAATTGATATATCATAAGACATCTAATTGTAACAAAATCAAACAGGCATCAATAACTATGTCACTTTCCAGCCTGCTCGCAACAACGACTAACGCACCTCAAACAGGTGTTCAAGTACTACTAATAGACGATGAACGCATCAACCTAGTCGTTGCCCAAAGCATGCTCAACAAAGCAGGTGTCGACTGCCTGTGCATCAACGACCCACTGGAAGCTCCTAGTATTATTGCAGCAGGCAATTACAACGCCGTTATTACAGATATTAACATGCCTGAGCTGGATGGTTTTGCTATTGCCAAACTAGTTTTTAAGCATCACGGCACCAACATTCCTGTCGCTGCATCGACGGGCGATCTAAGTGTTCAACAAGCATGCCAAGCTGCAGGCATAAGCGCTTGTTTTGGCAAACCTTTAGATATTCAGGAAATACTAGCCTGGTTGCAGCAACAGGCACTACTGCCAAACACCTAGCTCAGCCGCCTCACAGGCAAGCCGCAAACCAGTCTCTGGCCACCATCAACAGCAACCCATTTGGCACCCCCACCAACCAACTCCAACCACGACAGTGCCCAGTGCAAGTCACCTCTAGAGCCAGCATCCAGTTGTGACAATATGTCTAGATTGGGCTGCCACACTAGCCTCTGTGTCGCAACACTATCGTCCCGCTCGGCTACACCACACATGGCGGCTACCTCAAGCAGCAGCCACTGTTCATCGGCACCGCTTGGCAATACCAAAGCATGCCTAAACTCAATGTGTGGCCTGGTAGCCTGATCCCTGCCTTGTGCTTGAGCATGCGCCACCATCACCTGCAGCATGGTCACTGACACCAAAGCCAACGCACCAGGACTAGTTTGTACTACCGCTTCCATGACGCTAGGTAGGGTGATTTGCAAACGCTGCCTAGTACACTGCTCAAAAAAGTAGTTTTGCAAGGGCGTAAATATCTCAGACAAAGAAAAAGCTTCTTCTTTAAGCGGTTCTTCATAGAGCGAAAAAAGCCTCTGCAGCCCCAACAACACACCCAAGCGCGGGCCATTTTCTTGCAATATATCGGTCACTGGCTCGTTGTATGTCGACTGCAGTTCATGCATGACATCAGCTATATCCGCCATACTAGGTTGCACCTCCGGCTCCGCAAACCCTTTGCGCAAATGAGCGCCTATGGCCAACATCTTGCCATCTAACTCCGCCACCTTTTGCTGTGCATATTGATAACCAACCTGTAGATTTCCTATATCATGCACCAGCAGGCGCTGAAGCTGAGCTAACTGCCGCCAATACCCCAACTCTAACAATGCTAAATGCGCAGAAGACATTAATCCAACCTCAATAACCGTATACGTAACCGACACGCGTACCCACAACTAGCAGAGTAGCAAAATAACCACTCGGAGTTCACCCTATTTTTGTCGTATGGGCTACTTTGGCGTGCCGCAACAAGCTATAAAAACCTCTCTGGAAAAGCAAAAACGAATGACATACCATGCTTGTAACGACAGCTTTTGGGTGCGCATTTTCCTCCATGTCATACTTCAACAAGAGACTCACCAAAACCAAAATACGGCACTCAAGCAGTATGCTTCGTACCATTGGTGGCCCCTTGATACTGCTTACCGTTGCCCCTCTGGCCATCTTAGGCTATATCAACCATAAGCTTGTTACCGAGCATAATTTAGCCCTCAATACGACCAATTCACAAATCACCACGCAAACGCAAAAACTACTCCTAGACAACTGGACACATCAGCAACAACTACAACCTTCTGAACCTAAACAAATACCCGAATCATTGGCGCTACACTTTGCTAACAACCCCATCACATCTCACGCAGACCTTAAAAGCCAATCTCAATACTATCTAGTCAACGACCAAAAACTAATCAATCTAGCCACCTACAAGGGACAACCAACAGCATCAAAACTCCTCTCCAGCAGCATTCCAGACACGCCTTTAACTACAGTTTGGAGACAACGGCAACTCAACCCAGCGGCTAGCCAACACAAACCATTATCCTTTACAGTTGCAACTTACACTAACCACCTACAACAAGTTGTTTCTGGTAGCATATGGGAAATTCAGCTAGAGCACTTTCATGGTGCACTCATTAGCGAACGTCCTTTAACCATATCTACACTACACGCTGACAACTTGCGTACGGCGTTAGTGACCACCATATTGCTATCCTTGATCATCGCAATAATAGCCGGACTATGGCTGGCATCTAGGATCAGTACACCAATACGCCAGCTAGCCGAGAACGTGAGACGTCGTATCAATGGCTCATCGAAAGCCTCCCTAATCGTTCACGGCAATATAGAAATTAACCGCTTGTCGTCGCACTTTGAACTTCTGCTAAAGCGCAACCAAACCAAAACCCAACGCGTTAGCGAACTACTCAAAGAACTACAAGAGCGCCAATTTGCCATCGACCAGCACAGTATTGTGGTCGTGACCAATGCCTCCGGCATCATCAGCTATGCTAATGATCATTTCTGCCAACTCAGTGGCTACTCGCGCGAGGATTTAATAGACCAAAATCACGAGATCTTGAACTCAGACGAGCATGACGACAGTTTCTTTGAGGACATGTACAGAACTCTACGTCGCAGAAAAGTTTGGAAGGGCGATATCTGTAATCGCAACAAAAATGGTGATATCTACTGGATCAACTCCACCATTGTTCCCAAATTAGACGAACAGGGCAAAATTGCCACCATCGTCTCGATTAGCACGGACATAAGTAGAGTCAAGCAAGATCAATTAGAATTAGAACAATCAGCCGCCCGTGCCACAGCTGCCAACGAAGCCAAAGATCAATTTATGGCTAACATTAGCCATGAAATTCGCACCCCGATGAACGGCATCATAGGCATGCTTGGCCTGGTAGAGGACAGCCAACTAACGACCCGCCAACGCGATTATGTTCACACCGCAAAATTAAGCGCAGAATCCTTACTGGCTATCATTAATGACATACTGGATTTCTCTAAGGTAGACGCCAACAAACTGGCCTTGGAACAAATTGATTTCAATGTGGCTCAGCTTATCCGTAGCGTGGGTATGAGCTTGCGCACCCAAGCCCACGCCAAGGATCTGGAGTTTATTTGCCCAGCACAACCGCTACCAAAGCTCTCCTTACGCGGCGATCCTGGTCGCATTCGCCAAATTCTTAACAACCTTATCGGTAACGCCATCAAATTCACTCAACAAGGGGAAATTGCTGTACATTGTGAATTGCACCGACTAACAGACAATTACACCAAACTATCTATCAAAGTCACAGACACTGGCATTGGCTTAACGCCCCAGCAAATTGACAGTTTATTTGACCGTTTCACGCAAGCCGATGTCTCAAATACTCGCAAATATGGCGGTACCGGTTTGGGCTTAGCTATCAGCAAACAACTCGTTGACCTCATGGATGGATCTATCGAGGTATCTAGCGAAGTGGGCGCTGGCACCAGTTTTGAAGTTAACCTACGTTTACCCAATGGTAACCCTATTAGCAGCGACAACAACCATCAACAATTAGCAGGCAAACGCGTATTGGTGGTTGATGACAATGACACTAATTGCAAGCTAATGCATGGCATCCTTGAAAACTGGCAGGTTGCTCATGACATATGTACAAGCGCAAAGCAAGCCATTCAACAAATACACGCCGCGCAAGAACAAGATATCCTATATGATATCGCCCTGTTAGATTACCAGATGCCCGAAATGAACGGCCTCTCATTGGGCCAAGAAATACAACAAATCCCTCTCAAGAAGCCCCTTGAGCTAATCATGCTGTCGTCCTGTGACTTTCAAGGCTTAGCTGACCAATCAATAGACAATGGCTTTAAAGCCTACTTAACCAAACCCATAGATATGGAAGAGCTGCTAGACAAAATGCTATCCAATGATAGCGTTGTTGCCGACCTTCCCCATCCTCAGCCACAAACCGAAGAACTGCCCCAGTTCCGAGCTCGCATCTTAGTTGTAGAAGACAATCCCACTAACCAAAAAGTGGCGCAAGGTATGTTACATCGCTTTGGGCTCTACGTTGATCTTGTAGCAGATGGCATTGAAGCCCTAGACATCCTCAATCGTTTGCCTTACGACCTCGTATTAATGGATTGCCAAATGCCGGAATTAGATGGTTACGAGACTACCCGTAGAATTCGTAGCGGCGCTGCTAGCGTGTTGGATCCAGAGATACCCATTATTGCCCTTACAGCCAATGCCATGAGCGACGACGAGCAAAAATGTTACGCCGCTGGCATGAACGACTACCTATCGAAGCCATTACAGATAGAGACCTTATCAAAACGTCTTTTAAATTGGCTCTCACATATGCAAAAAGAAGAGGAAAAACCTTCTCAGCAACCACGAACATTCACCGACTCAGTGGTTATTTCCACTCCGACCCCAACAGCACCGCTTATTGCCACACCCGCAAGTAATCACGTTAAACCAACTAGTGGCCGCATTAATCGCCCTGCAGCCGCAGGCTTTGATTACGAACAACTATTGCAACGCATGGGCGATGACGCCGAGATATGCGACACTATTTTGGATCTATTTATCGAAGATGGGCACGGCCTAATACACGAACTAATAGAAGCTGTAGCCAAGCAAGATCTGGACACCAGCAAAGACGTGTTCCACAAATTAAAGGGCATGGCGGCCAATATTAGCGGCACCCAAATGGAAGCCATCTGCCACGAGGGGCAAGAAGCCTGCAAGGCTGGCGATTGGGAACCAATCACGCCTCTACCTGAACAAATAAAGCAGGCCTTTGGCGAGATCGTACATCAAGCAGGTTTGTTACGCTAACAAGACTACTTTGTCTCGACTAACAAGGGTATCATGCCCCCTAAGCAACACACTATTTTCACCTAACATGTACGCACACTAACAAGCGAGTCCGATATGACACAAGTTCTATTTATCGAAGACAATGAATATCTTTGCAAGATTGTGCCCTATACGTTGAAACAAGACGGCATTCAATGCTTGGCCGTCAACTCCGCCAGCGAAGGCTTACGAGCCGCTCGTGAACAGCAATTTGACATCGTCGTAACCGATATTAATATGCCAGGCATGAATGGCCTTGAACTAATCAGCAAGCTGCGCGAAGCGAAGAACTATAAAGACACGCCAATTTTATGCCTTACTACGGAAATTGACCCAGCAACTCTGGCCGAAGCCAAAGCACGCGGCGCGCAAGAAGTGGTCTCCAAACCTTATACACCGCAAGAGTTACTAGCCGCCATTCAACAACAACTTGCCGGTTAGGCTGACTGCTGCTTAAGGAACGCCTCTAAACTACAACAACAGGTTTTGAATTGCTCCGGCAAGCGGCATATAACAACCGCAGCCATAACAAAATCTTGCTCGTACAACAGCGCTTCGGCCTCCTGCCCTGTGCGAGCTAAAGCAACCGCTCCAGCCGTGCCAGCAGCACCTATCATCTGATGTACTGCGTCCTGAGCTTGCGGCCACTGCTCAGTCTGCACACAAGCATAGGCCTGCTCAATCAAAGGCCTAGTGGTATCAACAAACAAACCTAACATTTCGGTCATCATTGGCACGTCATCGCCAAAGGTTTGCCGTATCAACGCCGTATCAATCACGTCTTCAATTAATGGCATGCCACTACCTAAAGACAATTTTTCTGCCTCCACTAAACGAGCACCAGGCGCCTCTTGGTCGTCTATATCGTCGATCAATATGCGCATATCGTCCACTACGGGCAGATGTTTCACAATCATGGCATTCAACGCCGCCAAGGTGACTGGCTTAGTTAAGTAATCATCCATACCTGCCGCATAACAACGCTGAGCATCAGACTCCATAGCCCCAGCAGTCAATGCCACGACAGGTAAATACCAGCCTTGATGCTCCTCTTGACGCCTAATCTTCTGGGCCAGCTGGTAGCCA
Source organism: uncultured Pseudomonadales bacterium (assembly GCA_938084925.1). GTDB lineage: Bacteria > Pseudomonadota > Gammaproteobacteria > Pseudomonadales > Balneatricaceae > Njordibacter. The sequence continues at coordinate 9,798 of CALKFY010000133.1, forward strand.
TCCATTACTGGCATATGGCAATCTGTGATTAGCAGACCGTAAGTTTGTTCCTGCAGTCGCTGCCAGGCCTCACGCCCATTGTTGACGACATGTACCACCAAGCCCAATTGCTGCATCATCGTTTCAATAACCTTGGCATTAACTGGGTTATCCTCCGCCACCAGAATCAAAGCACCACGCACTTCAGCACGTTCTGGATCAACAACCTGATAGCGCAAGTGCTGACGTTTTGCTTTAGGCGATACTTCGTTTGCTGTGGCGCGCCCCATCAAACGCGCCACAGCCTGCAACAACTTGCCGCGCAAAAGCGGCTTTTGCAAACACTCGCTATACCCCAGTTTGCGCGCCACAGAAGCCAAATCTAACATGTCGTAACGCGTCATCAGCAAAGCCGGGCGGGCATACCAACCATCAACCCTCGCCAAAGCATGTGCTAGCTCAAGCCCACTAAGACCCTCCATTTCTTGATCAATCACAGCCACGTCAAAACCTATTCCCGGTTCTGCTTGCAGCGCCATCAGCGCCTGCTTACCACCGGCCATCGATTTCACCTTAGCTCCTGCTGTGTGTAGATGCTGTCCTAATAACTGGCGACTTATTTCACAATCATCAACTAACAACACAGTTAGCCCTTGTAAATCGATAAGGTTCGGTGCTGCAGGCTCAACCACCTCAGCCTGTACAGAAACCCAAAAACGCGCGCCTTTACCTTGCTCACTAGCAACGCCAATCCGACCTCCCATCATAGCCACCAGCCGACTAGAAATTGACAACCCTAAACCTGTACCACCAAAACGCCGGGTGGTTGACGAGTCGGCTTGTACAAATGGCTCAAACAATCGTTTTTGCGCGCCAAGAGCTAAACCCACCCCCGTGTCCTGCACTTCCAACAGCAGCTCCGCACTGCCACCTGCGCTCCTGGTCACTGACAAACGCAACGTTATAGTGCCTCGTTCGGTAAATTTCACCGCATTACCGAGCAGATTTACTAATATTTGACGCCAGCGTAATGGATCACCCACAATTTTCTCGGGCACATCTGGCTGCACATCCAAAATCAATTCCAAGCCACGATCACGTATCTTGCCCATTAACAACAAAGCTACATCCTCAATAACTGCATAAGGCGAAAAAGCCACACTTTCAATTTTTAGCTGTCCAGCCTCTATCTTTGAGAAGTCCAAAATATCGTCAATAATTTGTAGCAGAGTTTCACCCGAACCAGCAGCCACTTCCACCAACTGCACCTGTTCTCGGCTCAATGTAGATTGTTGCAGCACCTCCAACATGCCCACTACACCATTCATAGGTGTACGAATTTCATGACTCATGGTGGCCAAAAATTCTGTCTTAGCACGGGCGGCTTGCAAAGCTTGCTCCTTGGCCGCCACCAAATCAATTTCTACTTCTCGGCGCTGCTCTACTTCGGCAGCTAATTCACTTGTGCGCTCCAGCACTCTTGACTCAAGTTGCTGGTTACTCTGCCATAACTGATCTCTCGCCTTACTCACCTCGTCAATCAGCGCATTGTATTGGGCCGCCACTTCCGCCAAGTCAGACAAGGGGTCTACCGTTAAGGCCATGCGTTGACCAATAGCATCCCGCGCCTCCATCACCTGTAGCAAGTCAACACTATCACCACCGTCACTATGTTCAGCATGATCCAAGCCATAATGCTCGTGCACTACCTGCACCCGCAGTGACCACAAGCCATGCAGCCCTCTTAATATCACATAAGTGCAACCAAAGGCCCAAACGCCAGCTACGACCACACCTAACATCTGCACCATGAGCTGCTGCGGCATGGTTAAACCAGTATTAATCACTTGCGGGTCGGCAAAAAAAGCCACCGCCAGACAGCCCCAACTACCCGCGATTGCATGCACAGAAACAGCACCCACTACGTCATCCAAGCCAAGGCCGGCAAACCACTCTGACGCCAAACTGGCCAACCAAGCACCAATCACAGCAACCACTACAACAGCCCGGTAATCGATAGCGTGAGCCAACGCCGTAACGCTCACCAAACCGGCCAACAAACCATTCAGCGACACCAACAACTGCGGCGACCCATAACGCTGCCATGACCAGCCAATGCCAACCAGCGCACCGACAAGACCGGCTAACAAGGTATTGGATACAACCTGGATAGCTGCGACACCAAAACGGCCCGCCGAGCCACCATTAAAGCCGACCCAACCCACCAACAGCACCATGACACCGACGGTAGTTAAGGGTTGATTTTGCCCTTTAAGAGTTTGCTTACCCTTAGCAAAACGACCAGTTCTGGGCCCAATAACCACTATAGCGGCAAGCGCCACCCAGCCCCCAATGGCATGGACCACCGTGGCACCGGCGAAATCCACATAACCCATACTAGCAAGCCAGCCAGCTTGCGTCCCCGGCAAGGCAACTTGACCCGCCCATACCCAATGCCCAAACACCGGATATATCAAGCCCCCCACTAAACATGTCACCAGCAGATAACCACCAAAGCGCATACGCTCGGCCACAGCACCAGACACAATAGTGGCCGCTGTGCCAGCAAACATCATTTGGAAAACAAAGGTGAGCGTCAGCTCAGTTTCATCACTAGAATAAAAAACATGGCTAACCAGGCCATCAAGGTCACCAGCAAACATGACAGCAAAACCAAAGCACCAAAACAACACTAGAGACAAAGCCAAGTCGGCCAGATTTTTCATAGCGATGTTAGCAGAGTTTTTGCGCCTCACCTGACCATCTTCAAGCAATAAAAAGCCAACCTGCATGAACAAAACCAGCAGAGCACATAAAAATAACCATAAGTGATCTAAATTGAGCAGCGATGCATTGACCAAGACACACGTACCTTTGTTATTAGTATAATTAGGCTTCTATCTTAACACTTGTCATGGCCCAAAAGGCAGTACCAACACTTGCCATAGCCACACACAAAACTGCCCCAAGCAGGCCACTCATAAGCCTTTGGCAAAGACTGTAAGGCCGGTATAAACACAATAAAATCACCCACTTAAGTTGCTGTATATTTTTTATCCGACAAAAGTTCGATATTAGGGTTTTAATCCTGTATAATTTGCGCGACTTTTTTAAGCACTTTATTTAATGCAGAAAACCGAGAACCGAAATGGCTGATCTAAACCTATATCGAAATATTGGTATCTTTGCCCACGTTGACGCGGGCAAGACAACCACTACAGAACGCATCCTTAAGCTGACTGGCAAGATCCATAAGACTGGTGAGGTTCACGACGGTGAATCCACTACCGACTTCATGGAACAGGAAGC
>CALKFY010000134.1 GCA_938084925.1 uncultured Pseudomonadales bacterium
TTATTACCTTGCTACGGGTTTGTATCCGTCACCGCTTAGACGTGCCTCTGTTGCGCCTGCCGATCCCTATGGCGTTGCGTGTCGCGCTTTGGTTGATGCCTTGGCGTGTACTAGTGCCAGTGCGTGGCACTGAGCCTGAGCGTGTTAAAAATGCCCTCATAGATCTCGGTCCTGTATTTGTAAAATTCGGCCAGCTACTAGCAACGCGTCGTGACTTGTTAGCCGATGAGTGGGTTGAGCCTCTAGGCAGCTTGCTAGACAAGGTGCCACCGTTTTCTGGTGCCGAAGCACAAAAAATTATTGAGCAGGCTATTGGTCAGTCCGTTGATAGTGCCTTTAAAGAATTTGACCAGAACCCATTAGCTTCGGCTTCTGTTGCGCAAGTGCATGCAGCACGTTTGAGCAGTGGCGAAGCCGTGGTTGTAAAGGTTATTCGTCCTGGTATTCAGCGCACCATACGCCGCGATATTCGTCTTATGCGGGCCATGGCCAGCTTATTGAATACTTGGGTACCAGACCTACGTCGTTTGCGTGCTCAGGCGGTAATTGATGAATTTGAAAAGACTATATATGACGAGCTAGACCTACAGCGCGAAGCCGCCAATGCGAGCCAGTTAGGCCGCAACTTTGAAGGCTCTGATCTGCTTTATATCCCTAAAATACACTGGCAGTTCACCAACCCTAAGGTGCTGGTGCAGGAGCGTATTTTTGGGGTGCAGGTGAATGACCTAGAAGCCATCGACGCCGCGGGCATAGACCGTAAAGAGTTGGCTCGAGTGGGGGTAGAGATCTTCTTTACTCAGGTATTTAGAGATAGCTTCTTCCATGCCGACATGCATCCAGGCAATATTTTTGTTAACCCAGCAACACCTAGCCAACCACAATATATGGCGGTGGACTTTGGTATTGTGGGCAGTCTGACTCGCGAAGATCAGGCTTATTTGGCGCGTATTCTATTAGCCTTTTTTGAGCGCGATTATCGTCAAATAGCGCAGCTACATGTAGATTGTGGTTGGTTGCCGGCAGACACGCCTGTACATGAATTTGAAGGGGCTATACGCGCGGTAAGCGAACCTATTTTTGCCAAGCCTCTAGCTGAGATCTCCTTTGCTCAAGTCCTGTTAGGCCTATTCCAAACGGCGCGTCGCTTTAATATGCAGGTACAGCCGCAATTGGTATTGTTGCAGAAGACCATGCTTAACATTGAAGGCTTGGGGCGTCAGCTGTATCCACAACTAGACTTGTGGGAAACAGCACAGCCTATTTTGCGCAAGTGGTATAAGGCTCAGGTGAGCCCTAAGACCGTAGTACGTCAATTGCGTGACAACTGGCCAGATATGGCGCAGCAGCTGCCGCATTTGCCAGGTTTGGTGCATGATGCCTTGGTGCAACAAGCCAAAGCCAAGACGGCTAGTGAGCAGCTCGTGACTAAACCCGCAAGCAACAGGCCTTGGTTGGCTGTGGTATTATTTGCTGCTGGTGCAATAACTTTGCCCCTCGACTGGCATGCCCTGTGGCATTACGCGCCAGTGAGCAGTTTGGCAATGATAGTGGCATTAATTTGGTTATGGCGTGCGGGTAAATAGGACCATGGACGGAAGCATGAATTGGTTAGATGAGGTTAAGTGGGATCAAGATGGCCTAGTACCGGCTATCGCACAAGATGAAGCAACGGGCCAAATTTTAATGATGGCCTGGATGAATAAAGAGTCTTTGCAGTTAACCCTACAAGAAGGCCGCGCTATCTATTGGTCACGCTCTCGCAAGCGCCTATGGCGCAAAGGCGAAGAGTCTGGCAATGTGCAAGAATTGAAAGAAATGCGTTTAGATTGTGACGCTGACGTGATTTTATTGACAGTTATTCAGCATGGAGGGGTTGCTTGTCACACTGGTCGCCCCCATTGTTTTTATAAGCGTATGCAAGATGGTGTCTGGGTGACGGATGTTGAAGTTGCCAAAGATCCTAAGGAAATGTATTCATGAGTGATGTATTACAAGCCTTGCAAGAAGTGTTGGATCAGCGTAGAAATGCTGACCCAGAAAGCTCTTATGTGGCTAGCTTGCATGCAAAAGGCTTGAACAAGATACTGGAAAAGGTCGGTGAAGAAGCGACCGAGACAATTTTAGCGGCAAAAGACGCCGAAATGTCGGGTACGACTAAAGAGGTGATTGCCGAAACGGCGGACCTGTGGTTTCATTGCCTTGTCATGTTGTCCCAGTTAAATGTAGAACACACAGCAGTACTTGCTGAACTGGAACGACGTTTTGATTTATCGGGGTTGGTTGAGAAGGCCAATCGCGTAAAGTAATTTAAACATAACAATTATTAAACTTGATATATTTGGAGTAAGACATGGGTTTAGGTGGTATTAGCATTTGGCAATTAGTTATTGTACTGGCCATCGTACTATTGTTGTTCGGAAGCAAGAAATTGCGCAACATTGGCGGCGACCTAGGTGGTGCCGTTAAGGGCTTCAAGAAAGCTATGAATGACGGTGCCGAAGAAGACACCAAGAAGATTGAAAAGCAGGAAGACGCTGCCTTTACAGCCGAGTCAGCTGAACCAGCTGCCGAAGCTGATAAAGAAAAAACCGAAAAGTAACGGTTGATCTATGTTTGATGTCGGTTTTACGGAGCTGATGCTGATTGGCGTAATGGGCTTGATTATTCTAGGTCCAGAACGCTTACCAGTTGCGGCACGTACCATTGGTAAATGGGTCGGTAAGGCAAAACGTACTGTGGGTGGCGTACAACGCGAAATCCAAGAAGAATTACGTTTGGAAGAAATTCGTAGCAAGTCTCAGGCTAATAGCGAAGCTATTAAGGCGCGTATGGCTGAGTTGCGTGAAGAAGCTGAAATCATGGAAGCGCCAGTTGTTGCTGCTGATTCTGTCGAAGCTAATAAAGCTGAAACAGAAATTACTACAGAGGTCGAGCAGGCCGCTAGCACTGAAGCACCAAAAGATGCCGCTGTTACTCCTGCCGAAGACGATGATCCATTTGGCGCCCAGCCGTTTAGTGAGCCTACCAGCTTATCTGCAATGCAGGCAGCTACGGGCACACCTAAAGACACAGCTGACTCCAAGTCGAGTTAGCTGTCATTCTGAATTTCTTGAGTAAAACAACATGAGTGATGCTTCCTCCGCAAACGAGACGGATGAACAGGACAAGGCACAAGAGTTACCCTTAATGGGGCATCTGTTGGAACTGCGTAATCGCTTGTTAAAAGCTGTGGTTTTAGTAGTTATCTTCTTTGCTGCAATGTTCCCTTTTTCCAACGACCTGTACTTGTACTTGTCCGAACCTCTGCGTAGTTTGTTGCCAGAAGGTTCTACCATGATTGCAACGCAAGTAGCGTCGCCTTTCTTGGCACCTTTCAAGTTGACCATGGTCTTGGCTTTGTTTATCGGGATGCCGTTTATTCTGCATCAAGCGTGGAGCTTTATTGCCCCTGGCTTGTATAAGAAGGAAAAACGTTTGGCTGTGCCGATGCTGGTGTCCAGTATCTTCTTGTTTTATGCCGGTATTGCCTTTGCTTACTATGTAGTTTTCCCGTTAATGTTTGGCTTCTTCACGGCCACAGGTCCAGAAGAAGTTGCCGTAATGACAGACATTACCGCTTACCTGGATTTTGTACTAAAGATCTTCTTTGCTTTTGGTATCGTGTTTGAGATTCCTATTGCTACGGTATTGATTATCTGGACCGGTGCCACTACTCCTGACAACCTAGCTAAAAAGCGTGCCTATGTGTTAGTAAGCTGCTTTGTTATAGGTATGTTGATTACACCACCAGATGTAATTTCCCAAACTTTGCTGGCTGTACCTATGTGGTTGTTGTTTGAGATCGGTATTATTTTTGGCCGTATGATCAAGCCCCGTGCTAATGACGACGACGGTGTAGAAGACGACGTAACTGAAACAACAGTTGTTGAATAAGAGCCTCGGCTTTTAATCTAAAGAAAGGCCAGCGTCAGCTGGCCTTTTTCGTATAAGCGGGGTCACCCATTAGAAAGATCCGGTCAAGCAGGTAATACAAGTTCCCTTGCACTTTTTGTCAAGTATCGGTGACCTCTATCGGTCATATGGGTTTGCTAAGTAGTTATGCGCCTAAAAATCTCATGGTATGGTGTCACTTATATGCACCAGTCACCCATCTGAATTAAGGCTTTTGTCGGCGGCTAACTCTAGACGCCGACTGCCCTTGGCTACTGCCTCAGAAATCATTTAGTGCCGTACAATGTCCAAGTCCTTGGAGTAGGCTTTTGCCTACTCTTTATGACAGATCAATGGCTTATACAGGCAGTATATCCAGACCCTAGTGGCTCAAAGCACGGGCATATCCGTGTTTAACAAACGCTTATTAAATGGTCGGATGAGTGGTTTAATCAGACCTTATGGTTTTACCAACCCCATTTTCGAACTCGCTCACCCAACCAAAACTTTAAAAACTATTTCATCATGAATACCCAAAGGCTTTATTAACATCAAACTCAACCTGATCTCGAAGCACATAAAAGCAGGCCCTAGCCAGTTTATGAGCCACGGTTTTTTTGGCAACAATCATGTGTGTTTTTGACGACTTACGCTGATAGTAACGTTTTACCGTATCGCTGTATCGAATGGCAAAATTGGCCGCTTCCATGAAAGCCCAGGCCAAATACTTATTGCCATTCTTTATGTTGCTTGTGCTCTTCTTTTTGCCATTACTGTATCGGGCACCATTCACGCAACGGCAATAAGACGCATAATTCCCAGCCGCTTTAAAGCGCGATATCTCACCCGTTTCCAGCATAATCGTCAATCCTAGAATCAAGCCAATACCGTCAATACTGGTCAGGTGTAAAAACTCATCTTTTAATCGTAGTTGTTGTCTTAAGGTCTGCTCTATCGCTTTTATTTGCACCGTTAAGCACTGCAATATCATGAGGTTGCCGTTGACGGCCATGCGAACATTAACATCAGTGAAATCGGCGGCAAGCTGCTCCTGACTTAACTGCTTGAGTTTGTGGTTACTAAGCCTTTTATTCAAGTGGCGGTCGTACAAACCCTGTATGGCTAACAGGTTTTTTGTTCGTTGTTGTACCAGTTGCAAGCGTTTGCGCAATAAGTCGCGAAGCATGCGTTGCTCTTTGGGGTATATGTACCCCACAGGTAAGATATCCAGACGTAGCATATTGGCGAGCCAGTTGGCATCACTGTCATCATCGCCATGTTTGAGCCCTGAATACTGTTGAATAGCCGCTGTATTGGCAAGGTGCACTTTAAAGCCAGCTTCCATTAATCCATCCACCAGCCAATACCAGTTGTACGTCGACTCCACGACTAACCCGACAAGGGATTCACGATAAGGCACAAGAAGTATCAAAATGGCTTCGAGGTTGTTTTTGACACGTCGTTTGAGAACGACATGATTGTTCTCATCAATCAGATTGAATACACAATTGTTTGAATGCAAGTCGATTCCACCATATAGTTCCATGTATAGCTCCTCCGCAAAGCGGTTTTGTTTAAGTTGTGGAACTCATACTTTACCGTTTTCTCGGAGGAGCTTTCTATATGATTATCAGACCTGACGCGGCACCATTGGGGTCTGATTCCAACCTACAACAGCGGCTCCGTGTTTGGTTTTAGCACGTTCGTGTAGGTAAAGGAGTCTGAGGGCCTGCCCCATGAGCGTAGCGAGTGTATTGGGTACCCCAGCTACTCCCGTGCCACAGGCTTAATAGTAGGACAGGTCCTTATTACTAACTAACTACTGGTTCCACTAGCAGAGGTCAGGCACCTAAAACACTGCGTTGGAGCCAGACCCCGATACTGCCGCCTTATGTTTGAAAACTCACTTTTTTATCATTTAATTACAAAAAGCTATTGCGCTTTGTTTTGGTTTGGCTATAATACGCCTCCCTTGATTGAGGTGAGGCCAGAAAGGTCTTAGGAAGGAAAGATTTAGTTCTTTCAAATCAAGGGTTTAGGAGGTTTTCTTGAAAACGCCTAAGCGTGAAAAAGTTTAAAATAATTTACTTTTTTACTTGACGCGAACTTGTACTGATGTATAATTCGCTTCCCTTGATTGAGGTGAGACGCCAAGCGGTGTTTAGCCAGAAGAGATAAGTCTTTTCAAATCAAGGGTTTAGAAAGTTTTGTTAAAACTTTCTAAAGGTAAAAAAGTTTAAATTAAATTGCTTTTTTACTTGACGCAGCATTATACGGATGTATAATACGCGCCTCGGTTGAGACAACGCCTACGGGCAACGGTCACAACCCCGCTCTTTAACAAGATAATCAAATAATTCGTGTGGGCGTTTGTTGGATTGGCAATAAGACCTAACTT
>CALKFY010000135.1 GCA_938084925.1 uncultured Pseudomonadales bacterium
GCCAAATCAATGGCAATTAAGTTAGACTTTTTCATGTGTGGGCTCCTGTAGTGATTCAGCTTCGGGCGTTTGTAGTGATTCACCCAAAACTTCAATATTGAACCTACCCCGTTTGGGAGAGGGAGTCCACACATCGAGAAGCACGGTGACGCGGCAGTCCTTTCAACCCTGCACCTTGTCAGGTGGAGATTGCTTCGCTGCACTCGCAATGACCAGGTAGGCAAGTCCGCAATGACCGTAGGTCTTGAGGTATGCAATAACCAAGAGGTGCCTTCTCAACTGCATCACCTTGCATCTGACATAGGTCAATACAGAACACCAACCAAGGCGATATAGTTAACATGCTAACCAACAAAGCAGGTGATAACGATGGGAATATTAGACAAAACAGACGAGCGCTTATCCATAATGGGCGACATGATGCGCGCAACAGACACTGACTTAAGTCAACCAGGCATACTTAACAGTCCTAGCAACTATGCCGCCATGGTGAGCCGCTGCCTTAACTGCCCCGCACCAGATGCATGCAAAACATGGTTGAAGCAAGGCAACACCCGTGTAGCGGCTCCTGACTTTTGCCCTAACGCTGAAGTACTGAATGCTGGCAGCTAGTTACCTTTTAGTAATTCATTGGCTGACACACATCAAACTAGTAATCGGCGCCTTTCTATAAAGTGAGTGCGATATTACTACACCAAGTATTCAGCCATATGAGGAAGCTATTATAGTGAGCGACATAGACCAACTAAACCAGCGTCTAAATTTGATGAACCAAATGATGCGTACTACTGGCGCAGATCAAAGTGAAGCCGCTAGCGTAAGCAAATTAGGCACCTATAACACCATGGTCAGCCACTGTATTGACTGTCACTCACCTGACAAGTGTGCCCAATGGCTCAAACAAGAACATGAAAACAGCAAAGCACCCGGCTTCTGCCCTAACGCTCATTTAATGAATGGCGAGTGATGCTATACAGACTATTAGTCTACAACAGCTCTAATCCACGACAGCCAGCCGACTAGATTCTCCAAGGAACTAAACCTACTCGACCTTGATTTCCATCAAACACTACATATTGTGCCATCATAGATTAATCAATACCATATATTGTGCTAAAAACAACATAACACATGGTATTGATAATGACTGCCGCACAAACAATTCCACAAAGCGATTCACTTAACCTACCACTACAAGCCGCTTCACAAGATATCTGGCAACAAAAGTATCGTCTTACGGATGAACAAGGCGAACCCTTAGACCTAACCCCCGATCACAGCTACGAAAGAGTGGCGCGCAAGCTAGCCCAGTTAGAAGCTAGCCCACAGCTAGTAGATTTCTGGTACACCAAGTATTTATGGGCCCTACGCCAAGGCGCTCTGCCAGCTGGTCGCATCATGGCCAACGTGGGAGCTGAAGCTTATAAACCTGCGACCTCAACTATTAACTGCACAGTAGCAAGCACCGTAGCCGATTCAATGGCGGACATTCTCGAAGCCAACACCAATAGCGGCCTAACCCTAAAAGCTGGCTGCGGCATTGGTTACGAGTTTTCAACCTTGCGCCCTAAAGGAGCACGAGTAGCAGGGGCTGGGGCAGAAACCTCTGGCCCCATGTCCTTTATGGAGATATTTGACAAGATGTGCGCCACCGTATCATCTGCAGGAGGCCGGCGTGGTGCACAAATGGCCACTTTTGATATCGGCCACCCAGATGTAGAAGACTTTATTCGCGCCAAGCGCGATGACGGACGCCTACGCCAATTCAACCTATCCTTACTTATTAGTGATGATTTCTTAGAGGCCGTTGCGGCCGATGCCATGTGGCCTTTAGCCTTCCCTATTGCGGCAAACGAAGACACCAGCGACCTAGATTTTGACAACCCACTACAGGTGATATGGCGCCGCTGGCCTACCACTCAAGGCTACCAAACCAATAACCAACAACAGGTTGCTTGCCGAGTCTATAAGCACATCAATGCCACGCGTTTGTGGAACCTGGTTATGAGCAGCAACTACGATTATGCCGAGCCAGGGTTCCTGCTTATTGATCGTATCAACGACCTCAACAACAACTGGTTTTGTGAGTCTATTCGTGCCACCAATCCTTGTGGTGAACAGCCCCTACCACCAAATGGCAGTTGTTTATTAGGTTCAATAAACCTCACGCGTTTTGTTAAGCAAGCCTTTACTGAACAAGCCCATTTTGATTGGCAGAGCTTCCGCGAAGTTGTTGCAATATTTACCCGCATGCTCGATAACGTGGTGGAACTTAATGGCCTACCTTTGGCGCAGCAAAGACACGAAATTCAGTACAAACGCCGCCATGGCATGGGTTTTTTGGGCCTAGGCTCTGCTCTTAGCATGATGAAAATGCACTATGGGGATGAAGCGTCCCTGGTATTTACCGGAGAAGTAAGCAAACAATTAGCTCTGCAGGGTTACCGTACAGGCCTAGAGCTAGCTCAAGAAAAAGGCCCAGCCCCCATCTTTAACGAACAAACCCTAGTCACAGGGGCTATGCTACAACAACGCCCAGAAATGGCCACAGACGGTATCAAAGAAGGTGATAACATTAGCAACAAACTGCTATGGAGCAAGTATAGCCGTTACCTGCAGCGCCTAGGACAAGAAGACAAAGAACTGCAAGACCAACTTAGTCAGCACGGCTGCCGCTTTACTCATCACAGCTCTATTGCACCCACTGGCACCATTGCCTTGTCGTTTGCCAACAATGCTAGCAACGGCATTGAGCCCAGCTTTGCCCATCAATATCGTCGTAACATCATCATACCTGGCAAGAAATCCAAAATGCAGGTAGACGTTTTATCCTATGAACGGCTTCATTACCAAGCCCATATAGGTTCTCATACCGAACAAGCATTACCTGACTATTTTATGGATGCAGACCAGATATCACCTTCTGCTCACATTGCCATTCAGGCTGCCGCTCAGACTTGGATCGATTCTTCCATTTCTAAGACCATCAACGTAGCAACAGATATCGAATTTGACGATTTTAAGCAGATCTACTGGCAAGCGGCACAGCAAGGCCTAAAAGGCTGTACCACATTCCGTTATAACCCAGAACGCTTCCAAGGTGTGCTAGTCAAACAACAGGACCAAGCCAATACCCGTTATCGCTTTACCTTAGCCGAAGGCAGCCAAGTAGAACTGGATGGCGATGAAACTGTCGTTTATGACGGCGAAGAGCACCTAGCTTCCAATCTCTATGAAGCCATCAAAGAAGGCTACTACGGCAAACTATAAGGAACTCCAATATGACTATTACCATTGACCAAACCATCGTCGCCTTGGAGCTTGTTAACACAGATACGCCCCAAAACCCTGGTTCTGTACCTGAGCTAACACCGGCTTTGGAAGAAGTACATGAAAATATGCCGAGGCCTGAATACTTGCTAGGCGCAACCTACAAGATAAAACCACCCATGTCAGACCATGCTCTTTACATCACCATCAATGACATCTTGCTGAATGAAGGTACCGAACACGAACAACGCCACCCTTACGAAGTATTTATCAACTCCAAAAACATGGATCACTTCCAATGGGTAGTGGCACTCACCCGGGTTATATCCGCGGTATTTCGTAAAGGTGGTGACGTCACCTTCTTAGTAGATGAATTAAAAGCCGTATTTGATCCCAAGGGTGGTTACTTTAAAAAAGGCGGTTTTATGCCTTCTTTAGTGGCAGAAATAGGCTTTGCCATTGAGTCACACCTGCAAACCATCGGTTTGTTAGACAAGCCCGAACTATCTAGCGCTCAGCAAGCCCTTATCGCCGAAAAGAAAGCCGCCTACGCTCAAGCAAATCAATCTGAACAAACAGACAACGCCTTTCCCGAAACTGCCAGCTGGTGTAATAAGTGTAATCAAAAAGCCATGGTGCGCTTAGATGGCTGTGATACCTGCCTTAATTGTGGCGACAGTAAGTGTGGATAGTTGTATTTGACCAAGAGCTAAATAGCCAACGAAGCCTAACTTAATTAACACATTAACTACTTGGTTAATTTATTCACTTGTGTCAACATAATTGGCTTATCAAGTTAACTGACAGCAATTTCTTTTGACACATTCTTCTGTACAAGCCCCACTTCCACCCATGGCCATGTTTACCATCATGGCCATGGTCAGCCCTGTGGCATTAAACATTCTTTTGCCCGCCTTGCCTGATATGGCTAATGATTTGGGCTTACCCATTAGCTCGGTTCAGCTTAGCTTCACCTTGTACTTGCTGGCTCTGGCAATCGGGCAACTATTGCTAGGCCCTTTGGCTGATCGCTTTGGTCGTCGCCCTGTTCTGCTAGCAGGCATTGTGATTCATATGCTGGGCTGCGTGGTTGCCGCCAATGCCAATGACCTCACTTGGCTGTTAGTCGGTCGTGTACTACAGGCACTAGGGGGCTGCACTGGCATGGCCCTAGCACGCACTATCATGCTGGATCGTCATAGCCGTGAAGTTGCAGCCGGAAAAATTGGCTATATCACCCTATCCATTGGTCTATCTCAAGCCATTGCTCCAACCTTGGGCGGTTACATGAACCTTATGTGGGGCTGGCAATCTTTATTTTATTTCTCGATGATTTTGGGCAGCCTGTCCTGGTTGATCGTGGTATTTAAATTGCCAGAAACGGGGACTCAACATGAGCTACGCTTAAGTCGCGTACTAGTTCACTATTTAGCAGTGATAAAAAGCCCCGGCTATTTGCCTTACGCCTTGTCCACGGCAGTTATTGCCTCCGGTTTCTACCTGTTTATTGGTAGCGCGCCCTATCTAGTGGCGGACAAACTTCAAGGTTCATCTGCCGACTACGGCACCTGGTTTTTGTGGGTGTCTATTGGTTTTATGGCAGGCAGCTTTGTAGCAGCAAAAATATCCAAAAACCAAGGCATTAAGCGCATGATCATCAGTGGCCACGTGCTGTCTTTGGCTGGTGGTGCTATTTTGCTGTTCAGTTTGTATGTGGAATTCACTTATCTCGGTCTATTTGTACCCATGGCTTTGTACACCTTTGGCCGTGGTTTTAGCCAACCTAACTCGCAAAGTGCTGCCATCAGCAGCACTAGCCTTGGTCCAAGTACGGCTTCTGGCATGATTGGCTTTATGCAATTACTCACCGGTGCCCTAGTTGCTCAAGCTACCCCTTGGCTAATGGCCACCAACAGTTTACTCATACCCGCATTGATCCTGTTATGCCCAATACTTGGCCTAATCATGATGGCCAAAATGAGAAATAACTAAGCGCTAGCCCCTTGGCTGAAACAAAGTGGGCTTTTAAACAAAATATGTCGCCCCTAGGCCAAAGCAACTATTTAACAGGTTAAGCTTATTTGCTATAGTTGCGCACTTCTCAGGGCGGGGTGAAATTCCCCACCGGCGGTATGTCACAAGACGAGCCCGCGAGCGCCTACCTAGGTAGGGTCAAGCTGATCAGGAATAAGAGCCTGAGCCGACGGTTAAAGTCCGGATGCAAGAGAACACAACCATAGCCTTATTCGGCTTATGGATGCCTACGCCTTGGCTTTCTTTAAAATATTATTGGAGCCCCACCCATGTCTGACACGCGCTATGCGTTTATTAAAGCCACTTGGCACAACAACATTGTTGACCAAGCCCTTGTTGGTTTTCAGCAACTAATTCCTGCCGAGCAAATTGATGTTTTTGATGCACCCGGTGCATTAGAGATGCCTTTACTGGCACAAGACCTTGCCCTTACGGGTCGTTACGATGCCATTGCCTGCGCTGCCCTTGTGGTTGACGGTGGTATTTACCGTCACGATTTTGTTGCTCAGTCTGTAGTTGACGGTATTGTACGAGTAGGCCTGGACACTGGCGTACCAGTATTGTCTGTGTCCCTAACCCCACACAATTTCCAGCCTACTCAGCACCATAGCGATATCTACGCAGCTCACTTTGTAGAAAAAGGCCGTGAAGCGGCTGAAGCGGCACTAGCTACTGTTGCTACCCGTGCGGCTATCTCTGCCCTGCCGGTAGCAGAAGGCCTTGGTTGCGGCGATAACTGCGGCTGCTAAATAAGACAATTATAGGCGCTGCTTGCAGCGCCTATTAGCCCGTGGCACTATGCCTGCACTAAGAATAAACACTAGTGCATATTATGGGCTTACTTCCAGACGGTGATTTTGCTTCACTGGAGCAACTCAACCAACATCAGCAACAGGCTTGGGCTCAACAAAGCCGCTATGTGGCTACCCATTCTGCTTTCTACAAGCAGCTTTGGGGCATGCAACAACCACCTGCACAACTTGCTGATATAAGCCAACTCCCCTTGTCTGACAAGGCCATGCTGCGCTTATCACAAGCGGTCCACCCTCCCTATGGCAACTACCTAGCTGCACCATCTAAGCAGGCCAATCGTTTTCATCGTACCTCGGGCACTACTGGCCAGGCCATGAATTTAGTTATGTCCGCCGATGATAGCCACATAACCGAAGTCATTGGTGGTCGCTGCCAAAGCTCTGCTGGCCTTACTCCAGACCACACAGTGGTGCATTGTCTTAATTATCAAATGTGGATGGGTGGTCTAACGGACCATCTCACACTAGAAAAGACTGGGGCTACGGTCGTGCCTTTTGGCGTAGGCAATACAGAACTTCTAATTCGTACCATTTTGGAAACAGACATCAGTGCTATTTCCTGCACGCCGTCTTATCCGTCCGTTTTGGAACAGGTAATGAAAGCCAAATTTCCTCATCTGTCACCAAAAGACCTTGGTTTAAAACTGGGTTTGTTTGGCGGTGAGCCTGGCTTGGACGATCCGCACTTTAAAGCGCGTTTAAAAGACACCTGGGGCATAGAGGCCCGTAACGCTAACTACGGCGTATCCGACGTTTTTTGCAACTTTGCCGGCCAGTGCGAGCATGATACCGCCCTCCACTATATGGCTACTGACGTGCTCTATCCTGAGCTAATAGACCCAGACACAGAACAACCTATCGAAATAACTAAGGGGGCCAAAGGCGAACTGGTACTAACCCATTTACAACGTCAGTGCCAACCTCTAGTGCGTTTTCGTACTGGTGATATTATCCAAATCACCGACACAAAACCTTGCAGTTGCCAACGTACGGGTATGCGCTTTAAGGTAGTGGGTCGTAGTGATGATATGGTGGTAGTACGCGGCCTCAACCTCTTTCCTACCATGGTGGCCACCTTGGTAAATAACCATTCACAACTTAGTGGTGACTACCGTATTGTGCTAGACAGCCCGCCGCCCTATAGCCACCTGCCTATCCATGTAGAACTTGCCGATGGTGCTATTGATTTAAGTGCGGAGCAAAAGCAACAACTCGCCTCAGAATTTGCACAACAGATAAAACAACATCTTGGCGCTAGCGCTCAGGTGACATTATTGGATGCTAACAGCCTGCCAAGAATCGAAGGCAAAACCAAACGTGTGATAAGGAATTACTCATGAGCCAATCCGTCCCCACTTATGCCACCGTATTAAGCGATACAGACACACAAGGCGTTTGCACCATTCGCCTTAACCGGCCGCATAGTTTAAACGCCATGAATCGCCAGCTGATTGACGATTTAGCCCAAGCCTTTGCAGACGCCAATGCAAACCCCGCGGCCAAAGCTATTGTGCTCACGGGCGAAGGCCGTGCCTTTTGTGCTGGCGATGACCGCGTAGAACACGTGCACCCAGAAAATGAGACTGAGGCTAAAGATCTCGTTGATGCTATTCAACGCGTTACTCGAGCTATGGTATTTGGCGAAAAACCCATTGTCGGTGCTATCAATGGTTGGGCAGTAGGTGGTGGTTTTGAATGGGCCATTAACTGCGACTTTCCCATTTGGGCTAAATCAGCCAGAGCCTTCTTTCCAGAAGTGTCACTGAATTTGTTTGTTACAGGCGCAGTGACGAGTTTATTGCCAGCCTTGGTAGGTTTAAACAAGGCCAAAGAAATGCTGTTTTTGGGCCAACGCTACCAAGCAGAACAACTAGAGAAACTGGGCGTAGCTTGGCGTGTAGTAGAAGACGACGAGTTGCAACAACAAGCCTATAAGGTGGCAATGCAATTAGCACAGTTGCCTACTCTGTCGGTAAGGGCCATGAAACGCGTACTTAACCAATCTGCCAGTGCCGACCTAGAAAAGGCCCTACAGCTTGAAACAGAAGCTACCGTAGAAGGATTTATGGACCCACACACCACCGAACTACTGCTCAAATTTAATCAATAACAAGGCGTCGATCAAGGCTCCAGCGACCTGCGCCTAAAAGTACTATAAATAACAACATTAAGCCCCATATCTGGTGATCCATGGCGCCCTTAGCAAATAATGCAAAACCGTCTTGGTAGAGCACAGGATAGGACACCACGGCTACTGCATTAAAGACAAACAATACCCCGCCCATCAGCCGGGTTAGGAGCCCAGAGGCAATAAATAAAGGCACCATCAATTCTGTTGCAGTGCCTAACACTGCTGCCATTTGCCATGGCAACAAAGGCACCAAATATTCATACTCAAACAAGTATTCGGTGGCTGGCCAGTTAGTCAGTTTTAGATAGCCAGCTCGCCAGAACACCCAAGCCACGTACAAACGTAGTAACAACATCAACACATCCAACAGGTGTGGTTGCCAAGCTCGTACTACCGAGTTGTGTGTTTGTTTCAATGCTTTCATAAATCCTCCTCAGACAAGAACACCAATATTAAGTAACCAATTTGTCGTCGTTTTAGGCAATTGCGAAAAGGCCAATTGCTGCTCTTCATAATCAGTAAGCATAATGGCTTGCAACAGTTCCCCTTGTTGTTGGTCAAATGCCTGCAAACGAATATTCCCCTGCACCCAAACCACTAACACCCACTGTGCCTGATGACACACATCTAACTCAGCACTTTCGGTGCCTGTATACTGCCAAATGTCCAGCAAGGCGTAGTCACTAGCTACTAACTTCATAGCAGGATTCAGCCGCACCGACTCATAAGACAAGCGCCTTTGAGCGTTATAGACTTCTTCCATGGCCCACTCCAATGCGGCTAAGTCAGCCACATAGGCCAATTGACTAAGCTGGGGTGTGTCTTTTAAATATGCAGAAAAGATGGCGCCGAAATTCAATAAACTAGCTTCTTGGTATGGCTTGGCCAATATAAAATCGTGGCTAACTTGCTTAAAAAAAGCACTCCCCAACATGGCTTCTGTTTTTCTAAATGTCGCCTGCAAGGCTTCCTGCATACGACTAAAATAATTATGACGATAGATTTGCAACAAGTTTTCAGGCGCCAAACTACCACTGATATGGCCACTAATATCTTGTTCAACAGGGGCCTGCTGCAAAACGTTGGCGACTAATCTGGATTGCCACATAAGCTCTCCTCTAATAGATCTTGCGCTAGCTGACGTTGTGCCATAAGTACTGACAACTCGGGAACTTGTGTATCCCATTCAATAAGTGTCGGCTTAGGTCCAATCCTGGTAATAGTTTGGGCAAATAAATCCCATACAGCGGGTGTTACTTCCGAGCCATGGTCATCAATGCAAATGCTACCTTGCGCAAAATGTTTGAGCGTATGCCCTGCAAGGTGAATTTCGCCAACATCATTGCCATCAATAGCCTGTAGATAAGCCTTGGCATCATAATTGTGATTCTGACAAGTCACGTAAACGTTGTTAACATCTAGCAGCAATCCACAACCCGTTAATCCTGGCAAAGCTGCAAAGAACTCCCATTCAGGAATGCTCGACTCGGTAAACTGCAAATAACTTGAGGGGTTTTCAATCAATAGCTGTGTTCCTAAATAATCTTGTGCGTATTGCACACGATCACAAAACAGCCTTTGCGACTTTGGCGTGTAAGGTATGGGTAGTAGATCGTGCATATGCCTACCTGCAACGGCTGAAAAACTCATGTGTTCCGATATTCTCACTGGATTGTATATATCCATCAGTTCACGAAAGCGCTGTAGGTGGGTTAAATCTAGGGGGCAATCACCCCCCAGGGACATGCCTACCCCATGAAAGCTAAGATCGTAATGCGCAGCAATTTGGCTTAGATACTCATGGGGCAAACCACCCCTGCCAAAGTAATTCTCTGGATGCACTTCCAACCAACCCAGTTCTGGCAAATTTGCCAAAATGTTTTGGTAATGTGGGTGACGTAACCCAATTCCAGACCATTGCTGCATGACATTCATAGGTTTCAAGTCCTAATTACTTGCTTATTGGGCTTACATGGATTCCAACCTGCCACCGGTTAGCTTTGCGCATAAACCTGCTGGGACTACGATAAAGGCATCTGTTTGGCTATCTTCTGTTGAAGTGCCGGCACAAGAAGACGTTTTGGTAGCACAATCATTTTTGCCAGCCTTGGTCACGCCATAGCACTTTTCTTGATCGGCTGCGTTACCAATAGACGCGGCACCAAGTGCGGTAAGGCCCGTGATGATGGTTGCTACGGTTACGGTTTTCATTTTATTCATGGGATATCTCCTAAAGAACAATGGATGATGAAATAACAATTATTTTTTATCTGTGTTTTACTTAAACACTCCTATACTTACGCAGGCCACTAGGAAAAAGACGCAAAAATATGCAAGAAATTCAGCCACTATTGATTTCCCTAAGCCAAGAGCAAGACATGCAAGTGTTTAAATCGCTCTACACGGCCGCCCGTGTGCGTCTTTTTTCTGTGTGCCTACGTATATTAAAGAACCAGCAACTCGCCGAAGATGCCTTGCAAGATAGTTTTCTTAAGGTCTGGCAAAAGGCTGACCAATTTGACCCAAGCAAAGCCAATGCCATGACGTGGTTAAGCCGCATAGTGCGCAACCAAGCTATAGATACCCTAAGGAAACAAGACAAACTAGTTGATCACAATATTGACCCAGATGAGGTGCCCGAAATGATAGATACTAGCCCCGGGCAAGTAAGCCAACTGGAAGTAATAGAAGCCAATGCCAAATTACAAAACTGTTTGGCTACCCTTAAAGAAGAACAAGCCCATTGCCTCATGGCAAGCTACTTTCACGGCCAAACAGCACAGCAAATTGCCGACAAGATGCAACGCCCTGTGAGTACGGTGAAATCATGGATGGCGCGTAGCATGCCACTGTTACGCAAATGTTTGGAGAATTGGTATGAACGCTGATTACAATGAGCTAGATCGTTTAGCTTATGCTCAAGCTACCGATACCTTAGACGCCCAAGATCAAGCATTGCTGGACGCCCTTGGGCCTGACAATACTGAATTTATGCAACGTTTAGACTACTGGCAAAACCACATTG
>CALKFY010000136.1 GCA_938084925.1 uncultured Pseudomonadales bacterium
GCTGGCTACCAATTGCGTCTTAATGATCCCATCGCGGCCAAGTCCAATAGTATGGCCAAGGCAGAATTTGCCCGCCAAGGCCATGTCATTATGCAGGCAGGCCAAGATATCAATAATATAGGATTGGCTACCTTAGCGGAGCTAGGTGTGGAGCAGGTGGACGTATTTGCTGCGCCGACCATTAGTGCGGCACTGTTTTCACAAACCCCCGAAGATCCTTTGGCATGCCATTGTTGGTTGGCTCAAGCCATGCACGGTAGTGATGCCGACTGGTATACCTTGCCAGCCCAAGATGAAGAAATTAGTGAAAGCTTGGTGGCCTTGGTAAAAGACTCTGATTCACAGATGTTGGTCTTGGGTGGCGATATGGACAACCTAGATTGGGCGCGTGTACAAAAGCAGCTACAGGGTGGTCTTAATCAGGTTATTTTGCCAGATGGCCAGCATATTCTTTTAGGTGAGCTTGCCGGCAAGTTAGTGTTAGCTTTGCCTTTGTTGAAGCAAGACCTATTAATGGCAGCCACCTGGCTGATTCAACCCTTGGTACGCCAACAGTTAGGGCGTAATGCTCAGGTGCAAGAAGTGCCGGTATCGCGCAAATTAGAAAACCCTAGCCAGCACGAACGCCTGCTTTTGGCTGTTAGTGATGTCGGCAGCCGTGGTTTGCGCCTCAAAGCTTGCAAAGGTGAGGCGGCAGGCTCGGCGGCACAAGCTACTTGTGCCAATGGTGTGGTGTTAATTGCGGGTAGAAGTGAGATCAATATTGGTCAAAAAGCTGAATTTTTGAGTTTTTTGTCATAGTTTTGCAGTAAACCCAGCAAACTAATGACAAAGGTCAAGGTTCTGTTTCTGATAACCCCTTAATCTATACCTGTGCATCCATTGCACTACTCTCAATGTTGTCTCTTGCGGACTTCTTATTGGCTCCCTTGGCTGACGCGAAGGGAGCTTTTTTTTTAAATACATGATTGTTAAGGTCGATGATATGCAAGCTGTCCAGGTCTCTACAGAACTTATTGATAAATATGGTTTAGCAGGCCCGCGCTATACGTCTTATCCGAGTGCCTTGCACTTTGCCGATGATTTTCAGGATGATCAATTTTTGCAGGACCTTAAGGCCCAGAAAGATCCTATTTCTGTTTATATTCACCTGCCGTTTTGTCGCACCATGTGCTGGTTTTGCGGTTGCAACAAGATTGTTACTCGCAAGCAAGACAAGGCTGACCGTTACCTAGATTATTTGGCCAAAGAAATGTTGCTTTGGCGTGCTCAGCTGACTGATGTGAAAGTTGGTCAGATCCACTTTGGTGGCGGTACTCCTAATTTTTTGAATCCTCAGCAGATAGACCGTTTAAATGCTTTGTTACGTTGCTATTTGCCGTTGACGCCAGATGTAGAAATCAGCGTCGAACTATCTCCCGATGTACTCACAGAAGACCAGGTATGGGCTTTTTCTCGCTTAGGTGCCAAGCGTGCCTCTATTGGTATTCAAGACACTAGCCCTATCGTGCAAGAAGCGGTGAACCGCCCACAGCCAATGGAGTGCAACATCAACGCTGTGCGTTGGTTGCGCGAAGCTGGCTTTACGTCTATTAACGTGGACTTGATCTACGGCTTACCCCATCAAGACCGCGAAAGTTTCAAGCAGACTATCCAAGATGTATTGGAATTAGAGCCTGATCGTTTTGCCTTGTTCAACTATGCCCACGTGCCTTGGTTCAAACCTACACAAAAGGTGTTTGCTAGCGATATCTTCCCAAATCCTATAGCTAAGTTGGATATCTTCCAAGACAGCCGTGAAACCCTAGAAGCCGCTGGTTATACCTTTATTGGTTTGGACCACTTTGCCAAGCACGAAGACGAGCTAGCCAAGGCTTGGAACAACGGCAAGCTACAGCGTGATTTCCAAGGTTATAGTGTGACTGAATCCAAGGCTATTTTGGGTATTGGTTTGTCTTCTGTGTCCCAGAGCCCTAAGGCTTACCGTCAGAACCACAAAGAGCTAGAAGACTACGAGGCAGCATTGGATGCCGGTCAACTACCTTTGGCCAAGGGCCTAGCCCTAACAGTAGATGACGGTATCCGTCGTACGGTGATTAACCGTTTGATGTGCCAGTTGAAGCTAGATTTCAGCGACATCAGTGACGAACTAGGTATCGACTTTGCCGAATACTTTGATACGTCTTTGGTGGACATGCAGGAGCTAGTGACCGACGGCTTTGTAGAAATGACCGATACGGGCATTGCAGTGACTGAGCTGGGCCGTTTCTTCTTGCGTAATATTGCTATGCAGTTTGATGCTTATCGTGAGCGTCAGGCTGGGCGTTGTTCGCAGACTTTGTAGGTATCTCATCAAGGGACAGGCACTTTTATCCGCTGCGCGGTTAACAAGAGCCAGTCCCCGCGATATTTAGGGGACTGGCTTTTTCCGAAGGAAAGTGCCTGTCCCCATCAATTTCCCCATCAATTCTTCCATCAATTAACCCCTCGCAAATACCCGCATATGATACTGATGCTGCGCTAGCTCGTGGCTACCTTGTCCTTCAGGGCAGGCTAGGCGTGCTTGGCAGCCTTGGGTGTAGCAAATACTATCTGGATTATCCCGCACATAAGCTCGGCATTTGGCCACTTGATATTCGCCCTCGTTGGCAAAGGCGTCAACAGGGCAGGGGGGTAAGCAGGGCTTGTCGCAAGTGCTACATGGGGCTTGATAGGTATTGGCTGGGGTAGCTTCTGGTGCCTGGCTTGGCAATAGCAAAGCAAAGCGATAGCTATGCCACAGGCCATAAGTGCGGTGTAGGTGCATGCCTAAGCGACTTGATGCGGTATCGCCGGCAGCGGCCGCCCAGCTTAAGAAGGGCCAATATGGCGGCCCTGTGAAGGGGTAGAAAGCCACTCCGTTGTAGTTTGCCGCTATGTCATCACCAATACGCTGGCCCCAGCGATCTATTGGGTCTTTTTCACCATCTAGGTATTCGTCAGACTGGCTAAACACCGGCCAGTAACCTTGTGCGCCTTGGCCTACTAACACCAAGGACTGTGCCCATGGATATTGCTCTTGCAGTTCTGCACTCAAGTTTTGTTTCGCGTCAAAGTGGCTCAATACGCTTAAACCGTATTGAGCCACTTTGGCGGCTATCTGTTCAGTTAGACCTTGAGTCGAATTCTGCTGCATAGCTTCCTAGTGGTTAATTTGAACATCCAAGTCTGGCTTGCCAGAAGCAATGGCCGTAATCTTGGCTTCTACAAACAAGTCGCCATCAAGTTCGGAGATAACGTGCTTGTTGTTGTGGCGAATACGCACTTCGATGTTTTTGGCACCGGCATTGCTGGCCAAGCTAGTCGCTTCGTCTTTGACTAAGGCTTCGGCCTTGTCATAAGCATCTTGTAGGTCCGTACAATCAAACGGTGTTTGTTTATTGAAGACGCGGTAAATACCTTGGGTAGGCTGAGTAATGGCGATTTCGGCGCGTTGTACTACCGACCCCATAACAGCGCCCAAGGCGTTGGCTACATAGCCGTACTTAGGCAGCACTAGTTCTACGTTCAAGCTATCGGCTACGCGTGGGTAGTAGGTAGCTGCTGGTGCACCTACGGCCACTAACGGATGGCTTTGGGCGAAGTTAATGCCAAACAAAGAATCCTTGTCGTCCTTTTGGCCTGCTTTCAAAATCAGCTTGCCCATTAACTCGGCAATATGGCGTGAGCGGGCTTCGTTAAGTAGGTTTTCTTGGTGTAAGCCTGCTTCTAGTAAAGTCTGGCAAATAGCATCGTGCATCAAGGTAAATACGCGCTCGGCGGGTTCTTCTGGGTTGTCTTGTTCCCAGGTACCAAAGCCATACAGGTGGCGCATTTGGCGTGACCATACTAGTGCCGCTAACTTGGCCCCTTCGGTGTTCCAGTGGTCACTCTTGCCTAATACGTGGGCGGCATCAGAAGGGGTAAAGCCAGAATAGATGGCCATACCCTTGCGCTCTAAGCGCGCCATGGCTTTGGCTAGGTCTTTGTTTTCAAATACTAGGGTTTCTAGTTCTACGGGGCCTTCACCCAATAGCTCCCAAGCGGCTAGCTCGTGCTCGTTAAGCTGGTTTAGCAAGGCTTCGTTGCGCTCTAAGCGAGTCACAAAACGGTTGTGACGAGGGCTCGCCATGTCGCCTAGGTGAGATTTTAGGCGATCCAAAATATGCGGATACTGATCACATAACAAACTTATCGGTACTACGCGGCGTGGGCCTAGTTTGATGTTACCGCCGTTAAAGCGTACTTCGCTGTCACCGCCTAGGCCAATGGAGTATACCTTGACGGTTTCTACCATGGGCTGCCAATCACCTACGCGAGCACCTTCACTAGCGAGTTCTGGCTGGCCGTCTGTGACGATGGCGATATCGGTAGTGGTACCACCCATATCCGAGATAATAGCGTTTTTGGCACCGGACATGGCGCAGGCACCGATGACACTGGCAGCAGGGCCAGACAAAATAGTCGTTACTGGATGAACTAAAGCGGTGCTGGCGTTAACAATGGAGCCGTCACCTTTTACGATCATCAATGGAGCGCTGATCTCTAGTTCTTGCAGAATAGCTTCTACGGCTTCTATCAACGCTTGGATAAAGGGAATCATGCGGGCGTTAAGGCTAGCGGTAAGGGCGCGTCGTGGGGCACCAAGGCTGGTCGCCAGTTCGTGACCACAGGTAACCGGCATACCCGTTAGTTCGCGTACCATTTCTTGTAGGCGAATTTCGTGGCCAGGGTTACGCACGCCAAACTGGGCAGATACAGAAAAGGCAGATACCTTGTCTTTGTTGGCCAAGATGGCTTTTTTGGCCGCTTCTTCGTCTAGTGCATTAACCTGTTTACCACCGGCATCATGGCCGCCGTCTACACGCACGATTTGTTCTTCTTCTAGGATCTCACGCAAGCCGCTCTTTACTACTTGGGCTTCGCTCAGTCCGGCTAGCAAAGCGCAAACCGGTGCGCCGTTGCCTTCTACCACGGCATTGGTGGTGAGAGTTGTCGATAGAGAAACCAGTTCGATATCGGCCAGACGCTCTACGGGGATTTTGCGCAGAGACTCGCCAATGCCAATGGTTAAATCGTGGCGTGTGGTGAGGCTTTTGACGGCTACAAGCACGTCATTATTGTCGTCAACCAACACTGCATCTGTGTAGGTGCCACCTGTATCAATACCTAGTCGCAAGGCCATGAATATACTCTCTGTTGTTGTCGCTATTATTGTGGCAATTGGCAGCTTACAACTCGCCAAATTTACCTATGCACGCATGCTATAGCAAACTACTGTTTTTAGTCTAGGTAATCGCGTCATTTCGGAGTGTAAAAGCGCCATAACCCTAGTATATGTGTGGGTGATACGGGACAGGCACTTCCCTACGGGAAAAGCCAGTCCCTGAAAGTGGGTGGTGGGGGCCGGCTCTTGTTTGGGAGCGAAGCGAGCAAAAAGTGCCTGTCCCTTGAGAAGAGAAACCGAACTGGCACTTCCCTACGGGAAAAGCCAGTCCCTGAGGGTGGGTGGTGGGGACCGGCTCTTGTTTGGGAGCGAAGCGAGCAAAAAGTGCCTGTCCCCTGAGAAGAGAAACCGAACTGGCACTTCCCCACAGGAAAAGCCAGTCCCTGAGAGTCTTGAGCTTGTGTTTGGCAAGGCCACGCACTAGACTGCCGCTTTAGTGTTTTTTAGATAGAGATTGTATATGGCACAGGTGGCATTTATTGGTTTGGGCGTTATGGGGTACCCCATGGCAGGACATTTGGCAGAAGCTGGCTATGACGTAGTGGTTTATAACCGTACCGAGGCCAAGGCTAAAGCTTGGGTGGCTGAACATCGTGGTGCTTGGGCACCAACGCCAGCCATGGCAGCACAAGGCGCAGATATTGTGTTTTGCTGTGTGGGCAATGACGACGACCTACGTAGTGTGGTGTTGGGCGAAGAAGGGGTTTTTGCTTGCATGGCACCAGGTAGCTTGTTTGTTGACCATACCACTGCCTCGGCAGAAGTGGCACGTGAGCTTGGTGAGCAGGCCGCAGCCTTGCAAGTAGGCTTTGTAGATGCCCCAGTTTCTGGCGGTCAAGCCGGTGCCGAAAATGGCCAGTTGGCCATTATGTGTGGTGGTAGTGAAGCTGATTTTGCCCGTGCCGAAAAAGCCATGGATGCCTATGCCAAGAGCATGACCTTGTTGGGTGATGTGGGTGCTGGCCAGCTAACTAAGATGGTTAACCAAATTTGTATTGCCGGTTTGGTACAAGGTTTGTCCGAGGGTGTGGCTTTTGCTGCCAACGCTGGTTTGGATGCCAAGCAGGTGTTCCAAGCTATCGGCGCAGGTGCGGCTGGTTCATGGCAGATGGCCAACCGCAACAGCACTATGGTTGATGATGAGTTTGAGTTTGGCTTTGCCGTTGACTGGATGCGTAAGGATCTAGCTATCTGCATGGACGAAGCCGAACGCAATGGTTCTGATCTTAGTGTGACCAAAATTGTTGATGGTTACTATGCCGAAGTACAG
>CALKFY010000137.1 GCA_938084925.1 uncultured Pseudomonadales bacterium
TTCAGCGTGTGAACCCTGCTCCACAATCGATCCCTGATCCATCACCACAATAATATCGGCCTGCTCGATAGTCGACAAACGATGGGCAATGACCAAGGTGGTACGCCCAGACATGGCAGCATTAAGAGCGCTTTGAATATGCCTTTCAGATTCCGTATCCAAGGCCGACGTCGCTTCGTCTAAGACCAAAATCGGTGCGTTTTTGAGTAGCGCGCGAGCCAAGGCAATACGCTGACGCTGGCCGCCGGATAACAACACACCGGATTCACCAATTTGCGTTTGCATGCCATCAGGCATACGGTCGGTAAATTCATCGACTCTGGCAGCAGCGGCCGCCGCCGCAATAGCTTCATCTGCTGCACCCGCCATGGCGCCATAGGCGATATTTTCGGCAATGGTGCCGTTAAATAACATGACTTGCTGATTCACCAAGGCTATTTGCTGCCGTAAGTCCGTGCGTGACACCTGATCAACAGCCTGACCACTAATACTGATATGGCCAGTTTGCGGATCATAAAAGCGCAACAACAAGTTCACCAAGGTAGACTTACCGCTACCGGAACGCCCCACCAAGGCCACGACCTTGCCAGCAGGTAAAGTAAGCTGAATGTTATTGAGCACAGATTTGTCTTGATAAGCAAAGCTCACCTGCTGAAAAACGATATCCCCTGAGGCCTGCAAACTCACTGGTTTGTCAGTGGCTGGCTCTTTTTCTGGCGTTTCGTCCAATAACGCAAAAATACTCTGCGCGGCCGCAATACCTTGCTGCAAGATAGCGTTAATTTCTGTGAGACTACGCAAGGGCTTAGTCAACATACCGGCCGCCGTAATAAAGGCGATAAATTCACCTGCCGACATGGTCGAAATAATAGCGGGCTGCAAAGCCAAAAAAATAAGCAGAGCCATAGCTGAGGCCACAATCATTTGCACCAGCGGTGTGGCAATGGATTCAGCCAGGGCTAATTTCATGGCTTGTTGACGGTTGCCGTTACTTGCCGCAAAGAAACGCTTTCTTTCCTGCTCTTGGCCACCAAACATGCGCACTACATCAAAGCCTTTAATGGACTCACTAGCGCTCGCTGTAACGTCACCCATGCTGTCTTGCAAGTTACCACTGATAGTACGAAAACGCTTAGATGCACGGTTTACCACTAAACCAATAAACGGGCCCACTAACAGGAACACCATAGTTAGCTGCCAATTCAAGTACAGTAGGTATACAAACAAAGCTATGATTGTCAGACCTTCACGCACGAGAATCTTCAAAGCGTCGGTGGCGGCGCCAGTGATCTGCTCAACATTAAATGTTAGCTTGGATAACAAGGTACCTGAGGAATGGCGGTGATAATAAGCAGCTGGCAACACCAATAACTGATCAAAAATAGCTACGCGTAAATCATGTACCACACGCCTAGCTACATAGGCCACACCATAGTTACCTAAAAAGAAGCCTATGCCACGGATAACAAACATTAACATGACAAAACCTGGCACTAGATAGCGAGCTTCAACGTCATTATTCTCAACGCTTTCCACCATGTATTCCATGAGCCGAGCAAAGCCAGCCTGAGAAGCAGCAAACAAAGCAAAGCCAACAATGGCAATAGCAAAAATACCCCAATAGTGTCCAACATAACCTAGTAGGCGCTTATAGACACCCCAAGCTGTAGCGGTATTTGCTGTTGTTTCTTGTACATCCGTATTCATTACAATCGCTGTCTTCTTTGTGTACTAATTTAAACTAAACGCCACGTCTGCAGTGACGACCAACATTGCTGTGGCTATGCTTGACGTGTAAACTGAAGCCCTCAAAGCTTGCAATCAAATCTGTCTCGTGTCCAGCCAAAATAATTCTACAGCCAAACCCTCTTTAAGCGCTTTCTATGGCCCCAAGTATTGGCCTATATGGTTCGCTATGAGCTTACTACGACTGATCACTTTATTGCCCTGGCCCCTTGGCAAACAATTTGGCCGTCTCTTAGGTCGCCTATTGTACCAGCTCTCCAAGCGCCGCCGTGTCATTGTAGAAAAAAATATCGCCGCCTGCTTTCCTGAACTTGATAAGCAACAGCAAGAGCAGTTAGCTCTTGATACCTTTTATGCCAACGGCATGGGTGTCATTGAGACCGCTTATGCGTGGTGGAGTTCCCTTGGTCATATATCCAAGCGCCTCGAAATAGAGGGTATAGAACAACTGCAGCAAGCCTGCGCTTCAGACAAGGGCGTGTTGATTTTAGGTGCTCACTTTACCAGCCCAGACTTAGGCTGTGCTCTACTCAACCAGCAACAAGCGTTTATGGTGACCTACCAACGCCACAACAACCCCTTGATGGATGCTTTAATCCTACGGGGCAGAGCCCATTGCCTAGGCGGCGCCATAGAGCGCGAACAAATCCGCCAAGTAGTAAAAGAACTAAAAGGAGGCAACACCATCTGGCTAGCACCAGATCAGGATTTGGGCCCAGACCGCTCTGTCTTTGCACCCTTTTTTGGCATTCAAACGGCCACTACGGGCATTGCTAGTCGCTTAGCTAAAAGCACCAAATGCCACGTGTTTTTCTTTTCCCATCAACATCTTAGCAACGGCAAATACAGCCTACGCTTAACGCCTCTTGCAGCGCTACCTAGTGGTGATGAAGTACAAGACGCAAGCATTATCAATGCCCACATAGAACAAGCTGTGCGCCAGCATCCAGAGCAATACCTGTGGTTACACCGCCGCTTTAAAACTCGCCCGGAGGGTGAAAGTAGCATTTACAAATAGACACCCCCTCACTGTCTCTTTTCCAATCCAATTCAAACACCCCATACCTAATTCTTGCCCCTAACCCTAGGCACGATAAATATATTATCGTGAATAATTCACGTTGGACTCAGCGACAAGTTCAATGCCATTCGCATAAAGCCTGCTACTATTAAAATACTAAAGCGTCATTGGTATCAGGAATAAATTAAAATGCCTTCACGCTAATAATTATTATGAAGC
>CALKFY010000138.1 GCA_938084925.1 uncultured Pseudomonadales bacterium
GGAAACATATTGGCACCGGTTTTATCCGCATAGGTAGACATTGCTGTCTCACATTCAGCAAGTAGGGCATTAATCTGTTTTTCAAGATCGTCTATCATCAGTCTGCAACCTTTGAGTAGTACTCGTTTGTTACCTACTTCCTTGTGTTATTTCAGTGACTAGCCGTCTCGTTCTGAGTCAAACCAAGCTAGTTTGTCGTGTAGATCAACTACTCTGCCAACAATAAATAGTGAAGGTGACATGACAGTTTGTTTAGTCATGACCTCAGGTATATTGCAAAGGTCCGACACGATAACGCGTTGGTCCTGAGTTGTTCCCTTTTCCACCAAAGCGGCAGGCATATTTGGGTCCATGCCATGCTTGATGAGTTCTTGGCAAATTATGGGAAGTCCCTTTAGGCCCATATAGAATACCAGAGTTTGATGCTCAACTGCCAATGCTTGCCAGTCTAGCGCGATACTGCCATCGCGCAATTGACCTGTGACAAAGCGAACAGATTGGGCGTAATCACGGTGCGTGAGCGGTATGCCCGCATAGGCGGAACAGCCACTGGCAGCGGTGATGCCGGGTACCACTTGGAAGGGTACACCAGATGTTGCCAGGGTTTCAATCTCTTCGCCGCCTCTGCCAAAGATAAACGGATCACCGCCTTTTAAGCGTGCTACACGCTTGCCCAACTTAGCATGATCAACCAATAATTGATTGATGCCACCTTGGGGTACGCTGTGATTGGCACGGCGTTTGCCCACGTAAATACGTTCGGCAGAATCCGGTACCAAAGCCATAATTTGGTCCGAAACTAAAGCATCGTGCAGCACCACATCCGCTTGCTGTAATAAGCGAAAGGCACGCAAAGTAAGTAAATCTGGATCACCCGGTCCGGCACCTAATAGGTATACTTCGCCATTGCTAGTATGTTTATCGGCTTGTTGTAGAGCTTTCTTTAATAGATCTTCGGCAACATTATGCTGGCCTGAGAATAAAGCTTCAGCAACGGCACCTTGCAAGACGCCTTCCCAAAAGCCCACGCGATCGCTTTCTTTGGGTAAAGCCTGCTTTACCGCATCACGATATTTGCCGACCAGTGCGGATAATTGCCCGTAGTGCTTGGGTACAAATTGTTCCAATTGTTGACGCAGTAGGCGTGACAAGACGGGCGATGCGCCGCCATTGTTGATGGCAATAGTCAGAGGCTGGCGATCAACTGTGGAGCCAAAGGCAACGTTGCCAACACTAGCATCGTTGGCCACATTCACCATCAGGCCTTGGCGTTTCGCTTGCTCGGCAATATGGGCGTTGACATTAATGTCATTGGTGAGAGCTAGAATTAGCTGATATTGGTCACTCAGCCAGTCGGCATGAAAAGCTTGTTGAATAACGCGGCCACCGTGCTTGTGGACAAGCTCGGCAAGTTCGATTTGCACTTCAAGAGCTATGAGGTCACAGGTTGCGCCAGCTTGTAGTAAGGCTTTGGCGCGGCGCAGGGCGACGCGTCCTCCACCAACGATGAGGACGTGCAGCTGTTTGCTGTTATGAAATAGGGGATAGTAAGTCATGGCGCTATGCTATATCTTGCAAGCGCTTCTGGCAACGCGATCTATGAGACTCATTGGTTATATCCTTGTGGCAGAACTACTAGGTGCCCAGCAGCCCATTACTTTAGTCAGCCTTGTTAATTAGCTGCATTAGTTTGCTGAGCGGTAAGGCTGTTTCGGTAACATCCGCTAAACGATCCATTTCACTAGCACGATGGGCCTGATAATCAAATGGTTCCACGGCAGCGAGACCGGCCCAGCTAAGAATAGCGTCCAAAACGCTCGATTCGTCGAGTATGCCGTGTACATAGCTGCCAATGACGCTATTGTCATCGTTGCGAGCACCGTCATAGCGTTGGCCAAAATCATCGTCCAGCTGTACCAGAGGGCGTGTGGTGTCGTTGCCTGTTGTGCTGCCAACATGGATTTCGTAGCCTGTTACTTGGCTAGTGTTTGGTTTGTTGGTGTCCAGCCATTGGCCGCGCACATTGCGCAGTTGTTTTTCGCCTTCTAAGGTGGTTTCGATGTCTAGCAGGCCAAGTCCCTGGCAACTGCCTGGGGAGGATTCACAACCTTGTGGATCGTGAACCCAGTTGCCTAATATCTGGTAACCGCCGCAAATACCCATAACCTTGCCGCCCAAGCGCAGGTGGCGTTCGATGATCTTGTCCCAGCCGTGTTGTTTTAGCCAAGCTAGGTCGTTACGGGTGTTTTTGCTGCCGGGTAGGATGATGAGATCGGCACCATTAAATTCATGGGTGTCACGGGAGAGCTTGCAGTCTACCTGTGGGTGCATGCGTAAGGCATCAAAGTCTGTGTGATTGCTGGCGCGAGGGTAAACGGGTACGAATACCTTGAGTTGGTCTTGATGATCGCCTAGTTGCTGCACAGAAACGGCATCTTCGGCTTCTATGTGCAGGTTATGAATATAGGGCACCACCGCTAACACGGGCTTGCCGGTTTTTTCTTCCAACCAGTCCAAGCCACCTTGGAGTAGCTTAATGTCGCCACGAAAACGATTGATAATAAAACCTTCTACGCGATTTTGTTCTGATTCGCTAAGTAATTTGAGGGTACCGTAAAGGTGGGCGAACACGCCGCCACGGTCTATGTCGGCGACAATAATGACAGGACAGTCTATGGCTTCTGCAAAGCCCATGTTGGCTAGATCTCTATCGCGCAGATTTATTTCTGCAGGGCTGCCAGCGCCTTCCACTATAACTACGTCAAATTCTTCGCGTAGCTCATTATGGGCGTTGACCACATCTTGTAGCAGCTCGGTTTTGTATGTGTGGTACTGGTCGGCTTCTAGGTTACCAATGGATTTGCCGCGCACAATAACCTGAGCGCCAATGTCCGTATTGGGTTTGATTAGTATGGGGTTCATGCGCACATCGGGTTGTATATAGCAGGCTTCTGCTTGTACCGCTTGGGCGCGGCCGATTTCACCGCCATCTGGGGTGACGGCGCTATTGAGGGCCATATTTTGGCTTTTGAACGGAGCAACTTTTACCCCTCGGCGGGCCAGTATGCGGCATATGGCGGCAACCATCACACTTTTGCCTGCATCGGAAGTGGTGCCTTGCACCATTAGGGTATGGGAGTTGCGGTAATCTTTTCTCATGTGCTGTCTCTAGCCGGTGTTAATCCAGTAAGCCGGTACTGCCAGAGCCCGGAGGGTAGGCCCGGGCGATGGCACAGGTGGCTTTGGGAGTTTTTTGGTTAGCCAATACTAGTTCGGCTTGGGACTGGGTAGCTTGTTGAGCTGCCCATAATGCTGCCAATTCGGCCACGCCATAAGCGCCGGTGCTCTTGCCGGTATTGTCTGCAGGATTCTCTAGTTGCTCAGCGATAGCGGCTAGGCTCTCGGCAGCAATAGTCTGGAACAACTTGGCTTGGTCACGAGCTAGCTCTATCAGGCCTGCTTCGTTGGCTTTGATGTCGATACTGTTGATGCTGACTATGTCGTCAATGCTCAAGTCTTGTTGTTGCAGGCATTGTTCTAGTAAGTCTTGTAAATGTTGTGCATCACAGCCGCGTTCGCAGCCCATGCCAACCGTATATACAGGTTGCAGATAAGGTTTGGCTGCGGTCATGACTAGCTGTGCATTAATGTTGTCGCTCACCTGGCGGCCCCATTCGTTGGCCCCGCCTTCGTGGCCGGATAGCAACGGAATAACAAACTCGCCTTGTTCGTCTAACACGAGCACAGCTGGATCACGGTACTTATCGACTAATACAGGGGCCAAGGTGCGTACAGCAACGCCTGTGGCACAGATGAGAATAATACGTTCACCATGTTCAAAGGCCGTTTGTACTGTCTCAGTGAAGGGTTGCGGACGTAGTTGAAAACTAACGTCCATCTCGTCAGTTTGCAGTAAGTTTTGCAAACGGCGGCCTAAAATTGCACCGGTATCCGTGAGGGCAAATATACGGATCATGCTGGGTGTTCCTTATGTCGGGCGGCGGCAGTGGTTATCTGGCTCTCACGCTCAACGAAGGTATCGATAACCTTTTCGTGAGCGCTTAGGTAAGATGCATTTACTACCTGAATGTCTGGATTGGCAACAGCGAACGCATCGGATGTTTGGTAAATACGCTTTGCTAGGCGGCCAGTAAATAGGAGGTATGGGAATATGATCACACGCTTAACGCCCAAACTCTTGATGCGCTCAAGAACTGCAGGTACAAGTGGATCGGCAGTGCCGCTGAAAGCAGTAGCAGCCCAGCCAAAGCCCATGCTTTCATCTAGGTAGCGGGTGATTTTGCTAATGTTGGCGTTAGCATCTGGGTCCCTTGCTCCACGGCCAACTACTACCAACATGGTATGGCGGCGGTCTTGCGCGGCTTCGTAGTCATTGATGCTTGCTTCGGCTT
>CALKFY010000139.1 GCA_938084925.1 uncultured Pseudomonadales bacterium
TCGAAATATTGGTATCTTTGCCCACGTTGACGCGGGCAAGACAACCACTACAGAACGCATCCTTAAGCTGACTGGCAAGATCCATAAGACTGGTGAGGTTCACGACGGTGAATCCACTACCGACTTCATGGAACAGGAAGCGGAACGCGGCATTACTATCCAGTCAGCAGCAACGACTTGCTTCTGGAAAGACCACCGCATGAACATCATCGATACCCCTGGACACGTTGACTTCACAGTTGAAGTATACCGTTCCTTGAAAGTACTTGACGGTGGTGTTGGCGTATTCTGTGGTTCCGGTGGTGTTGAACCTCAGTCCGAAACCAACTGGCGCTATGCTAACGAATCCGAAGTTGCTCGTATCATCTTCGTAAACAAGCTAGACCGTATCGGTGCTGATTTCTTGCGCGTTGTTGACCAGGTAGAAAACGTACTTGGCGCCAACCCATTGGTAATGACTCTACCTATCGGCCGTGAAGACGGTTTCGTAGGTATCGTAGACATCCTATCCAAGACTGCATACGTATGGGACGATTCTGGTCTACCAGAAAACTTCGAAATCATCGATATTCCTGAAGATATGGTTGATCAAGTAGACGAATACTACGAAGCCCTAGTTGAGACTGCTGTTGAGCAAGACGACGATGTTATGATGGCATACATGGACGGTGAAGAGCCCTCTATGGAAGACATCAAGCGCTGCATCCGTAAGGGTACTCGCACCATGGACTTCTTCCCTACTTACTGTGGTTCTGCATTTAAGAACAAAGGTGTTCAGCTAGTACTAGACGCCGTTGTCGACTACCTACCAAGCCCAACTGAAGTTGACGCACAGCCATTGACTGATGCTGACACTGGCGAAGCTACTGGCGAAGTTGCAACTGTATCTGTAGACGAACCATTCCGCGCCTTGGCGTTTAAGATCATGGATGACCGTTTCGGCGCCTTGACCTTTATCCGTATCTACTCCGGTACTTTGAACAAGGGTGACACCATCCTTAACTCCTACACTGGCAAAACTGAACGTATCGGCCGCATGGTAGAAATGCACGCTGACGAACGTACGGAGTTGTCTACTGCACAAGCTGGCGACATCATCGCTGTTGTAGGTATGAAGAACGTTCAAACTGGTCACACTCTATGTGATCCAAAGAATCCTTGTACTCTTGAGCCAATGATCTTCCCTGAGCCAGTAATCTCTATCGCTGTTAGCCCTAAAGATAAAGGTTCCACTGAAAAGATGGGTGTTGCTATCGGTAAGATGGTTGCAGAAGATCCATCCTTCATCGTTGAAACTGACGAAGATTCTGGTGAAACCATCCTTAAAGGCATGGGCGAATTGCACCTAGACATCAAGGTAGACATCTTGAAGCGTACTTACGGTGTTGAGCTAGTAGTAGGTCAGCCACAGGTTGCTTACCGCGAAACTATCACTATGCCTATCGAAGACAGCTACACGCACAAGAAGCAGTCCGGCGGTTCTGGTCAGTTCGGTAAGATCGACTACCGCATCAAGCCAGGCGAAACGGGTTCTGGCTTCCAGTTCACGTCATCTGTTGTTGGTGGTAACGTTCCTAAGGAATTCTTCCCAGCCATCGAAAAAGGCTTCAAGGGCATGATGGAAGAAGGCCCACTAGCTGGCTTCCCTCTTCTTGACGTTGAAATCGAGTTGTACGACGGTGGTTACCACGCGGTTGACTCCTCTGCTGTAGCCTTTGAAATTGCCGCCAAGGGCGCCTACCGTCAATCCATGCCTAAGGCTGGCCCACAGATGCTTGAGCCAATCATGAAGGTAGACGTGTTCACTCCAGACGATCACGTTGGTGATGTTATTGGTGACTTGAACCGTCGTCGTGGCATGATCAAAGACCAAGAAGCTGGCGCCACCGGCGTTCGCATCAAGGCTGACGTACCACTATCCGAAATGTTCGGTTACATTGGCCACTTGCGTACCATCACTTCTGGCCGTGGTCAGTTCTCTATGGAATTTGCACATTACAGCCCTTGCCCACAAAACGTGGCCGAGCAAGTAATTGCTGACGAAGCTGAAAAGAAAGCTGCCAAGTAAGCTATGTAGGTCGGGCTTCAGCCCGACTCCTGTCGGAATAAATTCCGACCTACATTAATAAGCCCGCGTTAATCATTAATGCGGGCTTTTTTGTGTCTGATCAATTTTGCCCTTGCTACGAATTGCTCTCGCAATACTAATTCGCTAAGATTTACCTAGAAACTCACCAAAGCCAGCATCGACATTACTGCATTTGCTAGTGGCAAAGGAGATCAGCATGGCATTATTTGAATGGAAAGCCGAATACAATCTCGGCATCGCCTCTATCGACCGCCAGCATCGACGCTTGGTCGCCATGATCAACGCCCTTGATGACGGCTTAAATACGCAAGGACGCTATTCTGAGCCCGTCCTGAAGAGTATTTTTGTGGAACTGGGCGACTACACTGCCAGCCACTTTAGCTACGAAGAAAATCTATTTGAAATCCATGGCTATGCAGACACCGAAGCCCACAAACAAGAACACCTTGCCTTGTTAGATCAAGTAGTCGATTTACAAATACGAGTACAAAGCGGCGAGACAGAGATAGGCCCAGAACTACTGGCCTTTTTAAAACGCTGGCTGACTAGCCACATATTAGGTAGCGATAGACAGTATGCTGGCTTTTTGATTGATAAAGGGGTTGAATAAGGGCTGACACACCGCTTAGTTCGCCTGAATTACAGACACTAAAAAACCCGCTATCTTTTCACAGATAGCGGGCCTTTTGTAGGTCGGGCTTCAGCCCGGCTCATGTCGGGTTAAAACCCGACCTACAGATCAGCAATTAAGCGATGATCTTGGCTACAACGCCAGCGCCTACGATATAGGTGAAAGCGCCGCCTTCACCTTAAGCGCTCTAATCACCAATTAAGCGATGATTTTAGCAACAACACCAGCGCCTACAGTACGGCCGCCTTCACGGATCGCGAAACGTAGACCTTCATCCATAGCGATTGGGTTGATCAACTCTACAGTCATCTGTACGTTGTCACCTGGCATTACCATCTCTACGCCTTCTGGCAACTGGCAAGCGCCAGTGATGTCAGTAGTACGGAAGTAGAACTGTGGACGATAGCCCTTGAAGAATGGCGTATGACGACCACCTTCATCTTTGCCTAGTACGTATACTTCAGCTTCGAATGTAGTGTGAGGAGTGATAGAACCTGGCTTAGCCAATACCTGACCACGCTCAACTTCTTCACGCTTAGTACCACGTAGAAGGATACCAACGTTCTCGCCTGCACGACCTTCGTCAAGCAACTTACGGAACATTTCAACACCAGTACAAGTAGTCTTAGTGGTTTCTTTGATACCCACCATTTCTACTTCGTTACCAACGTTAATGATACCACGTTCGATACGACCAGTTACTACAGTACCACGACCCTGGATAGAGAATACGTCTTCGATAGGCATGATGAAATCACCGTCGATTGCACGCTCTGGCTCTGGGATGTAAGAGTCTAGTGTTTCAACCAGCTTCTTCACAGCAGTAGTACCCATTTCGTTGCCGTCTTCGCCGTTCAATGCCATCAAAGCAGATCCAGGGATGATTGGCGTGTCATCGCCAGGGAATTCGTATTCTTCTAGCAGCTCACGCAATTCCATTTCAACTAGTTCTAGCATTTCTTCGTATTCTTCAGAGTCTGCGCCGCCGCAGTCTTCAGCCAACAAGTCAGCTTTGTTCAAGAATACTACGATGTAAGGTACACCTACCTGACGAGACAACAAGATATGCTCACGTGTCTGAGGCATTGGGCCGTCAGTGGCGCCACATACCAAGATCGCGCCGTCCATCTGGGCAGCACCAGTGATCATGTTCTTAACATAGTCAGCGTGCCCTGGGCAGTCTACGTGTGCGTAGTGACGATCGGGTGAATCATATTCAACGTGAGAAGTGGCGATGGTGATACCACGCTCACGCTCTTCAGGTGCGTTATCGATTTGTGCAAAATCTTTTAGTTCGCCGCCCCAAGTTTCAGCACATACGCGAGTAAGTGCTGCTGTTAATGTGGTTTTACCGTGGTCAACGTGACCGATTGTGCCGACGTTTACGTGCGGCTTATTACGTTCAAACTTTTCCTTAGCCATGAGCTAGTACCCTTTCTAAAAATTAATAATTAGGCTTGATTGATAACCGCGTCAGCAACATTTTTTGGCGCTTCGGCGTAACATTCAAATTCCATGGAGTAGCTGGCACGTCCCTGAGTTGCTGAACGCAAGTCAGTAGCATAGCCAAACATTTCACCCAGCGGAACCTGAGCATTGATGACTTTACCCGCTGGGGTGTCATCCATTCCCTGCACCAAACCACGACGACGATTCAGGTCACCCATCACGTCTCCCATGTTGGCTTCAGGAGTTACTACTTCGACCTTCATCATCGGCTCCAACAAGCACGGATCAGCTTCTAGAGCATATTTCCTGAGCGCTTGGGATGCGGCGATCTTAAAGGCCATTTCATTAGAGTCTACATCGTGGAAAGAGCCGTCATAAAGACGTGCTTTCAAGCCAAGCAAAGGGTAGCCAGCGATAACGCCGTTTTGCATTTGCTCTTCAAAGCCTTTCTGGATGGCAGGAATGTATTCCTTAGGAATAGCGCCACCCACGATTTCATTAATAAACTCCAAGCCTTCTTCATCAGAAGGACTAAATTCAACGACAACATGGCCATATTGACCACGACCGCCGGATTGACGCGCAAACTTATGGTTGGCATCAACGGTTGTACGAATCTTCTCTCGGTAGGCCACGCGAGGCTTACCAATATTTGCCTCGACACTAAATTCACGGCGCATACGGTCAACGATGATATCAAGGTGAAGCTCACCCATACCTGCGATGATGGTTTGGCCGGTCTCTTCGTCGGTCTTAACACGGAAAGAAGGGTCTTCTTGAGCTAGCTTGCCCAAGGCAACTCCCATTTTCTCTTGGTCGGGTTGAGACTTAGGCTCAACAGCAACAGAGATAACAGGCTCTGGGAACTCCATACGCTCAAGAACTATACGTTGGTTCTGATCGCATAGGGTGTCACCCGTTGTGACATCTTTAAGACCAATGGCAGCGGCGATATCACCAGCGCACACTTCTTTGATCTCTTCACGGTCATTGGCATGCATTTGCACCATTCGACCCACGCGCTCACGTTTACCCTTTACAGAGTTGAACACGGCGTCGCCAGACTTAAGCACACCAGAATACACACGCATGAAGGTTAAGGTACCCACGAATGGGTCCGTAGCAATCTTAAAGGCCAAGGCAGCAAACGGCGCCTTGTCGTCGGCAGCACGAGATTCAACGGCTTCGCCGTCTTCTCCCTTACCATCAACGGTACCTTCGATCGCCTTCACTTCAAGCGGTGATGGCATATATTCAATGACGGAGTCCAATACCGCTTGTACGCCCTTATTCTTAAAGGCAGAACCAGCATGTACCAGTACAATCTCATTGTTTAGTGTACGCGCACGCAGACCAGCTTTTAACTCTTCAAGAGTCAACTCGCCTTCTTCCAAGTACTTGTCCATTAGGTCATCGTTCGCTTCAGCGGCAGCTTCTACTAGCATCTCACGATACTCTTGCGCTTGCTCAAGCATATCAGCTGGAACTTCTTCCAACTCATACGTCATACCTTGGTCGGCTTCATTCCACATGATGGCTTTCATACGCACTAGGTCAACAACGCCCTTAAATTCATCTTCGGCACCAATGGCCAATTGAATAGGGACAGCGTTTGCACCCAGACGCTCCTTCAGCTGATCAACTACCATAAGGAAGTCGGCACCTGCTCGGTCCATCTTGTTAACAAATACCATACGCGGAACTGCGTACTTGTCAGCCTGACGCCAAACGGTTTCCGTTTGCGGCTGCACACCGGAGGAACCACACAAAACAACCACCGCGCCATCAAGGACACGCAAAGAACGCTCAACTTCAATAGTGAAGTCAACGTGCCCCGGCGTATCAATGATATTGACGCGGTGGTCGTCGAACTGCTGGTTCATTCCCTTCCAGAAACAGGTAGTAGCAGCAGACGTGATAGTGATACCACGCTCCTGCTCCTGCTCCATCCAGTCCATGGTGGCGGCACCATCGTGCACTTCACCAATTTTATGAGACAGGCCCGTATAGAACAAAATACGCTCTGTAGTTGTGGTTTTACCCGCATCTACGTGCGCCACGATACCAATATTACGGTAACGATTAATAGGTGTCTGACGAGCCATGTTTTCAGTCTCTTACTGGAATTAGAAGCGGAAGTGAGAGAACGCCTTGTTGGCTTCAGCCATACGGTGAACGTCTTCACGTTTCTTAACCGCAGCGCCTTTGCCTTCTGACGCGTCCATGATCTCGCCAGCTAGACGCAAAGCCATAGACTTCTCACCGCGCTTACGGGAGTAGTCTACCAACCAGCGCATTGCTAGAGCAGAACGACGTGCAGGACGTACTTCAACAGGTACTTGGTAAGTAGCACCACCCACACGGCGAGATTTAACCTCAACCATAGGAGCGATAGCTTCTAGAGCCTGTTCAAAAGCTTCAAGGGGATCATTGCCACTGCGCTCTTGGATCTTGTCCAAAGCACCGTAAACAATACGTTCAGCTACGGACTTCTTACCAGAGATCATTACGTGGTTCATGAACTTGGCCAAAGTTACGTTTCCGAACTTAGGATCAGGTAGAATTTCGCGTTTTGCGACAACTCTTCTTCTAGGCATGTTGGGCCTCATTTATCTTCAGGTTATGTTCAGGATCTATCACCACAAGGTGATATGACCTGCCCTTACTCTTATCGGTTCGATAAGTCTAACGGCCTGTCGCACTAGTCAATGACAGTGTGACGAGGACTATCACAGCCTGCTTAGTGTAAAACACCTAGCAGACTGTCAAATACATTAGGACTTAGGACGCTTGGTACCGTACTTAGAACGACCTTGCTTACGATCATTCACGCCGGAAGTATCCAGAGAACCGCGTACTGTGTGGTAACGAACACCAGGCAAATCTTTTACACGACCGCCACGGATCAGTACAACGCTGTGTTCCTGCAGGTTATGACCTTCACCACCAATGTAGGAGGTAACTTCAAAACCGTTAGTTAAACGCACACGACACACTTTACGCAGAGCAGAGTTAGGCTTCTTAGGGGTAGTTGTATAAACACGAGTACACACACCACGACGTTGAGGACAAGCCTGTAGGGCTGGAACGTCACTCTTTTCCGCTTTGCGCTTACGAGGCTTACGAACCAACTGGTTAACTGTTGCCATTTGCAAACTCCACTTACATTTCAGCACAGCTAAAACAACCTATTTGCTTTAGCCGCCGATTAACCCGTCAAGTAGGCAGGAATATAACGCCCTGCCAATTTCGGGCGGTGAATTATATGATTTTTTATGAGAAACGGTCAAGTACAATAGACACACTATTGTTAGAAAAGCACCCAGCTTTACGCAATGGGTGTCTATGGTAATTAATCCAGACCCAACTTGGTACGTATGTAGTCGCTTTTTAGGTGTTTGGCAAAATCCATGGGCTCACATTTCTTGCCATCCTCAGAAAAATCGATCGAACCAACGCGATCGGCAACTGCCAGCGCCGCCTTGTTCAAGGCAATTGAGCGCTTACCAATCCCCATCAAGGCCCCACCCATGGACAGCCGCACACCTTTAGATTCATGATCTATGCGGTCTGAAATTTTTTCAACCTGGGCCATAAACAACGCCTCTGACAGGCGTTTATGTTTCTTTTTCGATAATTCGTACCACAAACCATAAGCCGATTTTTTGCGTAACTCATCATCACTTTCTGACCAACACAAGGCTAAATCGATGGCCACCGGGGATTTGGCCAAGGTGGCATCACAAGAACTGAACACATGAGTTAACATACCTTTACCAAGCTCTTGCACCTGCTTTTCAGCCTGCTCTATGGTGATTTGCTTAGGATCATCAATGAGCAAGCCAATGACTTTGGCATCATAAATGTCGGTCTCCCACAAAGCCAACGCCAGATCTCGATCACGGCCTATTTGCTTAGCTAACTTCCTCAACACCGTCAAGCCAATACCATAGCTCGACAAACCACCCGTGTTGGCCATCTTGGCCCAATTGGCCATGCCGCGGTCGTTTTTGTTGGCTTCTAACCTACTTAATACATCTGACACTTGCATAATACATGCCCCATTTGGCTGTCATTTCTGGTCAAATAGTAACGTAAATTTGGCCCAGGCAACAAAAAACCCGGGTTGCTTACGCATACTCGGGTTTTGTAGGTCGGGTTTTAACCCGACTAGGTTGCAGCAGTCGGGTTAAAACCCGACCTACACTAAGGGATTTATCCGTCAGTCATCTCTTCACGAAGAGCTTGTGTCAACGCTGCTTGTACTTCTTCAGCACTTACCGTTGCACCACCTTCAGAAGCAGCCATTTGTGCTTGACGCTTACGCTTACGTTCGCTGTGATAAGCAAGACCGGTACCAGCAGGAATCAAACGACCTACTACTACGTTCTCCTTCAGACCACGCAAATGGTCCTTCTTGCCGGTTACCGCACCTTCGGTCAATACACGGGTTGTTTCCTGGAAGGAAGCCGCAGAGA
Source organism: uncultured Pseudomonadales bacterium (assembly GCA_938084925.1). Taxonomy (GTDB): domain Bacteria; phylum Pseudomonadota; class Gammaproteobacteria; order Pseudomonadales; family Balneatricaceae; genus Njordibacter. The sequence goes on from CALKFY010000139.1 coordinate 8,648, forward strand.
TGAAGGATTCAGTAGCCAAGGAAGCCTTGGTGATACCTAGCAATACACGTTGTGCATGGGCCTTGATCTTGTCTTCGGTTTCCATACGCTCGTTTTCTTCCAAGAAGCGCGTGTACTCGACCTGATCACCTTTGATCAGTTTGGTATCACCAGAAGCACCAACATCAACTTTACGCAACATCTGACGCACGATGACTTCGATGTGCTTATCGTTAATGCCTACACCTTGTAAACGGTATACTTCCTGTACTTCCGTAGCAATGTAGTTAGCCAAAGCTTCTACACCCAAGATGCGCAAGATGTCGTGTGGGTTGTTTGGACCGTCGGCGATTACTTCGCCCTTTTCTACGGTTTCACCTTCAAACACGTTCAATACACGCCACTTAGGAATTAGCTCTTCGTAAGTATCAGAACCGTCCGTTGGTGAAATCACCAAGCGATTCTTACCCTTAGTTTCCTTACCGAAGGAAATCATACCGGAAACTTCCGCTAGGATAGCCGCATCCTTAGGCTTACGCGCCTCAAACAAGTCAGCAACACGTGGCAAACCACCGGTGATGTCCTTGTTACCTGCGCTTTCTTGTGGAATACGCGCTAAGACGTCACCAATAGCTAGCTCACCACCATCAACGATGTTTAACAAAGCGCCACCAGGTAGTGGGTACTGAGCTGGAGTATCGGTATCTGACATCATCAGATCCTTACCCTTAGCATCAACCAACTTCACCATAGGGCGTAGATCTTTACCCGCCGTTGGGCGCTCGGAAACTGGGATGATTTGAGTGGTGGTTAGACCCGTCAATTCGTCCGTGTTGCGGTGCATAGTAATGCCTTCTTCAAGACCTACAAACTGCACCTTACCAGCCAATTCAGAGACGATTGGGTGAGTGTGCGGATCCCAAGTAGCCACTACTGCGCCAGCTTCTACTGCTGCGCCGTCGGCCATCAAGATGTTGGAACCATAAGGCAGCTTGTAACGCTCACGCTCACGACCGTGTTCATCGGTAACACCCAATTCTACAGAACGGGATACTGCAACCATGGTGCCATCGGCACGGGTTACCGCCTTCAAGTTATGTAGACGAATCTCACCGCCGTTCTTCACTTCAATCTTATCAGCTGCCGCAGCACGCGATGCCGCACCACCGATGTGGAAGGTACGCATGGTCAACTGTGTACCTGGCTCACCGATGGACTGTGCGGCAACAACACCCACAGCTTCACCAATGTTAACCAAGTGGCCACGACCTAGGTCACGACCGTAACAGTTGGCACAAACACCGTAGCGCGTTTCACAAGTAATCGGTGAACGGGCTTTAATTTCGTCAACAGAGGACAAGGTCTCGTCATTATCTAGACGCTCAACCCAGCGCTCGTCAATCAAGGTACCCGCAGGAATCAAGGTTTCTTGCGTAGTAGGGTTAATCACATCAGCGGCTACTGTACGACCCAAAATACGGTCAGACAAAGGTACGATTACATCGCCACCTTCGATAACCGGCTGCATGATCAAGCCTTCATCGGTGCCACAGTCGACATCGGTAACAACCAAATCTTGTGCTACGTCTACAAGACGACGCGTTAGGTAACCGGAGTTCGCCGTCTTCAAGGCAGTATCGGCTAGACCCTTACGAGCACCGTGAGTAGAGATAAAGTATTCCTGTACGGATAGACCTTCACGGAAGTTAGCTGTGATTGGCGTTTCAATGATGGAGCCATCTGGCTTGGCCATCAAACCACGCATACCACCCAACTGACGCATCTGAGCGGCACTACCACGAGCACCGGAGTCAGCCATCATGTAAACGGAGTTAAACGATTCTTGTTCAACTTCGTTACCGTCAGCGTCAGTAACAGTTTCTACCTTCAAGGTATCCATCATGGCGCCGGCAACTAGTTCGTTAGCACGGGACCAAATATCGATAACCTTGTTGTATTTTTCGCCCTGGGTTACCAAACCGTCGCGGAACTGACCTTCGATTTCGCGAACTTCGTCTTCAGCTTCATCGATGATGGCTGCTTTCTTGTTCGGGATTACGAAGTCGTTCACACCCACGGATGCGCCGGAGCGCGTAGCGTAAGAGAAACCGGTGTACATTAGCTGGTCAGCAAACATAACCGTTTCTTTTAGACCAACGTTACGGTAGCAAGCGTTAATCAGGTTAGAGATCGCCTTCTTCTTCATTGATTGGTTAATCAAGGAGTAAGGTAGACCCTTAGGCATGATGGAAGACAACAAAGCACGACCAACGGTGGTATCAGCAATTAGCTGATTAGGCACCATTTCGCCAGTTTCTTCATCACGCTCATATTCAAATACACGCACTTTAACTTTGGCTTGCAGTTCAACCTGCTTAGCACCAAAGGCACGTTCTACTTCAGCAACGTCAGCAAATACCATGCCTTCGCCCTTGGCGTTGATACGCTCACGGGTCATGAAGTAGATACCTAGTACAACGTCCTGAGAAGGTACGATGATCGGTTCACCGTTGGCTGGTGACAAGATGTTGTTGGTAGACATCATCAAGGCACGAGATTCCAACTGGGCTTCCAAGGTTAGCGGTACGTGCACCGCCATTTGGTCACCGTCAAAGTCAGCGTTGTAAGCCGCACACACTAGTGGGTGCAACTGGATCGCTTTACCTTCGATCAATACTGGTTCGAAAGCCTGGATACCCAAACGGTGCAAAGTAGGTGCACGGTTTAGCATCACTGGATGTTCGCGGATTACTTCAGCAAGGATATCCCATACTTCAGCAGTTTCACGCTCAACCATCTTCTTAGCAGCTTTGATAGTGGTAGCTAGGCCACGCAATTCTAGCTTGGAGAAGATAAATGGCTTGAACAATTCCAGGGCCATCTTCTTAGGTAGACCACACTGATGCAATTTCAGGTATGGACCAACCACGATTACAGAACGACCAGAGTAGTCAACACGCTTACCTAGCAAGTTCTGACGGAAACGACCTTGCTTACCCTTGATCATGTCAGCCAAGGACTTAAGAGGACGCTTGTTAGAACCTGTGATGGCACGACCGCGACGGCCGTTATCCAACAAGGCATCAACAGACTCTTGCAACATACGCTTTTCGTTACGTACGATGATATCTGGAGCCGCAAGGTCTAGAAGACGCTTCAAACGGTTGTTGCGGTTGATTACACGACGGTACAAGTCGTTCAGGTCGGAGGTCGCAAAACGGCCGCCATCTAGAGGTACCAATGGACGCAAATCAGGTGGCAGAATAGGGAGCACATTAAGTACCATCCACTCTGGCTTGTTACCAGAATGCAAGAAGGCTTCCATTAGCTTCAAGCGCTTGGAAAGTTTCTTGATCTTGGTTTCAGAATTGGTGTTAGGAATTTCTTCACGCAATTGCGCCACTTCCTGTTCCAAGTCCATATCTTTCAATAGACCTTGGATCGCTTCGGCACCCATCTTGGCGTCAAAATCATCACCGAATTCTTCTAGTGCTTCAAAGTACTGTTCGTCATTCATCAGCTGACCACGCTCAAGGGTAGTCATGCCTGGATCAATAACGATAAAGCTTTCAAAGTAAAGTACACGTTCGATGTCACGTAGGGTGATGTCCAACAACAAACCAATACGGGATGGTAGGGACTTCAAGAACCAAATGTGGGCTACTGGGCTAGCTAGCTCAATGTGACCCATACGCTCACGACGCACCTTAGCAAGTGCCACTTCTACGCCACACTTTTCACAGATTACGCCGCGGTGCTTCAAACGCTTGTACTTACCACATAGGCATTCGTAGTCTTTTACTGGGCCAAAAATCTTGGCACAAAATAGACCTTCACGCTCTGGCTTAAAGGTACGGTAGTTAATTGTTTCGGGCTTTTTAACCTCACCGAATGACCATGAACGGATCATCTCGGGAGAAGCCAGACCAATACGGATAGTGTCAAATTCGTCCGTGTGGCCTTGTGCTTTTAATAATTTCAATAAGTCTTTCATAGCCTTCTCCTATTAACTGTCAGTTTCCAACTCAATATCGATACCCAGAGAACGAATCTCCTTGACCAATACGTTGAAGGATTCTGGCATGCCAGGTTCCATACGGTGGTCGCCATCTACGATGTTCTTGTACATCTTAGTACGGCCGTTCACGTCATCAGACTTAACCGTTAGCATTTCCTGCAAGGTGTAAGCAGCGCCATATGCTTCTAGTGCCCATACTTCCATCTCACCGAAGCGCTGGCCACCAAACTGGGCTTTACCACCTAGAGGCTGCTGAGTAACAAGACTGTAAGAACCAGTAGAACGGGCGTGCATCTTGTCGTCAACCAAGTGGTTCAACTTCAACATGTACATGTAACCAACGGTTACTGGACGCTGGAATTGATCACCAGTACGGCCATCGTACAACCAAGTTTGACCTGATGAATCTAAGCCACCAAGCTCAAGCAAGCGCTTGATTTCAGATTCTTCGGCACCGTCAAATACTGGTGTTGCTAGAGGCACACCGGCTTTCAGGTTCTTCGCCAAGCTCAAAATTTCATCATCGGTGAAGCTATCTAGATCTTCACGACGCTTGCACTTGTCATCGTTGTATACTTGATCCAAGAAGCTACGTATTTCGGCTACTGCCTTACTACGCTCTTCTTGCAACATTTCTTCAACGCGCTCACCCAGGCCTTTGGCAGCCATACCCATGTGGGTTTCTAGGATCTGACCAACGTTCATACGCGATGGTACACCTAGTGGGTTCAATACCACGTCAACGGTCTTGCCGTGCTCGTCAAAAGGCATGTCTTCTACTGGCATAATTACCGAGATTACACCCTTGTTACCGTGACGACCAGCCATCTTATCACCTGGCTGGATACGACGCTTAACAGCAACGTATACCTTAACGATCTTTAACACGCCTGGTGCCAAGTCATCGCCAGTTTGCAGCTTTTTCTTCTTGTCTTCGAACTTATCGTCCAGCTCTTTGCGCTTTTCTTCCAAAGTTTGCTGGGCCATTTCCAACTGCTGTTGTAGGGCATCATCAGCCATACGCAGTTTGAACCATTCGCCACGATCAAGATCAGTAAGGGTCTCAACAGAAAGCTTGTCGCCCTTCTTAAAGCCAGCACCGCCGTTCACTTCTGCACCTGTTAGGGCATTAGTCAAACGACCATAAGTGGCTTCAGATACGATGCGGAATTCGTCGTTCAAGTCCTTACGGATCTGGTCCATTTGCTCTTGTTCAATAGATAGAGCACGCTGGTCCTTTTCCACACCATCACGGGTGAAGACTTGGACGTCGATAACAGTACCTTTGGTACCTGTCTTCACACGCAGGGAAGTATCTTTAACGTCAGATGCCTTCTCACCAAAGATGGCACGTAGCAGCTTTTCTTCCGGCGTTAGCTGAGTTTCACCTTTTGGCGTTACCTTACCAACTAGGATGTCACCTGGGCCTACTTCGGCACCAATGTGCACAATGCCAGATTCGTCTAGCTTGGCTAGGGCGCTTTCACCAACATTAGGAATATCAGAAGTAATTTCTTCGCTACCCAATTTGGTATCACGAGCCACACAGGTCAATTCTTGGATATGGATAGTGGTGAAGCGATCTTCCTTAACCACGTTTTCGGAGATCAAGATCGAGTCTTCGAAGTTGTAACCATTCCAAGGCATAAAGGCGATGCGCATGTTCTGACCCAAAGCCAGCTCACCCAGGTCAACGGAAGGACCGTCAGCCAATACATCACCACGGCCAACCACATCACCCAAGTTCACAATAGCGCGCTGGTTGATGCAAGTGTTCTGGTTAGAACGGGTGTACTTAGTTAGGTTGTAGATGTCTACACCTGCGTCACCGGCAACGGTTTCGGCATCATGTGCCTTAACCACGATACGGCCAGCATCGACAGATTCAACCACACCACCACGCTCGGCAACAACACACACGCCAGAGTTCTGGGCAACGTGACGTTCCATACCCGTACCCACTAGCGGCTTTTGCGCTTGCAAGGTAGGTACAGCTTGACGCTGCATGTTAGAACCCATCAAAGCACGGTTGGCGTCATCGTGTTCCAAGAAAGGAATCAAGGATGCCGCTACGGAAACTACCTGACGTGGCGACACGTCCATGTAGTCAACGCTTTCTGGTGACATCAAGGTAAATTCGTTTTCGTGACGCACCGTCACCAAATCTTCAACAAAGCGGTTGCTATCATCTAGTTCGGCGTTGGCCTGGGCGATGATATGCTGACTTTCTTCGATCGCAGAAAGGTACTGAATTTCGTCCGTAGCCACACCATCAACAACCTTACGGTAAGGTGTTTCTAGGAAACCATAGTCGTTAGTACGTGCGTAGGTAGACAAGGAGTTGATCAAACCGATGTTTGGACCTTCCGGTGTCTCGATAGGACATACACGACCGTAGTGGGTAGGGTGTACGTCACGTACTTCAAAGCCTGCGCGTTCACGGGTTAGACCACCTGGGCCCAACGCAGAAACACGACGCTTGTGCGTTACTTCAGACAATGGATTGTTTTGGTCCATAAACTGAGATAGCTGGCTAGAACCAAAGAATTCTTTGATAGCAGCAGAAACAGGCTTGGCGTTGATCAAGTCCTGCGGCATTAGGCCGTCAGACTCAGCCAAGCTCAAACGTTCCTTAACAGCACGTTCAACACGGACTAGACCAACGCGGAATTGGTTTTCGGCCATCTCGCCAACGGAGCGCACACGACGGTTACCCAAGTGGTCAATGTCATCAACCATGCCTTTACCGTTACGAATATCGATCAAGGTGCTCATTACGGCAACGATGTCCTGGTCGCCCAAAATACCTTCGCCGATTTCATCAGCGCGGCCTAAACGGCGGTTGAACTTCATACGGCCCACGGCCGACAAGTCGTAACGGTCTGTGCTAAAGAACAAGTTTTGGAACAAGGTCTCGGCAGCTTCTTTAGTTGGTGGCTCACCAGGACGCATCATGCGATAGATTTCAACCAAAGCTTCCAACTGTGTACGCGTTGGATCACTGGTCAAAGTATCGGACATGAAAGAACCGCAGTCCAAGTCATTGGTGTAGATCAATGGCAAGTCAGTAACGCCAGCTTCATTGATAGCACGCAACATCTCTAGTGTCACTTCGCTGTTAGCGTCAGCAATAAGCTCGCCAGTTTCAGGATTCACTAGATCGATAGCAATCTTCTTGCCTACTAGATAGTCTTCGGGCACTTCTAGTATCTGAATGTCAGATTTTTCCAATTGACGGATATGACGTGCTGTTACACGACGACCTTCTTCAATAAGAACTTTACCGTCAGCGCCTTTGATATCAAAGGTGGCTGTTTCGCCGCGTAAGCGGGCTGGCACTAGATCCATAGAGTAGTTGCCGGCGTCGATACGTACGTCAACATTGTCGAAGAAGCTAGCTAGTATCTGCTCGGTGGTGTAACCCAAAGCGCGCAACAAGATAGAAGCAGGTAGTTTACGGCGACGGTCAATACGTACGAATAATAGATCTTTTGGATCAAACTCAAAGTCCAACCAAGAGCCACGGTAAGGAATAACACGTGCGTTATACAACAACTTACCAGAGCTGTGTGTCTTACCCTTGTCGTGATCGAAGAATACACCAGGTGAACGGTGTAACTGAGAAACGATAACACGCTCAGTACCATTAACAACAAAGGTGCCGTTGTCAGTCATCAAAGGCATTTCGCCCATGTAAACTTCCTGCTCCTTGATGTCCTTGATGGCCTTGGTCTTGGAATCACGATCGTAAATCACCAAACGCACTTTTACGCGTAATGGTGCTGCATAAGTGATACCACGTAGTTGACATTCTTTAACGTCAAAAACAGGCTCACCTAGCTTGTAGCTCACGTATTCCAAAGACGCGTTACCGGAGAAGGAAACAATTGGAAAAACGGAGTCAAAAGCAGCTTCCAGACCTTGGTAAGTGCGCTGATCAGCACCCTTGCCAGACTGCAGAAACTTGCGATAGGAATCAATTTGAATGGCCAAAAGATAAGGCACATCCATGACTGAACTTAGCTTACCGAAATCCTTGCGGATACGTTTTTTCTCAGTATATGAGTAAGGCATTTGTATTTCCCGATTTGGGTCTATTTTAATTTAAAGACCGTTAGTAGGAAAGAAGCTTGAGCGTTCTTGCTGGCAGCTTCTATTAGTTCCATTTTTGCCCTGGGCGACGGGTGAAGTCCCGTTAAATCATGCTAGCTGAAGTAGCTTCAGACCAGCCTCTTTCGAATCTTGACGGCGTTAAAAAAAACACGCATCTAAGAACCGAAAAAGGCCGGTGGCAATTTTGCCACCAGCCATTCAAGCCCAGGCCCCTTTCGGCGCCCAAGCTAGCAAGCAAAGCTTACTTGATTTCAGCCGATGCGCCGGCTTCAACAAGATCCTTAACCAATGCTTCAGCGTCTTCCTTAGAAAGACCTTCTTTAACAGCGGCAGGAGCGCTTTCAACCAAGCCTTTGGCTTCTTTCAGGCCAAGACCTGTAGCAGCACGAACGGCCTTGATAGCGTTAACTTTCTTTTCGCCAGCAGCAGTTAGAATTACGTCGAATTCTGTTTGCTCTTCAGCAGCAGCACCAGCGTCGCCGCCAGCAGCTGGGCCAGCAGCTGCAACAGCAGCAGTAACACCGAACTTTTCTTCCATTGCAGAGATTAGCTCAACAACGTCCATTACGGACATTTCAGCAACGGTATTGATGATATCGTCTTTAGTGATAGACATAACAATTCCTAAATATTTACAAATACCCAATTGGGTAAATTAATCATGCGCAAACTCGCAATAAGTGACTCAACCTTAACTTGTAAAAGTTGTAATCTAAACTTATGCAGCTTCCTGTTCTTTTTGATCGCGTATTGCTGCGAAAGTACGTGCCAGCTTGCTGGTTGCACCTTGCATAACGCTCATCAACTTGGCAATCGCTTCGTCGTATGTAGGCAAAGATGCCAATACGTCGATTTGAGAAGCATCCATAAGGTTGCCCTCAAACGCCAGTGCTTTCACTTCAAACTTGTCGTTGCCCTTTGCAAAGTTCTTGAACAAACGGGCGCCAGCGCCTGGGTGTTCGTTAGAAAATGCAATGATGCTTGGACCGCTGAAGGAGTCCTGCAGGCACGCGTAATCGGTGCCTTCAACAGCACGCTTGGCTAGAGTGTTACGTACAACACGTACGTACACACCAGCTTCACGAGCTTCTTTACGCAGGGCAGTCATGTCAGTTACAGATACGCCGCGGGAATCCGCAACAACTGCTGACAAAGCACTGGTGGCTGCTTCGTTGACTTCAGCGACAATCGCTTTCTTGTCTTCGAGACCTATAGCCACGCTATTTCTCCTAATGAGATTATCCAACTCTCTAGCAACTCATATAAACATGAGAGGTAGAGTCCTTAATACGGTGTTGGACTCAGAAATCTGAATCGGGTTCACCGTCTGCGTAGGAAATTAAGAAACCTTCTACAGGCCTCACCTACGGTCTTTGACAATTCTGGCCGAA
>CALKFY010000140.1 GCA_938084925.1 uncultured Pseudomonadales bacterium
GACATGGCATGGGCTTGATCCGGTTGCATCACGATAAACCCAGTATCAGCTTCTGGTACCGTCGCTGGCACCAGCAGCACAAACGAACCCACCGAACCACTACGTGGTTCCGAGCATAGCCAACGTCGTAAACTGTCATCCTTGTCATTAATATGCGCTAATTTTTGCGCCATAGTCTGACCAGGAATATCCAATACTCCGGCAGTGATTACACGACCAATTTCGCCGGCACAATGCACGTCGACGGTTTGTATGGTTTTGCTCCAACGCATATGGCTTGCCTAGTTAGTCATTTAAACAGATATAGTGCTTTATATAAGATGCAATAGTGCTTCAAGATGGTCTAAAATACTCCTTTCTTCGACAACTGCAATAGATACTTTTCCATGGCCGCAGCTCACACCCCCATGATGCAACAATACCTGCGCATCAAAAGCGAATACCCCAATGATTTGGTGTTTTACCGTATGGGGGATTTTTATGAGCTGTTTTATGATGATGCCAAATTAGCTTCTAATCTACTGGATATCTCCTTAACCGCACGTGGACAATCGGCCGGTGAGCCAATTCCCATGGCTGGTATCCCCTATCACGCCGCCGAAGGTTATATTGCCAAGATCGTTAGTGCCGGCAAGGCCGTGGCTATTGCTGAGCAGATTGGCGACCCAGCTACAAGTAAAGGCCCCGTAGACCGCAAGGTAGTCCGCGTTGTTACCCCTGGCACCTTAACCGATGAAGCTCTACTAGATGCCAACCAAGACCGTCTATTATGTGCCGTATGCCACCTAGCTAACGCCTACGGTGTTGCCGCCCTTGATATGAGTAGTGGTCGTTTTAGTCTGAGTCAAGTAACTAACGAAGATGACCTTCAGACCCAATTGCAGCGCCTGCGTCCGGCAGAATTGCTGTATGACGAGTCGACATCGGTTATCAGCTTGTTAGATGAATGGACCTGTCGTCGTCCACAAGCACCTTGGAACTTTGCCCTCGACACAGCCGAGCGCATCTTGTGCCAACAGTTTAATACTCGCGACCTAGCTGGCTTTGGCTGCGACGAAATGCCTGCCGCGGTTTGCGCTGCAGGTTGCCTACTTAACTATGCCAAAGAAACCCAGCGTGGCGACCTACCTCATCTACGCGGTATTCAAGTAGAACAGGCCCAACAAACCCTAGTACTAGATGGCCCGAGCCGCAAAAATCTAGAAATAGATCGCAACCTACACGGTGGCCAAGAGCATACTTTGGCGCAAGTAATGGATACCACTATTACTGCCATGGGTGGGCGCTTACTACGCCGCTGGCTCAACAACCCCTTACGTGATCTTGCCCAACTTGAAGATCGTCAGGATTTCATTAGCAGTGTTATCGATGCCGATAGCTTCGATGAACTGCAGTCCACCATGAAACCCATTGGTGATTTGGAACGTATTTTATCGCGGGTTGCATTACGCTCGGCACGTCCACGTGATTTGGCTCGCCTTGCAACTAGCTTTGCCTGTTTACCAGAGATTCAAACCCAGCTAGCTAACCACTTGGGATCTTTAGGGCAACAGCTGGCACAGCAGATTAGTGAGTTCCCAGAGCTAACCGAACTATTGGACCGCGCTATTGTCGAGAACCCACCGGTGGTACTACGTGATGGCGGTGTCATTGCCGAAGGCTACGACGCAGAGCTGGATGAACTGCGTGGACTAAGCACCAATGCCGGCCAGTTCTTACTAGATTTAGAAATTCAGGAACGCGAACGCACCGGCTTGTCCACCTTAAAGGTTGGTTATAACCGTGTGCATGGCTACTACATTGAAATTAGTCGGCTGCAATCTGGCGACGCGCCAACGGAATACATACGTCGTCAAACCCTAAAGAATGCCGAACGTTTTATTACGCCAGAATTAAAAGAATTTGAAGACAAAGCCCTGAGCAGTAAAAGCCGCGCTTTGACGCGCGAAAAGGCACTTTACGAAACACTAGTGGAGCAGTTAGCTGAACAACTGCAGCCACTACAACAAAGCGCTGACGGAATTTGTGAGCTCGATGTGCTTGCTTGCTTAGCGGAGCGTGCCTGTAGCTTAAACTTAAATCGTCCCCAACTTAAAACTGAACGTGGTTTAAGCATTGTTGATGGCCGCCACCCTGTGGTTGAACAATTGATTACCGACCCCTTTGTCGCCAACGACGTAGAGCTGCAACCAGCAGAAAGTTTAATGATCATCACGGGCCCCAACATGGGTGGTAAGTCCACCTACATGCGCCAAGTAGCTGTCATTGTTATTCTTGCTCAAATAGGCGCTTACGTGCCGGCAAGCAGTGCTGAAATTGGTTTGGTAGATCGGATATTCACTCGTATGGGGTCTAGCGATGACCTGGCTGGTGGCCGCTCTACCTTTATGGTGGAAATGACCGAAACCGCCAATATTTTGCACAATGCCTCACCAAGCAGCTTGGTATTAATGGATGAAGTGGGTCGTGGCACCAGCACTTATGATGGTTTGTCTCTAGCCTGGTCTTGTGCCGAGCATCTTGCCACCAACGTTGGTGCACTAACCTTGTTTGCTACGCATTATTTTGAAATGACGCAACTCGCCGAACAGTTGCCAAACATAGATAACCTGCACTTAGATGCTACTGAGTACCAAGATAATATTATCTTTATGCATAAGGTGTTGCGCGGCCCAGCGAGCCAGAGTTATGGCTTACAGGTAGCCAAACTAGCCGGTGTGCCGGATCTAGTTGTGGGACACGCTAAGGCAAAATTACAACTACTAGAAATGGCTGAACAAGCTTCAAGCCAAACAGCAGCTAGTCCTGTTAATATAACGCCAACAACGTCACTAACTTCTAGCTCCGAAAGTGCTGCTACCGGGGCAATGTCTCCAGCTCAAGCTGATATGTTTGCCGCAGTAAGCCACCCAGTGGAGAGCCTACTGCAAGCCAAGCTAGCCGATGACATGAGCCCACGCCAAGCATTGGACTTGGTTTATAAGCTGCAAGGTTTGTTGAAAAATAGTTAGATTTCACTGTCTAATACATCACTACTACTTAGACCCTGCTGGGCAAATTTTTCATGCAAACTCTTTAGGGCTTGCACCTGAATTTGACGTACACGCTCACGGGTTAGGCCTATCTGTTGACCTACTTTTTCTAGCGTAGAAGGATCATGCCCGCGTAAACCAAAACGTCTAGTCACCACCTCTTGTTGTACCTCTGTGAGTTGGTCTATCCAGTGCCCTAAATTGTCCAATAGATTACTATCGACCATGCTTTTCTCAGGACTAGAAGTACCTTCATCGGCGATTGTATCAATCAATGAAAATTCAGATTCACTGCTGAACTGCGAGTCGATACTAGCAACACGCTCATTTAGGTTTAACATGGCACGCACCTTGGCTAAAGGCTTATCCATGTAATCTGCCAGTTCTTTTTGGCTTGGCGCGTGATCTAGTTTTTGCGTCAACTCACGTTGCGCGCGCAAATAAGTATTCAGTTCCTTTACAACATGAATAGGCAAACGAATGGTGCGCGTCTGGTTCATTATGGCACGTTCAATAGTTTGACGAATCCACCAGGTAGCATAGGTAGAAAAACGATAGCCTAATTCTGGGTCGAATTTCTCAACTGCCCTGATTAACCCAAGATTGCCTTCTTCGATTAAGTCTAACAGACTCAATCCGCGATTTAGGTAGCGTCGTGATAACTTCACCACCAAACGCAAATTACTTTCAATCATGATATGCCTTGCTTGGGCATCACCTTTTTGCACCAAACGCGCGTAATGCTTTTCCTGATCGGCATTGAGCAATTCACGAAAACCAATTTCACTCAAATAGAGCTGAGTCGCATCATTCGATTCGGCACTTTTGTTATGCCCCCGGCCACTTGCTTTGTATGCTTCTAGCTCATTCAACGGATCTAAGTTCATATCAAGTGACCCAGCCATAGCCTTACTAACCGAGTTATTAGCATCTAAATTCATTTCAACTGATTGCATAGTTACTACCCATTACCAAATTAAGCATTAGTATCATTTTTCACACTTGCAAACGATAATATAGGACAGCAAGGAATATATCCAGTGATTTTGTGCATTTTTATCGTTTTAATTAATAAATATGATAATTAAAACTATTGGAACTAGCATCTAAGGGAGATAAGACTGAGGGTTGACGGGCTTACCGTCCTTACGGATCTCAAAATGCAAACGCCCATCTAGCTGCGGGCCCTTACCTGATTGAGCAATCACCTGACCAAGCTTAACAACATCACCTTCACCAACTAGTAAGCGGCTATTGTAGGCATAAGCGCTCAAGTAGGTATCATTGTGCTTAATAATCAGTAAGTTACCATAGCCTTGAATACCATTGCCAGCATAGACAATTTGGCCTTTTGCAGCAGCATGAACGTTAGAGCCAGGTTTAGCAGAGATATCGACACCTTTACTGGTTTCAGATTTACCACTGAACTTTTCTACAATCCCGCCCTTTAAAGGCCATTGCCAGCGCAGGCTACTAGAGCCCTTATAAGGCTGTACTGATTTACTCACTTGCTTACTTGGTTGGGATTTAGCTGCTACCTGTTTGGGTACACGAGTAGTTGAAGTGTTACTAACCGTGGTGGTATTTTTCACCGTTGTAGGTTTTACCTGTGTTGCACTAGCGGGATTAAAGGCAATGGTCTGGCCCACATAGATAGTATAAGGTGCAGGAATCTTATTGAGCTTCGCTAAGGCCTTGTAGTCCCAACCGTAGCGCCAAGCAATGGCAAATAAAGTATCTCCACCCTTAACAGTATAAACCTTGGGTGCCTGTGGCTTATATTGTAATACAATTGACCCCGTACCTTTATTGGTCACGGCTAGATCTTGAATAGGGATATAACCAGTCCCCCCACACGCAGCTAAAAGAGAAACTAATAATAGCCCCCCAAACCAGCGGCCACGTGCAAGTACCGTTAACATATTAATGTCCCAAATCCTGTAATTTAATTTGTCCAAAGCGCGCTACTAATACTAATGCTACTAGTATAGACACCAAAGCAATAGGTAATTCATGGTCAATGCCTGTAAGAGCAGTGTAATTCCATGGCCATAAATTTTCTTGCAACAAAGGCACCTGCTCACCCGCCGAATTTAATCGATAGGTCAAAGTATATTTCCAAGGCCACAACTTCAAAGCAGAACCTAGCATAAGCCCAGTTAAGGTGCTCATGGTAGCTCCCGTGTAATTCTTCAACAGCCAGCTAATCAAGCGACTAAAGCTTAACAAACCTACCACACAGCCAACTAAAAACACCCCTAACACAGGGATATTCAATGTCGCCAAGCTAGCAATCATAAATGGGTAGACGCCTACCAACAACAAAATAAAACTGCCAGAGATACCAGGTAATATCATAGCACTGACAGCGACGGACCCAGCCAGCAACAAGCCCAAGTATTGCCAACCTGACACCGTATCCCAAGCGCTCTGTACTGGCATTTGTGCCAACAAGGCACTGACTAGAAAACCACCAAACAAAAATGCAACAGCAAGACTTTTATGTCTTTGCAACTCCTTCAGTAGCATCACGCCAGCAGTAAATATTAGGCCCAAGAACAAACTCCACATCATAATTGGATGATAATCGAGTAAATAATGGATGGCTTTCGCCACACCTAAAAAGGCCAGCGCCATACCAATAAACAAGGTCCCTAAAAAACCGCCGTCTACATGCCGCCATGCAGCACGCCATTGTCCGCTCAACACTAGCTTTAAGGCCTGACCATTAACGGCACTAATGGCAGCCAATAAACGTCCATACACCCCACCCAACAAAGCAACGGTACCACCAGATATACCCGGCACTAGGTCCGCAGCGCCCATGAGAAAACCGGTGATCAAGGTACGTAATGAAAAGGACGATTCTGGTTTATTCATAAGATCCATGTATTTCCATGCTACTTAGGTACAGCCGTTTCTCAGCTAGCTGATGGTGCCGTTAACAAGAGGCACAAAGTTAGCCGCCTCGACTTTTTCCTTAGCAAAATAATTGCCAGACCGAGTAACCTTCAACAAATGTTGTTCGCCAGTACCCACAGGGATGATCATGCAACCCCCTTCAGCCAGCTGCCACTGCAATGCTTTAGGCACTTCAGCAGGTGCTGCAGTCACCATAATACCATCAAAAGGTTCACGATCAGACCAACCGGCATAGCCATCACCATGGCGATAAACAACGTTGGTGATACCCATGTCCTGTAAACGCTGACGGGCACGATTCAACAAAGGCTCTATGCGCTCAATGGTAAACAAGCGTGGCACCAGTTGTGCCAAAACACTGGTTTGATAACCAGATCCGGTCCCCACTTCCAATACCTTTTCGGCCTTGCAGGAGCTTAACAACAGCTCACTCATGCGCGCTACTGTGTAGGGACGAGATAAGGTTTGGTTGTGGCCAATAGGCAAGGCGGAATCTTCGTAGGCTCGATGAGACAAAGCCTGATCTAAGAACAGATGACGAGGAGTGCTACCCATAACCCGCAGTACTTCCGCATGACGCACGCCATTTTCCTGCAATTGATTAACCAAACGCTGACGCGTACGTGCCGAGGTCATACCAATACCGGCACGTTGATGGCGGTCTATAGGCGATTGGCCGAAGCGCATTAAAAGAACTCCTGCAACCAAGGTTCAAGTGGCGCAAAAGCCTCACGGCTAGCCATATCTGGAGCCAAAGGTGTTACCGACACATAATCATTGGCAATTGCATGAAAATCAGTACCTTCACTGGCGTCGGCTATCTCACCAACTTTGCCAATCCAAAAACAACGATGGCCACGTGGGTCCTGAGCATCAATGGCCGCTTGACCAAGGTTGCGCTTGCCTAAGGTGGTCAATAGGACGCCCTTGATATCTTCATAGGGAATGTCTGGTACATTAACGTTGATAATACAGCGCTCTGGCAACTCAAGCTGCTCCATACCTGCCATTAAGCGAGTAACAACTTTAGCCGCAGTATCAAAATGCTTATCGCCAACTAAAGACACAGCCATGGCATGATGAGGCAGATAACGCCCTTCCATCGCTGCCGCAACAGTGCCCGAATAAAGCACATCATCACCTAGATTAGCACCATGATTAATGCCTGATACCACCATGTCTGGCTTAATATCTAGAGCACCATTAATACCCAGGTGTACGCAATCGGCCGGTGTACCATCAACACCATAGAAACCATTATCTTGGGGCATAACACGCAACGGGCGCGTTAGCGTGAGGGAGTTGCTAGCACCACTTAGATCGCGGTCTGGCGCAATCACCGTAACGCCATGTAAAGGCATAATGGCTTGTACCAAATGATATAAACCTTTGGCATGAACACCATCATCATTGGAAATCAGTATATGCATGTCAGTCTGCCATAGAAGGGTTTTGCTGATGAGGGTTAATAGTGTGTACCAGTTCTCGCAGTATACTGGTGGCATAGGCACCGCGCAGTAGCGTAAAGCGCAATTCTAACACATTGCCTGGCAACCACTGCCACTGCCAATCCGTAGGCAGCAAACGTAAAGCGCGACGGTCTGCGTCTAAGCGCAAGTCAGCTAAGCCTTGTAGCCAATCTTCATAACCATTTAAGCATTGCTGCTCAAGCTCTGTAGCATGACTACTTTGCCCACGTCCTGCGCGCCCAACCATAAGGCCTGTAGGCCCTACTTCAGCGCCATCAATACGAGCCTGTGTTGTCGCATCAGCTTCTGCTTTAAACGGGTTATAGTCGTCACTAGCCACATAAAAGTCACCGGGCATAGCTGTCAACCAGTTGCCTAGTGCAATACGCTCTGACAACAGCTGGTTAAAAACATAAGAACGCGCTGCCGACATAGCCATACCTTGCTGAAAGCGATCTTTAATGCGTTCACCCGATACTAAGCGTGCCGCCATATTTAAGTTATTGCCTTGGTGACCAAAGCGCTGCTCACCAAAATAGTTAGGCACGCCCTGCTTGCCAATGGCATCTAAGCGCCTATCCATATCATCAGACTGGGCAATATCACCTAAACGCACAACAAAACTATTACTCAGATGAGCACCGATACGCAGTTTCTTTTGATGACGAGTGACTTCATGTAGGTGTACCTTGTCAGACACTAGGCTGCGCCAATCAGGTTCGAGTGCTTGCTTACCCGGCAAATGCACAGCAAACCACTGACGGGTCACGCCATGGCGATCTTTTAGACCTGAATAGGTAACCTGGCGCATAGGCACATCGGCAAGCTTTGCCAACTGTCGCGCCAAATAATCGGTATTGGTATCCACCTTGGTGATATCCAAGAACACATGCTCGCCTTCACCAGACGGTGTAAAGCCTAGATTCTCAAACACCTGAAAATCTTGCCACTGCTGCTTGAACAAAGCCGATTCAGTGGGCTCACCCAGAGCATAATGCCAATTGGCAGGCCATGCTAATGGCGTTAATTGACTCATTGTTGATCCACCAATTGATAAAATGTTTCTTGTGGTTTCACCATTCCCAAGTCACTACGCGCGCGCTCTTCGACAGCAGCTAAGCCTTGCTTCAAATCTTCCACTTCGGCATATAACTGTTGGTTACGCTGGTGTAGCTCTTGATTTACGGCTTGCTGCTGGGCTATCTGCTCTTGTAGGGCACGCACCTCCACCTGACCGGTTTCGCCAAACCAGTATTGATACTGCAACATCAAAGCTGCAACAAACAAAAATATAGCAATAGCGCGCATCAATTCACCAATAAAAAAGGGAGCGGTTACCGGTAATCATGGTAAGCCTGCTCCCTTTTTGCAAGTCAGTTAAATTTACTGACCTTTAATTTCGCTACGACCGCGATAAGGAGCCGTACCATTTAGTTCTTCTTCGATGCGCAACAAACGGTTGTACTTAGCAACGCGGTCAGAACGACATAGAGAACCCGTTTTGATTTGGCCAGCGCAAGTAGCAACGGCCAAGTCAGCAATAGTCGTATCTTCGGTCTCGCCAGAACGGTGAGAAATAACCACGCTAAAACCAGCATCTTGAGCCATCTTAATGGCAGCCAAAGTTTCGGTCAAAGAACCAATCTGGTTAAACTTGATCAAGATAGAGTTACCAATACCCTGTTCAATACCACGGGACAAAATTTTGGTATTAGTCACAAATAGATCGTCACCAACTAGCTGTATACGGTCGCCACACTTATTAGTTAAGTCAGCCCAACCGTCCCAGTCGCTTTCGTCCATACCGTCTTCGATAGACACGATTGGGTGCTTGTTAGTTAGCTCCACCAAGTAATCTGCAAAACCTGCAGCGTCAAAGCTCTTGCCTTCACCACTTAGATTGTACTGACCGTCTGCGTAGAATTCAGAAGAAGCGCAATCAAGCGCCAAGGTAACGTCTTCGCCTAGCTTGTAGCCAGCGTTAGCAACCGCTTCGGCGATAACTTCTAGAGCAGCTTCGTTAGAAGGCAGGTTAGGGGCAAAGCCACCTTCATCACCAACAGCGGTATTTAGACCACGGCTGCTAAGTACCTTCTTAAGGGCATGGAAAAT
Organism: uncultured Pseudomonadales bacterium; assembly: GCA_938084925.1. GTDB lineage: Bacteria > Pseudomonadota > Gammaproteobacteria > Pseudomonadales > Balneatricaceae > Njordibacter. The sequence goes on from CALKFY010000140.1 coordinate 9,536, forward strand.
TTCCGCGCCACAACGCAAAGCTTCAGCAAAGTTAGTAACACTAACTGGCTGCACCATGAATTCTTGGATATCAACGTTGTTGTCGGCGTGCTCACCACCGTTAAGGATATTCATCATTGGCACAGGCATGCTGTATTGGCCAGCCGTACCGTTCAACTCAGCGATGTGTGCGTACAAAGGCATACCTTTGAATTGAGCAGCAGCTTTAGCAGCAGCCAAGGAAACAGCCAAGATAGCGTTAGCGCCCAAGGTTTCCTTGTTTTCGGTACCGTCCAAAGCAATCATAGCCGCGTCTAGCGCTGCTTGATCGGTGGCGTCCATACCTTTAAGGCATTCTAAGATAGGGCCATTAATACCGGCAACGGCCTTTAGAACACCTTTGCCCAAGTAGCGGCTCTTATCGCCATCACGTAATTCCAAAGCTTCACGAGAGCCTGTAGAGGCTCCGGATGGTGCGCAGGCACTGCCCACTTGGCCACCAGCCAAAATTACGTCGGCCTCAACCGTGGGGTTACCACGAGAGTCCATTACTTCACGGGCTTTAATGTCAACAATCAATTGATCCAAAACTAACTCCTGTAGGGGTTTTGTTAAGTTAAATTAATAAAGAACTTAGTCTTTATTTTACTCCAGCGTGATTTATGCCGGCGCGAACAAAGCCTTCAAAAAGACCGTGTCCATCACGTGGAGTCGAGGTAAATTCTGGGTGGAACTGACAAGCAACAAACCATGGGTGGTCAGCTGCTGGCAATTCAACCATTTCTACTAGGCTGCCATCGATTGAACGACCAGAGAAGATCAAACCAGATTGCTCTAGGTCTGCAACAAAGTTGTCGTTCACTTCAAAACGGTGGCGGTGGCGCTCTACGATCACATCCTGGCCGTAGCATTGGCGAGCAATGGTATCTTCTTTCAGGCGACACTCTTGGGCACCTAGACGCATAGTACCCCCTAGGTCTGAATTTTCATCACGCTGCTCTACGTTGCCGTCTTGATCCAACCATTCGGTAATTAGACCAACAACGTTGTGCTTGGAAGCAGGGTCAAACTCGCTAGAGTTAGCATCGGCCCAGCCAGTCACGTTACGCGCGTATTCAATAACGGCAACTTGCATACCTAGACAGATACCAAGATAAGGTATTTTGTTTTCACGAGCGTATTTAACGGTGGCAATCTTGCCCTCTGTACCACGCTCACCAAAGCCACCAGGCACCAAAATGGCATCTACGCCATCTAGCAAACCAGCGCCTTTGCTTTCAATTTCTTCAGCATCAATATAACGCGTGTTTACCTTGGTGCGAGTCTTGATACCAGCATGACTGATGGCTTCGATCAAAGACTTGTAGGCATCCAACAATTCCATGTACTTACCCACCATAGCGATGGTAATTTCGCGTTCTGGGTTAAGCTTGGCATCGGCCACAGCTTGCCATTCCGACAAGTCGGCTTCTGGACACTGCAGACCAAAACGATCAACAACTATGCTGTCTAGGCTTTGCTGACGCAACATAGCTGGAATCTTGTAGATAGTATCAGCGTCAGGTAGGGAAATTACCGCACGTTCTTCAACGTTGGTAAACAATGCAATTTTCTTGCGCTCTGGTGCTTCGATAGACACTTCAGAACGACATACCAAGATATCAGGCTGAATACCGATAGAACGTAGTTCTTTTACGGAGTGCTGTGTTGGCTTGGTTTTAGTTTCACCAGCAGTGGCAATGTAAGGCACTAGAGTTAGGTGCATTACCATAGCGCGGCTGGCACCTAGTTCTACCTTCAATTGACGCACGGCTTCCAAGAAAGGCAATGACTCGATATCGCCTACTGTACCGCCAATTTCAACCAAGGCTACATCGGCACCTTGGGCACCAAGGTGTACACGACGCTTAATTTCATCAGTGATATGTGGAATAACCTGTACCGTACCGCCAAGGTAATCACCACGACGCTCTTTACGCAATACATGGTCATAAACTCGACCGGTGGTAAAGTTGTTATCTTGGCTCATCTTGGTACGAATAAAACGTTCGTAGTGGCCTAAATCAAGGTCAGTTTCTGCACCGTCTTCGGTAACAAATACTTCACCATGTTGAAACGGGCTCATGGTACCAGGGTCAACGTTGATATATGGGTCTAGCTTAAGCATGGTGACTTTTAAGCCACGCGCTTCCAAAATAGCCGCTAGGGAGGCAGAAGAAATGCCCTTACCCAAAGAAGATACCACCCCACCTGTTACAAAGATAAAACGAGTCATGTAATGCCTATATACCTGTTAAGCTGCACTTAGCACGATGTCGCGCTGTGCAAAACAATAAGAACGCACCAATCACAATTAAAAAGTCACGTGCATAAACCGGCCTCAGGCTAGTATACATGTGCTGAAATTGTCGATACGAACGTGTGTTAACTTTGATGTGAAAGCCCGTAAAAAACGGTAAAAACTTTCTCTTCAAGATGGGCGTGTAGGATACCAGAAAGGCACCTTTAGGACAATTGCCAAGCCCGCTTTTTGAGGCTTAATTGCGCTTCTTTCTAGGGTCTATTATTGGGCTTATTTTTGAGCCAGTTCACTTGTATCTAAACCAGCACCAGCAGACCAAGCCCAGCCTAGGGATTCAGGCTCTACAGCAAACCCTTCACAGACCCAAAGATCACCCACCATAGCCAACTCCCCATTGACCCAAAACAAAGGTAAACGCGATCGCTGCCAAGCCGGCACCTGGTATTCCTGTAATAGTTTTTTTAAGCTCTGACTGTGCTGCCGACCTTGCGGCTGACAGCGTTCGCCGCCTTGCCGAAAACTAATCCGCAACTGATCATCAGGCTGTAAACGTAAGCCATTGGCAGCCTGTTGCAAACAACCTTGATTTAAGCAAACGGATGCCTTCTGCACCAGCTCTGCTGACCAAACGATCACCTCTGATTCGGACTCAGAATCTGTCGACTTGAGTTGCTGCCTCTCGCTAGCACTTAGCCAATACAACCGACCTTGCGAGCGACGCAACAACCCATGAGCCAAATATAACTCTGGTTGGCCATCAGCCACGGCACCCAGAACCTGATCATCAATCTGTAACATGGCCTCGTAATCAGGCGCCAAATCACCTAACTCTTGCAACCACCAACGCAATAGATTGTGCCGACGGGCGACAGACAAACTCAGTAACCCTTGCACAGGCAGTGATTTTTTCTGTTCAGCAGCAGCTAGCAACTCAAAATCTTGTGCAGCCACTTCTTGCAACAAGGCCTGCGATTCTTGCATTACCGCACTGGTCGTCTGCATACGTTGCAAAACACCCGGCCAGCGCTGTTTTAACAAGGGCATCACTTTATGGCGCAAGAAATTACGACGATAGTGCTCATCAAGATTACTGGGATCATCAACCCACTGCAGCTCATGCTGTTGTGCATAGGCTTCCAGCTGTTGCCGGCTCTCGGCAAGCAACGGTCGTAGCAACTGACCTGCGCCCAATGCGCGCTGCTTAGGCATCGCTCCCAAACCTGCCACACCAGCACCACGCAACAAACGTAGTAATAAGGTTTCCGCCTGATCATCAGCATGCTGTGCCAATAAGAGCACATCACCAGAGGCAATTAAATTTTCAAATACTTGATAGCGCGCATTGCGAGCGGCGGCTTCTAGACCTTGCTGGCGTTGAACTTGAGGATCAATTTGCACGCTTTCGCTGTGACAAGCAAAACCATAGTCGCGGGCTTTCTGCTCAACGAGCAAACGCCAGTCATCGGCTTGCGCCTGCAAACCATGGTGCACATGTACGACACAAATATCAGGGCAACTTGAGGGAGAGTTTTGCTGCACTTGCTTAACGAGATGCAGTAAACACATGGAATCTAGCCCCCCGCTAACGGCCAACCACCAACAATTTGCTTGTTGTGGAAGGCCTGCTTGCAGACGCTGAGCCAGCGGGGTCATAAAGACAGATACTTTTTGAAAAGATTAAGAGCTGATGCCGTATGCCATCAGACGCTGATAACGACGCTCTACCAAAGCATCCAAATCCATCTGCTGTAGGTCATGCAACTGAGTCACTAGAGAAGTCTTCAAGCTAGCAGCCATCATGTCCATATCACGGTGTGCACCGCCTAGGGGTTCTTGCACAATGTTATCAACCAAACCTAGCTCTTGTAGACGCTGGGCAGTGATACCCATAGCATTAGCTGCATCAGCTGCATATTCCGCACTCTTCCATAGAATGGAAGCACAACCTTCTGGAGAGATAACCGAGTAGGTTGAATACTGCAACATGTTCAAATGGTCACAAACACCAATAGCCAAAGCACCACCAGAACCACCTTCACCAATTACTGTAGCAATAATTGGGCTACGTAGGTCGGACATTTTCAGTAGGTTGAAAGCGATAGCTTCACTTTGACCACGCTCTTCAGCATCGATGCCAGGATAGGCTCCAGGCGTATCAATAAAGGTCATGATTGGCATCTTAAAGCGCTCAGCCGTTTGCATTAAACGCAAAGCTTTACGATAACCTTCTGGACGCGGCATACCGAAGTTGCGCGCAACCTTTTCTTTGACACTGCGGCCCTTTTGTTGGCCGATTAGCATTACTGGCTTGTCATCCAAGCGCGCAATACCACCCACGATTGCTTGATCATCACCAAAGTGACGGTCGCCGTGCAGTTCGTCGAAATCTGTAAAAATACGCTCGATATAATCCAGCATATAAGGGCGTTGAGGATGACGAGCAACCTGTGACACCTGAGCTGCAGACAGCTTAGAGAAGATACTACCGGTCAAGTTAACGCTCTTGTCCTGTAGGGTAGAAATCTCGTCAGTAATATTTAAATCGTTGTCATTACCGAGTAGACGTAAAGCCTCAATCTTGGCTTCCAGTTCAGCAATGGGTTGCTCAAAATCTAGATAATTCGGGTTCATAAGAAAACATCTTAATTATATTTAAACTATAGCTGGCTATATTATAACCGAAGCCTACAAATCTATCACGTTTAATGCTGGCCAATACGACGATAACGCATTTGTACCGCATCATCGCCTAACAAGTAACGCAACTCCTGCATCAAATCATCATCAACGGTCAAACGCCAAGGCGATGCACAGCGCACGACACCACGGCCAATTTCGTTACCGACATGCAGTTCCAGTTTGGTTGCCGGCGCATCACCTAGCACCTGTCTTGGCGTGAGTAGCTCCTGCAAACGGGCCAAGTTTTTAGGCTGAATATGCTCTGCTTGCACTTGCAACTGCAAGCCTTGGGAGAACACAGTTCGTGCTTGCGGCATAGTTAAGACTTCTTTGGCACTCACTTTTAGGCCACCAGAATAATCATCTTCGCTAACCTCACCTTTAACAATCAGCAGGCGATCGTTTTGAATGATATCGCGATACTTTTCGTAGCTATCACCAAACAAGGCTACTTCCATGCGCGCGCGGCGATCATCCAAGGTCAAAAAAGCTATGGTTTTACCACGCTTGGTTTTCATGGTACGACTAGCTACCACCATACCGGCAAGCCACTGATCTTCGCGCTTGGCATAAACATTGTCTAAACGAATACGCATAAACTGCGCTAGCTCTGGATCATAGTCATCAATGGGGTGACCTGTAACATACAAGCCCAAGGTGTCTTTTTCACCTTTTAAACGCTGTTTTAAGTTAAGCGGTCGTGCGCCTTCATAGCGCTCGTAGGTATCAGTCACCAAATCATCGCTATCGGCAGGGCCTGACAGGTCCCCAAACATATCCATCATACCAGCATCGGCATTACGCTCGCTCTGGTCTGCCGCTTGTACGGCGTCTGGAATTGCGGCGTACAACACAGCACGTTCTTTACCAAGAATAAGATTATCCAAAGCACCACTGGCCACCAAGGCTTCCAACACGCGCTTATTAATTTTCTTGCTGCCTACGCGCTTACAGAAATCAAATAGATCCGTAAACGGGCCGCCTGCTTCGCGGGCTGCAATAATTGAGGCTACCGGGCCTTCACCCACACCTTTAACAGCACCTAGGCCATAAACCACTTCATCGTCGTCGTTTACGGTGAATTTGTAGTGACTAAAGTTAACGTCAGGCAGGTTTAAAGGTAATTCCATACGGCGGCATTCTTCTACTAGAATCACCACCTTTTCAATATTCTGCATATCGGCAGACAATACTGCTGCCATAAACTCAGCTGGATAATGGTACTTGAGCCATGCCGTCTGATAGGACACCAAAGCATAAGCGGCCGAGTGAGATTTGTTAAAACCATAGCCGGCAAACTTTTCTACCAGGTCAAAAATGTTACCCGCTAGGTTTTCATCAATGTCGTTGGCCAAACTACCAGAGATAAAGCCATCGCGCTGCTTAGCCATCTCTTCTGGCTTTTTCTTACCCATGGCACGACGCAACATGTCGGCACCACCAAGGGAGTAACCTGCCATCACCTGAGGGATCTGCATAACCTGCTCTTGATACAGGATGATACCGTAGGTAGGCTCTAGAATGGGTCGCAAAGACTCCAACTGGTAGTCTTCATGGGGCCAAGCCAACTTGGCTTTACCATGCTTACGGGCGATAAAGTCATCAACCATACCTGACTGCAATGGACCAGGACGGAACAAGGCCACCAAGGCGATAATATCCTCAAAGGTACTAGGCAATAGGCGCTTAATTAGGTCTTTCATGCCACGGGATTCCAGCTGGAATACACCCGTGGTCTCGCCGCGCTGCAAGAGGTTATAAACTGGTTTGTCTTCCAGCTCTATTTCTTCAATAGCAACCGGCTCCAGGTCTTGCTTGGCGCGCCGATCGTTGATCATTTTCATGGCCCAATCGACAATTGTGAGGGTACGCAAACCCAAGAAGTCAAACTTTACTAGACCGGCATCTTCTACATCACCCTTGTCATATTGGGTTACCAGACCACTGCCGTCTTCGTCGCAATACAAAGGCGAGAAGTCCGTTAACTTGGTAGGCGCAATAACTACACCACCAGCATGCTTACCTACGTTACGAGTCAAACCTTCCAGCTGGAAGGCCATTTCCATGATTTCCTGTACTTCGTCATTTTCATCAATGAAGGTACGCAGAGCTTCTTCCATCTCCAAGGCCTTGGTAAGCGTCATACCTGGCTCAAAAGGAATCAACTTGGACAGTTTGTCAGCCAAGCCAAATGGCTTGCCTTGCACACGAGCAACATCTCGTACAACCGCCTTAGCGGCCATGGTACCAAAGGTAATAATTTGCGATACGGCATCTTTACCGTAAGTTTGCGCCACATATTCGATAACTCGGTCACGGTTATCCATGCAAAAGTCGATATCAAAATCGGGCATGGATACACGTTCTGGATTCAAGAAACGCTCAAACAGCAGGTCGTAACGCAAAGGATCAAGGTCAGTGATCAGTAGCACATAGGCCACTAGTGAACCGGCACCGGAACCACGTCCAGGGCCAACGGGAATGTCGTTGTCTTTGGCCCACTGGATAAAGTCCATTACGATCAAGAAATATCCCGGGAAGCCCATCTGGATAATGATTCCCAGTTCAAACTCTAAACGATCGACAAATTCCTGACGCTTACTATCATAGTCGGGATCATTTTTGTCCAAAATGGTCTTTAGACGTTCTTCCAAACCGTCATAGGACAATTTACGGAAAAACTCGTCCATGGTCATGCCGTCAGGCACTGGGAAGTTAGGCAAACAGCATTTGCCTAACTCAATATCCAGGTTACAGCGCTTGGCAATTTCAACACTGTTGGTAATGGCCGATGGCACATCAGCAAACAAGCTACGCATTTCATCAGAGGTACGCAAATACTGTTGCGGTGAGTAGTCTTTCGGCCTGCGAGGATCATCCAAAGTCATACTTTGGTTAATCGATACACGTGTTTCGTGGGCCTCAAATTCTTCTGCGCTTAAAAATACAATATCGTTGGTGGCTACAACGGGCACCTGCATGGATTTGGCCAGCTCTACCGTTAGGGCCACACAGCGCTCATCATCGGTACGACCTGTGCGCTGTAGCTCTAGATAAAAGCGATCACCAAATAGATCCAGCCACTCTTGCAACAAAGGCTTCGCGTCATCTAGGCCTCGTACTAGCAACATGCGCCCTATTTCACCTTGCGTGGCCCCAGCCAAGGCAATCAAACCGGCTTGTTTGTCACGCACCCAGTCGCGCTGAATAACGGCCTTACCATCACTTTGTCCGTGCTGAAAACCTTGGGAAACAATCTCTGTAAGGTTTAAGTAACCTTGGGCATTCATAGCCAACAAGGTCATGCGCGACAATGGCAGATCGGTACCCTCTGGTGGCGCCAACCAAATGTCACAGCCGCAAATCGGCTTGATACCAGCCCCTTGAGCAGCCTTATAAAACTTGATCATGCCACACATGTTAGACAAGTCAGTTAAGGCAATCGCTGGCATTTGCTCGGCCTGCAAGGCTTTCATCAAAGGCTTGATACGTATTAGGCTGTCACTCAGGGAAAACTCCGAGTGCATGCGCAAATGTACGAAATCAACAGAACTCATTATCGTGCTTCCAAAACTCTTGCCACAGGACCAAAGGTGCGCCGATGTTGATCACACACGCCATGTTCTTTAAGGGCTAATAAATGTTGTTTGGTTGGATAGCCTTTGTGCTTGTCCAAACCATAATAGGGGTACTTAGCATGCCACTCTTGCATTTCTCGGTCACGGGTGACCTTGGCAATAATTGAGGCAGCGCCGATACATATTTCTTTAGCGTCACCCTTCACAATAGCCTGCGCCGGTATTGTAATGTTGGGGCAACGGTTACCATCAATCAAGGCCATATCGGGGGTTACCGCCAAACCCTCTACAGCGCGCTGCATAGCCAGCATACTAGCATGCAAAATATTCAACTGATCTATCTCTGACACACTAGCCCTACCAACAGATACCGCTAGTGCCTGATTCCAGATCAGATCAAATAACCTGTCGCGAGCTTTCTCTGATAATTGTTTGGAATCACCCAAACCTGCAATTGGCTTTTGCGGGTCCAAAATAACAGCTGCGGCCACAACATCACCAAACAAAGGGCCTCGACCAGCTTCATCGACACCGCAAACTATTTCTGGCTGCCAATCCGGCAATTCCAAACCCAATTGATCAGACATCTTGTAATTTCCGGCCTGTTTGTTCGGCAATGACTTGCGCTACCACCTTGGCAGCTTGTACATCGGCATCTTGTGCTAGCATATCATGCATGCCATGAAAAGCTTGTTGCTGCTGCTCACGCATCGATGCGTCAAACAACAAATCCTGCATTTTATCGACTAGCGTCTCTACTTGTACTTGATCCTGTAATAACTCTTCTACCACGCCAGTTCCCGCAAGCAAATTTGGCAAACTCACGTAAGGGACTTGTAACTTGCGCTTAAACATACGGTAGCTAAGACCTGACAAGCGATAGCAAACCAACATAGGCTTAGCAAATAACATGGTTTCTAAGGTCGCCGTACCGGAGGCGACCAACACTGCATCAGCAGCGGCCAGTACCGCACGCGTTTGCTCTAAAGCTAAATGGACCCTGTTATCGCTACCCAAAGTTTCTTGTAGCAAGTCTTGCAGTTGCTGGTAGCGAGCCTCATTAGCTGCGGCCATGACAACCTGCAACTGTGGGTGACGCTTTTGTAACTCTGCCGCCGCCAGCACAAAATCTCTCCCCAATTGCTTTACTTCCATGGCTCGACTACCTGGCAGCAAGGCCAACACAGGTGCTTGGGTATCTATATTTAATTGATTACGAGCCTTTTCTTGCGTCCACTGGCCAGGCAACTCATCAGCAAGGCGGTGCCCAACAAAAGTCGCTGGGATTTGGTGTTTACTGTAGTAAGGCACTTCAAAGGGCAGCAAAGCCAAAACATGATGACAGGCCTTAGCAACGGTAAATACACGCTCTTCACGCCACGCCCACACGGACGGGCTCACATAATGCACGGTAGGTACACCGGCACGCTTCAAATGAGTTTCTAGATTTAGATTGAAGTCAGGGGCATCAATGCCAATCATAGCCAGAGGCGGTGTGTCGGTGTAACGTTTGCGTAAGCGGCGACGTAAGGCTAAGAGTTCTGGTAAACGCCCTAGAACCTCAACCAAACCCATCACGGCCAGCCTCTCCATCGGCACCAGACTATGAAAGCCTAATTCCAGCATGGCTGGACCACCAACACCTTCAAACTTTAGAGTGGGATTGTGCGCTAACAAAGCCCGCATAAGGCCAGCGCCTAACACGTCGCCAGACGCTTCTCCGGCTATAATTACGATGCTATTACTGGCCATAAGTTATTAGCGGATAATGCCGCGAGTGGAAGCTTGCAAAGAAGCAACCAGCACAGCAACTTCAGGCAGCGCATCAGCCGATTCTTGCAGCAAAGCAATGGCTTGCTCTAGGGTGTTACCCTTACGGTAAATAACTTTATAGGCTTGACGCAAACTACGTATAGCTTCATCACTAAAGCCTCGACGCTTTAGACCTTCTGTATTCATACCATGGGGTGAGACAGAATTACCATTGGCCATCACATAGGCAGGTATGTCTTTCAACACCACACTACCTGCACCGGTCATACAATGAGCACCTATCCGACAGAATTGATGCACTGCCGTAAAGCCACCTAAGATAGCATAATCACCAACATGCACATGACCAGCTAAAGCGACATTGTTAGCAACAATAATGTTATCGCCAACCACGCAATCGTGGGCAATATGAACGTTAGCCATAAATAGGTTATTGCTACCTACGCGAGTAACGCCGGCGTCTTGTACCGTACCTCGATGCAGTGTACAACCTTCACGAATAATATTGTTATCACCTATTTCTAGGCGCGTCGGCTCACCCTTGTACTTTAGATCCTGACAAGCTTCACCAACGGAACTGAACTGAAATATGTGGTTGTTGACACCGATGCGAGTAGGTCCTTTCAACACCACATGAGATTCCAGCTTACTACCTGCCCCAATTTCTACATCGGCACCAACGATACTATAAGCACCGACTTCTACGTCGTCGGCAAGCATAGCACTGGCGTCAATTAGGGCAGTAGGATGAATACGCACGTATTATTACACCTTTCTATCGGCACAAAGAATGGTTGCCGATGCTACCAAATCACCATCAACGGTGGCCTTGCACTCAAATTTCCAAATACCACGCTTCTCGGACAAGATAGCCGCGTTTAGTAATAACTGATCTCCAGGTACTACTGGGCGCTTAAAGCGCAACTTATCAGAACCAACGAAGTAATAAATAGAGCCGTCTTGTGGCGTTTTGTCCATGGTTTTAAAACCAAGAATACCAGCTGCTTGCGCCATAGCCTCGATAATAAGAACGCCGGGCATAACAGGATGATCAGGAAAGTGTCCATTAAAGAATGGCTCGTTAACCGTCACGTTCTTATAGGCAACAATGGATTCGCCCAAGTTCAATTCTGTAACACGATCCACCAACAAAAACGGGTAACGGTGTGGGAGATATTCTCTAACTTCTTTAACATCCATAATCATAAGTTTAGTAACCTTGTTTTCCTAACATTAATAGACACCAGCTTTAACAAACCAACCTGATATAGTCTAGCTGCCAATTAATTTACTGTGATAATTGTTCCAAGTGCTTTAAGCGTTTCGCCATCTGGTCTAGCTGCTTAAAGCGGGCCGCATTACGACGCCATTTGTTGTTATCATCCAAGCTGGTACCAGAGGAATAGGCACCGGCTTCTTTAATAGAATGCGTAACCAATGACATTGCTGTCACATGTACACCATCGGCCAATTGCAAGTGGCCAGTGATGCCACAGGCACCTGCGATAGTACAGTGTTTACCTAATGTAGTACTACCAGCAATAGCGGTGCAACCGGCAATAGCGGTGTAATCACCCAAGATGACATTATGAGCAATTTGAACCTGATTATCCAGCTTCACGCCATGGCCAATTTCGGTATCATCTAGAGCTCCACGATCAATGGTTGTACCAGCACCAATTTCAACATCATTACCGGTTATAACACCGCCCAATTGATGGATCTTGACCCATTCCTCGCCATCTTTAGCAAAACCAAAACCGTCGGAACCCAAAACCGCACTACTATGAACAATATTACGCTGCCCTAGGGTAACGCCATAATAAATAGTAACATTGGCCTCTAAACGAGTATCTATGCCCAGCACACAATCATCACCAATGACGGTGTTTGGACCAACCACTACGCCCTTTTCTAAACGCGTGTTCTCACCTACCACAGAGCCAGGCCCTACAACGACATTGTCTGCTAATACGGCAGACGCTGCTACAGTTGCAGTCGAGTGTACGCCAGAAAAGGAGGTCTTGGAGGCAAACAAGGCCGAAAGTTTAGCGTAACCTAAATAAGGATTGGCCATTAATAGCTTATTGCCAGCAAAATGATGTGCCTGATCTGGGTGCATCACGACCGCACCAGCAGCACAAGAAGAAAGCTGTGAAGTATATTTCATATTGGCCAGAAAACTCACCTGATGGGGTTGTGCTGACATCAAGGTGCTCAATCCATTTACCGGGTAATCTGCCATACCGACAAGCTCAGCATCTAGGTGCTGAGCCAACTTCGCTAAAGTATGGTGTTGCATGGACTATTCCTTATCTAACAATGCAGTGATAGCCGTTGTAATATCGACTCCAGCATGGGCATACACCACCGAGCTGCTGTTAATGATTAAGGCAATATCATTGTCCTCGATATAAGCCTTTAAAGCGCCATCTAACTTAGGACGCATAGCGGCGAGAAACTTCTTTTCCGTCTGTAGTTTGGCGTTGTTAATATATTGCTGCAGTTTTTTGAATTCTTGGGATTGCTGGTTTATTTGCAATTCCAATTGCTTAATTTCATCAGCACTCATTAACGCTTGATCTTCTTGGTGGCGTTTTTGTAATGCTTGTAACTCTTTGCCAATAGCTTGCAAGCGTTCACTTTGCGGTTGCAACTGCTGGCTAAGCTGTTGCCCAAGCTGCTTTGCTGCTTGGGTAGCAAAAAGAGCTTGATCTGGGCTAAAGACAGCAATATTTTGTGCCCATGCCAGACTACTAAAGGCAATACTCACTGCTATCAGAAGACCTTTAAAAAAGTTATTCATATGCTATTCCTTTTACTCTATTCCCTAATATTAAATCTAGTACGAACGACCAAGAGTGATATGAGTACGTGTCGTTTTATCAGCAGTTTCTGATTTAAGCGGCTGCGCCATCACTAAAGTCAAAGGGCCAACCGGCGTTAACCAAGCCAAGCTAAATCCAGTGGACGCGCGTAGTTCAGACGCTGCAAAACCACCTTGTGCAAACACGTTACCCACATCCATAAACAACATAGTTCGTACAGATGGCATATCCGTAAACAGTGGGAAAATAAACTCACCTGTGGCAGCGGTTAACACCTGCCCACCTGTTGCGGTACTGGTATTGGTATCAAACGGACCTAAAGAATTGTGTTCGAAACCACGCACAGAACCATAACCACCCGCATAATAGTTAGCAAACGGCGGCGCATAGGTTGTATCGCCATATGCATCGGCATAACCTAGCTGGGCACCAAAGGATGCCACATAGCTATCGGAACGGCCTAATGATGAAAAGGCTCGGTAGTTATACTTGGCTTGGTAGTAACTCACATCGCTAGTAGGCAAAGCGACGAACAAGTCAATGGTATGAGAGCGGCCATCTGTTGGATACCAAAAATCGTTAAGATTATTATCCGTCCAAATTACACTCGCCTTCCATTGGTCATAAGAAACACCTTCGGCCTGGGTGAAGTTCCACAAGTCCGTCGCTGTATTTGACGATGTAGCGCCAGTCGGCAAAGTTAAGTCAATCTGTTCATAACCTAACTTAAAGCTCAAACGTGAGTCATCAGACAAAGGATAACCAAAGCGCATATTCATGCCAACACGATCCGTCGCATAACTGCTTACATCGATCTTGGAATAATCACGTTCCTGATAAGTTAAATCGATACCACGACTAACCCCGTCAACCGTGTAATAAGGATTCAAGTAGCTGAAACTATATTCTTGCGTGCTGGAACTAGAGGTAAAACCAGCTTCCAATTTGTTACCACTACCTAAGAAATTATTCTGGTTTATAGAACCACCCCAAAAAGCACCTTCGCCATCCGTGTAACCAATCATCACAGACCAATCAGCAGTCAACCCCTCGACTACGTCATAGTCAACATCAAGCATGTCATCGGTGCCAACTACAGGCTTGGTATTGGCATTCACTTCAGTGAAATAGCCTAGACGCTGCAAGCGCAACTTGGAGGCATTGATGTCTGAGAATGAAGCTACCCCACCTTCCATTTGACGCATTTCACGGCGCAACACGTCATCACTGGTACGAGTATTACCATTAAAGTTGATCCGGCGTACATAGGTACGCTTGCCTGCGCGCATTAAAAACTGTAAATCCACGGTATTGTCTTCGATGTTAACCAAAGGCATTGGCTGCACTTCTGCAAAGGCGAAACCACCGTCACCATAAATCTGACGTATTTCCTTCGCCACATTCAGCAGCTCGACACGAGAGAACACCTTACCGGACAAAGCATTGACTTGTTCACGAACCTGATCTTCAGCCACTGGCATTTCACCCGCAATGGTAATCCCATCAACAGTAAATTCTGGGCCCTCGTTAATATTAATGGTAATGAAAACTTGGGTTTTATCCGGTGAAATTGCTACCTGTGTGGACTCAACGTTGAACAACACGTGACCACGATCTAAATAGTAGGAGCGAATGACTTCAATATCTGCCGTCAACTTCTCGCGAGAATACTGGCTAGTCTTAGAAAACAATGACCAGAAATTATCCGCTTGCAAACTCATCATATCTCGCAATTTATCATCACTGTACTGCTGATTACCCACAATATTGATATGACTAATAACCGAGTTAACACCTTCGTTGACTTCAACCTCTAGACCAACGCGGTTTTCCTCAAGCTCCAACACACGAGTTTCCACCAATACGGCATAACGCCCCATGGCGTTGTACTGACGTTCTAATTCCAATTCTATCTGAGCCAGCGTGGAGCGTTGAAAAATCTCACCTTCAAGCAATTTAGCATGCTTTAAAGCACCTTGTAGCTGCTCAGTGGTAATGATTTTATTACCGGACAAGCTGATGCTAGCAATAGCTGGACGCTCTTTTAGTTTAACAATAAGCACACCGGAGTCACGCTGTAGCGCAATATCTTCAAAGTAACCACTTTTAAACAAGCTCCGTGTAGCGGCGGCCAAAGCACGCTGATCAGCTTCATCACCCACTTGCAATGGCAAGTGCTGAAAGGCCACAGAAGCGTCAACGCGCTGCAACCCTTCAATACGGATATCGGTGATAACAAAACCTGCCGCCACGGCAAGCTGAGTTGTCAGGGTTACTAGACTAAACAAGGTACCAAGCAGCAATCGTTTTATCATGGTCGTTTCCACTATATTCAGCGTATAAATTGAGCGCATCTACAGGCGCGCTACATCATTAAATAAGGCAATCAACATCATGGTCATTATTAAAGCCATGCCGATGCGTAAACCAGCCCTTTGAATTCTATCAGGCACCGGTTTACCGGTGACCATTTCAATCAAGTAATATAACAAATGTCCGCCATCCAATACAGGCACGGGCAATAAATTCAGAACACCAAGACTAACACTCAAGTACGCCATAAAGGTGACGAAAGAGATCAAACCCATGGCTGCAGAGTTAGAAGCTACCTTGGCAATACTAATAGGTCCACTCAGATGCTCAACGGACACCTGACCAAACAACATGCGTTGCAACGTCTTGAGGGTTAAAGACATCATTTGCCAAACTTGCTTGGTGCCGTTGTTTAACGCTTCAAAAACACTCAAGTCAGGTGTTTCTAGCAAGCTATCTGGCCAAGCTAAGCCCTTAACCCCGACGCCAATCAGGCCGATTAAGCGACCATCTTCCAGCTCTTTACTTTGCAAGCGCAAGGTAACGTCTCTACGGACACCTTGGCGCTGGTATGTCACCTGAACTTGCTGCCCAGGTGAAGCCTGCACCTTGTTAACAAAGACAGCATAATCAGGAGTGGGTTCATTATTAAAATGCGTTATGTGATCGCCAACTCGCAAGCCAGCTTGCTGAGCCGCACCGCCATCAACAATACGATCCAGTGCAACAGGGATCTGAGGACGCCAGATACTCAAACCCAACTGAGAGTGTGGCGAAGTTTCTAAATCATCGGACAACCAATTGCTAATAGGCAACTGGTAAGTTTGTGCATAACCAATGCTCGGCAAAGTTTGCACACCCCGCTCGTCAACAGGAGTTTGTGCTTGATGCTGCAGCTCTGAGATATCCAAAGATTGGACTAACACCTCGACACTGCCGCTTTCACCCAAACGCTCGAGTAACTGTATATGCACCTGATTCCAACTAGACGTCCTAACTCCATCAATAGCTAGTATCTTTTGCCCTGTTTGCAAACCAGCCTCTTCAGCCACAGATTGCGCATGAGGCGCTGCGATAACAGGCACTAGGTGAGAGACACCCGCATACTGAACACTGGCATACAAAAAAGCCGCAAAGACCAAATTGATAACCGGGCCTGCTGCAACAATGGCGATGCGTTTGTAAACGCTTTGCTGATCAAAGGCCTCTGCCAAAGAGGCAGCGGGCACTTGATCATTACGCGTATCTAACATGCGCACATAGCCACCAAGAGGAATAGCCGCAATAACGTATTCCGTACCATCCCTACCTACTCGGCGCCACAAAGGCTTGCCGAAACCGACAGAGAAGCGTAGAACTTTGACCCGACACCAACGTGCCACAAAGAAGTGACCTGCCTCATGCACAGCGACGAGAACGCCAATGGCAAATAAGGTAGTAGCAATAGTAAAAAGAACAGAATCGGTAATAGCTGACATAGGGTTAAACCTCGTTGCACTAGGACTTGTTACAGCCACTAGCCAATGGCACTAGGCTCCCAAGCTAATCAAACATAAAGCGAAAACTGGAGCTGCGGCAGTCAAACTATCAATACGGTCCATAATACCGCCATGACCAGGTAATATATTGCCGCTATCTTTAATGCCGCAATGGCGTTTAAACATGCTTTCTAGCAAATCGCCAACCACAGAGGCAAACAATACCAACAAAGCTAACAGGTAAATCCCCAAAGCCGTGTGGCTAGCAAAATCAAAATAAGGCTTCGCACAGAAAGACACAATCAGCACTGTTACTACAGCACCACCTACACCAGCCCAAGACTTAGCAGGGCTAACACGTGGCATCAACTTACGCTTACCGTAGCGCTTACCAGCAAAGTAGGCACCTGTATCAGCACCCCAAACTAGCAAGAATAGATACATGATCAACCAGGATCCTGACTCCATTTCTCGTACTTGCACCATAGCCAACCAAGTAGGTACTAACACCAGCATACCAACTACGCCTTTGCTAAAGCGGTTGCGCCAGGAGCGAGTCATTCTTGGGTAACGTATCACCAATGCAGTAGCAGCCAGCCACCAGACGGCCGCCACAGAAAAAATAATGGTTTGATAAGGAAGTAGATATTTGCCAGTAACAAGCAAGGCCAGCAATACAGCAAGCACGTAAGCAATACGCTGGCTAGCATGCATCAGGCGCATCATACAGGTCCATTCCCAGGCACCCATAAGTACGACTAGCCCCATGAAGGCCGCAAACCATGGCCCTGGCATGAAGAATACAGCTCCTAGTGTCAACGGAGCGATAATTAATGCGGTTATTACGCGCGATTTAAGCATATTTTTATTTTATTGTGCCGGTGCCTAGTCCCACTAGGTGCCAGAATCCTGTTTTAATAACTGCTCAGCAGTCTGGCCAAATCTCCGTTGGCGCGAACTAAACTCGACTAGTGTATCGACAAATTGCTGATGTTTAAACTCTGGCCACAAAGTTTGTGCAAAAACAAACTCTGCATAGGCCAGTTGCCAGAGCAGAAAATTACTAATTCGTTGTTCACCGCTGGTACGAATACACAAATCCACAGCAGGTAAATCACTTAGGCACATATGCTGACCTAAGCTATCTTCGTCTATTTCATCGGCTTGTATTTCACCATCACGCACAGCCTCAGCCATTTTACGCGCAGCCCTGGCAATATCCCATTGACCACCATAATTGGCAGCAATATTGAGCTGTAAGCCGGTATTGTTACGTGTTAAGTCTTCGGCACGGGTTATCAAGCCTTGTAGCTCAGGCTGCAAGGCCTCGATGTGACCGATGATGCGTAAGCGAATATTGTGCTCATGCAGCTTATTCACTTCACGTTTTAGCACATAAACAAACAAATCCATGAGTGCCTTGACCTCTAACGGCGGGCGCCGCCAGTTCTCGCTACTAAATGCGAATAGCGTCAAAGCTTCCAGCTTATAATGTACTGCCGTTTCGATAACGGCCTTCACTGCATCTACTCCCGCCTTATGCCCAGCTACGCCAGACAAGTTTTTGCCCTTAGCCCAGCGATTGTTGCCATCCATAATAATAGCAACATGCTCAGGCATATTGGCGATGGGAGTAGCGAGTATTGCAGCTCTTGGGTCAGCCATGTGTATTCCTTTCCCGACTGAGCAGACTTAAACTTCCATTAAGTCTTTTTCTTTCGCTGCCAAGGTCTGGTCGATAAGCTCAATGTGCTTATCAGTTACCTTTTGCATAGCATCTTCACCACGACGCGCATCGTCTTCGGAGATATCTTTGTCTTTCAACAATTCCTTGATATCACCGTTGCCGTCACGGCGGATGTTACGTACAGAAATACGAGATTTTTCCGCTTCTTCACGCGCCTGACGAATAAAGCCCTTACGGGTTTCTTCCGTTAGCATAGGCATCGGTACGCGAATTACTTCACCACTAGTAGCAGGGTTCAAACCCAAGTCTGCCTTCATGATGGCTTTTTCGATTTCTGGAATCAATGGCTTTTCCCAAGGCACTACAGCCAAGGTACGACCATCTTCAACGTTGATGTTAGCCAACTGGTTTAGAGGCGTATCTGAACCATAATAAGACACCATAACGGTATCTAAGATACTTGGGTGTGCACGACCAGTACGAATCTTCTTAAAAGCCACATCTAGGGCTTCACGGGTTTTACCCATACGGTCATCAGCATCATCGCGAATATCATCAATCATTGCTATCTCCAGCTTCAGGCATGTTTACATTAACTAGGGTGCCCTCATGGCCTCCCACTACTAAGTTAATTAAAGCGCCTGGCTTATTCATATTAAATACACGAACCGGCATGCCCTGGTCACGACACAGGCACATGGCGGTTAAATCCATAACTCCCAACTGACGCTCAATAGCCTCGTCGAAAGTAATAAAATCATATTTCTCTGCGGTTGGATCTTTCACAGGGTCGGCAGTATAAATACCATCTACCTTGGTGGCTTTCAACACAGCGTCAGCTTCAATCTCGATACCGCGCAAACTAGCCGCAGAATCCGTAGTAAAAAACGGGTTACCCGTGCCAGCCGAGAAGATCACCACATTGCCTTGGGACAAGTAAAGCATAGCGTTACGACGGTCATAATGATCCACGACACCACTCATAGGTATAGCAGACATTACACGAGTTGTGATATTGGAGCGCTCTAATGCATCACGCATTGCCAAGGCATTCATCACCGTTGCCAACATACCCATGTGATCGCCAGTTACGCGATCCATGCCAGCCTCACTTAGAGCTGCACCACGAAATAGATTACCACCACCGATAACCAGGCCTACCTGGACACCAATACCGACTAACTGACCAATCTCTAAAGCCATACGATCCAAGACCTTAGGATCAATACCAAAGTTCTCGTCACCCATCAGGGCCTCACCACTAAGCTTTAACAATATACGCTTGTAACGCGGCTGACGCTTATCGAACGCGGGCATAATTTATCCTCCAGACAAAATCGGTGATCTATTCTACAAAACTTTTTGGCAAAACGCCTTAGCTGCCACCAACATTTTGTGCCATTTCCTACGATTCTTACCGTAGGTCGGACTTCAGTCCGGCATGTCGATTTGAAAACCGACCTACAGACTAGTTTTTAGCAGCTAAAAAAAAGGCGTCGATATCATCGACGCCTTTTCTGTAAAGAGTTTATCAACCCTTCAACTGTGCAGCTACTTCAGCAGCAAAGTCAGTTTCTTCAACTTCGATACCTTCACCAACTTCTAAACGTACGAAAGAAGTTACTTCAGCACCAGCAGCTTTTGCTAGATCGCCAATTTTCACATCAGGATTCTTAACAAAAGGCTGTTCTACTAGGCTGTTTTCAGCCAAGAACTTGTTGATACGACCAACCATCATCTTTTCGATGATAGCGTCTGGCTTACCAGCCATGTCTGGCTGCGCCTTGATGATCTCTTCTTCTTTGGCCAACTCTGCTGCAGGCATGTCATCACGTGAGCAAACACGTGGGTTTACAGCAGTAACGTGCATAGCAATGTCTTTCGCCAATTCAGCATCAGCGGCAGTCATGGACACCAAAGCACCAATCTTGCTAGTGCTGTGTACGTAAGCACCAACGTTGACACCTTCAACTAGCACAGAACGACGAGGAGTGATGTTTTCACCAATTTTTTGTACCAATGCTTCACGCTCAGCAACGAGTGCAGCAGCAATTGGCGCCATGTCATTTGCTTTAGCAGCAAAAGCAGCGTCCGCTACTAGGTCAACAAATGCCAAGAAGCCGGTATCACGCGCAGCAAAGTCAGTTTCGGAGTTAACTTCAACCATTACAGCGTAAGAGTTGTCTTCTGCAACACGTACAGCAACAACACCTTCAGCAGCAGTACGGCCAGCTTTTTTAGCTGCCTTCATGCCACTGCTTTTACGCAAGTCTTCGATTGCTACTTCGATGTCGCCACCAGCAGCAGTCAATGCTTTTTTACAATCCATCATGCCCAAACCAGTACGGTCGCGCAGTTCTTTTACCATAGTTGCAGAGATAGCAGCCATTGTAAGATCCTCAATAATCCAAAGTTAAGCTTTGGCTAACAGGCATATACGCCTATCGGCCAGAATTCTTATGCCTCACCAGCCTTGTAAGCGGTGTCGATCTAATATCGAAATGGGCAGTTCTAAAAAAAGGGAGCCAAGCTCCCTTTTTTTATAAGGCGGAGCGATTAAGCTTCGGCTTCAGCAGCTGCTTCTTCAGCAACTTCAACAAACTCACCAGCAGCAGTGCCAGCGGCGTTTTGGCCAGCTGCACAGGCGTCAGCCATAGCGCTTACGTAAATCTGGATAGCGCGCAAGGCGTCATCGTTACCAGGAATTACGTAGTCAATGCCGTCTGGGTTGCTGTTAGTATCAACGATACCGATAACTGGGATACCCAGCTTGTTGGCTTCGTTTACAGCGATGCGCTCGTGGTCAACGTCAACAACGAAAAGTGCGTCAGGTAGACCACCCATGTCCTTGATACCACCGATGGAACGTTCAAGCTTTTCCATCTCACGCTGGCGCATTAGCGCTTCTTTCTTAGTCAACTGTTCGAAAGTACCGTCTTTCGCTTGACCTTCTAGGTCACGGAAACGACGGATAGACTGACGAATAGTCTTGTAGTTGGTAAGCATACCACCCAACCAGCGGTGGTTTACGTAAGGCATGCTTACGCGATCTGCTTGCTCTTTGATTACTTTGGCTGCAGCGCGCTTGGTACCAACGAACAAAACCTTGTTCTTGTTGGCGGCCATGTTTTGCACGATGGACAAAGCTTCATTCAACGCTGGAACAGTTTGGTCCAAGTTGATGATATGAATTTTGTTGCGAGCACCAAAGATGTACTGGCCCATTTTTGGGTTCCAGTAACGAGTTTGGTGACCGAAGTGGGCGCCAGCTTTAAGCAGGTCGCGCATTGCTACTTGAGTCATAAAATTTCCTTTATGGGTTAGGCCTCCACAAACCCTTGTCCTGCAACCCTTTCGAGCTTCAAGACCATATCCAAATCGGTGACTTTCGCAAGTCCCCAACACCCAAGGATATGTGCCGGTTTGTGTGTGACGTTAAGTTATTTTGCCTGACCTTATAGATTCAGGCGCGCGAATTATATCGCAATTGATATATAAAGCAAAGCTTGTATATGAATCATTGCCAAATCAGCAAAGCAATACGCCCCAATAACCGATAAACACTTATAAAAAGTGTGGCCTAATAATTAAGCCTTTCTGGTATACTTGCTACAAATATTCAACCTGCTGTTATTCAAGCCCATGACTATCATTATTAAAACCCCCGAACAGATCGAAAAAATGCGCATCGCTGGCCGTTTGGCGGCCGAGGTGCTGGAAATGATTGAGCCCCATGTAAAGGTTGGGGTTACCACCAATGATATTAACCAGATCTGTCATGACTATATGGTGGATGTACAAGGTTGCGTGCCTGCACCACTCAATTACCATGGCTTTCCTAAGTCTATTTGTACCTCCGTTAACCACGTAGTTTGTCACGGCATTCCTAATGACAAGCCCCTGAAGAGCGGTGATGCCATTAACATTGATATCACCGTTATTAAAGACGGCTACCACGGTGATACCAGCAAGATGTTTACCGTTGGTAAAACACCTGCTCACGCTCAGCGCCTAATTGACATCACCTACGAGTGCATGAACATGGGTATCGAGATGGTTAAGCCTGGCGCTCGCTTAGGCGACATTGGCGCGGTAATTCAAAAGCATGCCGAAGCTCACCACTATTCTGTAGTGCGCGAATACTGTGGCCACGGCATTGGCGAAGGTTTCCATGAAGAGCCACAAGTATTGCACTATGGCCAAGCTGGTACGGGTGTTGAACTTAAGCCTGGTATGATCTTTACCATTGAACCTATGGTAAACGCTGGCAAGCGCCACGTTAAACTACTCAAGCGTGACGGCTGGACCGTGGAAACTACGGACAAGCGCCTTTCTGCGCAGTTTGAACACACCATCCTAGTGACACCAACAGGCTATGAAAACCTGACTCTTAGGAATGAAGAGAAGTAAACCTCAAGGTATATAAGGAGACAGGGTTTTGAATCCCAAGCAATATGTAAGTGCAGAACTACGCCAAGCCATCTACAATGGCGAGCAACTGCAAGCTGATATCGCTGCCAACAAAGCACCTGTCACACGATTACTAAAGCAAGCACTTGATGCAGGCACAGAGCACCTTAAAGAATTATTCAACACTAGCCGTCATGAACGTATAGTTGAGCTAGTCTACGCCAAAGCTTGGCTTACCGACCGCATCTTATACCTATTATGGCAACAATACAGCTGGCCTCAGGGTGCTGCCCTGATTGCCGTTGGTGGCTATGGCCGCGGCGAGCTGCATCCCCATTCTGATATTGATTTATTAATTCTTATTGATGACAAGGAAGCGCCTGAAACTTGGGAAACCAGTGCCCAGCAGTTTGTGACCGCCTTATGGGACTTAGGCGCCGTCATTGGCAGTAGCGTGCGCACCTATAAAGAGTGCCAAGAACAGGCCAAGGGCGACATCACCATTGCCACCAATCTTATTGAATCAAGAGCTATTACCGGCCAAACCCGATTACGCAAGCTGCTATTCCGCTGGTTAATGACCGACGACGCCTGGACCGACGAAGCTTTTTACAAGGCTCGAGTTAAAGCCCAGCAAGAACGCTACAAGCGCACCAACGAAACGGAATATAACCTAGAGCCCAACCTCAAGACTTCCCCGGGTGGTTTACGCGACATTCAAACCATCACTTGGATAGGTAAGCGACATTTTGGTTTGCGCTACATGCGCGACCTCTACAAACATGACTTTATTACCGAAGATGAACTGGGCTTCTTCTATCGTGCCATCGAATACTTATGGACTATTCGTTACGCTTTGCATCTGCAAAATCGCCGCCCCGAAGACCGCCTACTGTTCGATCAGCAACGTAAGCTTGCCGAGTTCTTTGGCTACCAAGACAATGACCAGGCGTTAGCTGTAGAGCAGTTTATGCGCAAGTACTATCGTGTCGCCATGCGTATGGCAGAACTTAATCAAACCCTGCTACAGCTATTCGATCAAGCCATCTTGCGAGCTAATTTGCCCGACGTTATCGTACACGTTAACCGTCGTTTTGAAATTCGTAATGGGCTATTAGAAACCAAACACGACAAGGTATTTCTACAGCAACCTTTTGCCCTCATGGAAGCCTACGTCATCTTGGCACAGCACCCAGATTGCTCTGCCATTGGTGCCGCTACCCAGCGCTTAATCCGTAGTCACCGCCCTTTAATGGACGCAAAACTACGCAAGGACATTCGCGTTAACAGCTTGTTCATGGAGCTGCTACGCTCCCCTAAACGTATGTCCCACACGCTAATCGACATGCAACGCATTGGTTTACTAGCCTGCTACTTGCCAGCTTTTAGCCATATTACTGGACAGATGCAACACGACCTATTTCACATCTATACGGTAGATGCCCACACCATGAAGGTGGTGAAGCGCATGCGTGAAATGCTGCTTATCAGGGACCGTGAACGTTTCCCTATTGCTACCCGTATCGTGCACGAACTACCCAAAATAGAACTACTCTACATAGCGGGCCTATATCATGATATTGCCAAAGGCAAAGGCGGTGACCACTCTAAACTTGGCGCTGAAGAAGTACGCAACTTCTGCCGCCAACACAGTCTTGGCAAATGGGATACCGACCTTGTCAGCTGGTTAATCCGCAATCACCTACTTATGTCCATGACCGCACAGAAGCGTGATATTGGTAGCCCTGAAGTCATCTATGAGTTTGCAGCCCTAGTGGGCGACGAACTACACCTTGATTACCTCTATGTACTGACCGTATGTGATATCTACGCCACCAACCCAGAACTGTGGAATAACTGGCGCGCCTCCTTGATTCGCCAACTATACACAGAAACCGACCGGGTACTGCGCCTCGGCTTGGATCTAGACACACCGATTGATCACGCCAGTTTAATCGAGCAAACACAGGTAGATGCCCGTAAGTTATTGCTGGAAAAGCGCCTTAATCCGGCTGCCGTACAGAACTTGTGGAATCAACTAGGCGATGACTACTTTATTCGTGAACGTGCCGCCACCGTGGCTTGGCATACTCGCTTAATTATTAGTCACCAAGTAGATACACCTTTGGTAGCCATTAGCGAATACAGTTTCAATGATTTTGAAGGTGGTAGCCAAATCTTTGTTTACACCAAGGACCAGCCCAATTTATTTGCTGCCATGTGCGCCATTATTGGCCAACTAAATCTCAACATCTTCGATGCCCGCATTATCACTACTGACGATGGCTATAGTATGGATACCTTTGTGGTTTTAGACCAGGAAGGAGAAACCCTCGATGCCACTGTAGAAATTCGCCAAAAGTTGCAAGAAAAACTCACTCAAGCCCTACAGCATCCAAAAGATTTTGCTTATCTAGTGCAGCAGCGCACCCCTCGATTGCACAAGTTATTTGCCATACCTACGCAAGTCAATATTACCAACCCAGAAGGCTTTAGCTGGACCCGTGTCGAACTTATCTGTTCTGACCGCCCAGGCCTGTTAGCACAGGTTGGTTTGGTATTTATGCGCATGGGCATCAGCATCCAAAAAGCCAAAATCCAGTCCATGGGCGAGCGTGTAGAAGACGTATTTTTTATCACCGATATGGATGGTGAACGCATTACTGATTTGGAGTTTGTACAGTGTTTGCAAGAACAGATTACATCGGAATTGGATAGCCATATCAATCAGACTCAGTAATACCACTTCGCTCGGGGTCCACTATATTTGGGGTCAGAGGGCCTGTCCCATGAGTGCAGCGAATGCCTTGGGTACCAGAGGTGTGACCCCGTTAATCCCACGTATCTAAATACTCTTTTTTTTGCTACCATTTGCGCTTCAATTTTAGCGCTGCGGAATTTTATCGTGACCAACCTCACCATGCATGGCATTGCCAACTGTGACACCATCAAAAAAGCCAAAAAATGGCTTAATGAGGCCAACATAGATTTTCTATTTCGAGACTACAAAAAACAACCACCTAGCCTAGCCGAGCTTGAATCTTGGTCTAACCTAGTGGGTTGGGAAACCCTATTGAATAAACGCGGCACCACTTGGCGCAAACTAGATCCTGCCTTACAGGCAGACCTAGACCAATCCAAAGCCCTACAACTGTTGGCCGACAACCCCAGCATGATCAAGCGCCCCTTATTGATCAAAGACGGTAGCGCACTAGTCGGCTTTAAAGCCGCTGATTACGAAGAATTTAACGCATAATAGTTTTTATCAGGAGATAAACATGAGCCACTTTAGTTTCGGTTTTGGTGTTGGCACCCAGTCCAGCCAAGGTGAATGGTTGGAAGTATTTTACCCACATCCAGTATTAAACCCATGCGACAGCTTAGTTAAAGCCATTGCTGGTGTACTAGGTAGCGAAATGGCTACGGGCAACCACGCTGCACAAATCAATGCTCAGCAAGCTAGCCAAATTTGTGAAGCACTGCAAGCTATAGACCATGAGAGTCAAGCTCAGTGGCTACGTCAAGCTGCTGACGCTGGCCAGCCTATGGTCATTACTCTGCTAGAAACTGACACTGGCCCAACTAGCACGCCAGAAGTTTATTTGAAGCTGCAATTGCTATCTGCAGGCAAGGTACAGCCACACGGCCAAGACCTCACTGGTATCTTCGGTTTGCTACCTAACGTTGCTTGGACCAACGAAGGCCCAGTTGCTATTGAAGACCTTACGCAGCGCCAAATGGATGCTCGTCTACGTGGCGCATGGCTACACGTTAACGCTGTAGACAAGTTCCCACGCATGGTGGATTACAAGGTACCTAAGGGTGTTCGCATTGGCGATGCTTCCCGCGTACGCTTGGGTGCCCACCTGTCCGAAGGCACCACAGTTATGCACGAAGGCTTTGTTAACTTCAACGCTGGCACCTTGGGCCACGGTATGATCGAAGGCCGTATCTCCGCTGGCGTAGTAGTTGGTAACAACTCTGACCTAGGTGGCGGTTGCTCCACTATGGGCACCTTGTCCGGTGGCGGTAAAGAAATCATTGCTGTGGGCGAAGAATGCTTGATCGGTGCTAACGCCGGTGTTGGTATTGCCCTAGGCGATCGCTGCATCGTGGAAGCTGGTTTGTATGTCACTGGTGGCACAAAGATCACTGTACTAGACAGCAACAACCAAGAAATTGGCACTGCCAAAGGCGTAGCCCTATCTGGTAAGAGCGACCTACTATTCCGCCGCAACTCCATGAGCGGCCGCGTAGAAGTGAAGCCAAACGGCGCAGCCGTAGAGCTGAATGACGCCCTACACAGCAACAACTAATCTGTTGTAACTACCGGGGTCAGACCTTAGGTCTGACCCCATCTATAATCAAGCCAAAGATAAAACCATGACCGACTCAGCCACTATTAGTTTAGCCAAAGACCTTATTAGCCGTGCTTCTGTCACACCAGAAGACGCGGGCTGCCAAGAGGTAATGATTGCGCGCCTTGAAGCCATTGGTTTTCAAGTAGAACGCATGCGTTTTGGTGAGGTGGATAACTTCTGGGCCCGTCGTGGTACCGAGCACCCGGTTCTGGCCTTTGCTGGCCATACAGACGTTGTACCCACCGGACCAGTAGAACGTTGGGACTCAGCCCCGTTTGAACCGACTATTCGTGATGGATATTTGTACGGTCGTGGCGCCGCAGACATGAAAGGCAGCCTAGCGGCTTGGGTTGTTGCTTTAGAAGAATTTGTTGCTAAGCACCCTAATCACAAAGGTAGCCTAGCCTTGTTGATTACCAGTGACGAAGAAGGCCCATTCGTAGACGGCACTACCCGTGTCATAGACACCTTAGAAGCCCGTAATGAAAAGATGGACTGGTGCATTGTCGGCGAACCTTCATCCACTAGCTTAGTAGGCGATACCATCAAAAATGGTCGTCGTGGCTCTCTTACTGCCAATATCGTTGGTAAAGGCAAGCAAGGTCACGTTGCTTACCCACATCTAGTGGACAACCCGATTCACAAAATCGCTCCGGCGCTAGCAGAATTGGCCACCACACATTGGGACGAAGGCAACGCCTTCTTCCCACCGACTAGTTTCCAAATCGCCAATATCAATGGTGGCACAGGTGCCACCAACGTGGTTCCAGGCCATGTGGATATTCAGTGCAACTTCCGTTATTCAACTCAAGTCACGGCCGATGAGCTCACCGCTCGCGTTGAAGCTATTTTAGATGCCCACAATGTCGACTATGACATAAACTGGACCTACAACGGATTGCCTTTCTTAACAGACTCTGGTGCCCTTGTAGAAGCCTGCCAGCAGGCTATCAAGACCCACACAGGGGTGGAAACAGAACTATCTACCGCTGGTGGTACGTCCGACGGTCGCTTTATTGCGCCTACTGGTGCTCAAGTAGTAGAGTTAGGTCCTTGTAATGCGACCATTCATCAGCTTAACGAATGCGTAAAGGCTTCTGATCTAGATGACCTTACTAATATTTACGCCAGCATCATGGCCGAACTACTAGGTTAAACCTATGCAACAGCCAGATATCGAAATTTACGTTAAAGGCCCGACTAACGAGCAAATCAAAGATTGGCTTGCCGAGCAATTTAATACTCTAGAAGTACGTAGCTCTAGCCCAAAACGTCAGGTTTACAATGCAACCTGGCAGGAAGCTAGTTTCGAAATCATGGTGCTATCCAAGGTACAAAGTGGCTATAGCAGTATCTGGTTTGATAGCCCGCAACTACCATGGTCTGATGACCAAGCTTGTGCACAACAACTATTTGCCGATCTACAACACCCTGTACGCTGCATTAAGGCCAGCTGGCAAGAAGGCGAT
>CALKFY010000141.1 GCA_938084925.1 uncultured Pseudomonadales bacterium
TGCACGATAACCTGCAAGCTGGTGACGTGATCTCGGCTTGGGGCCCGGCTGGGGGCTTTAATCTACAGCGTGACAGCAACCTACCTGTGGTGTTACTCAGTGGCGGAGTGGGCATTACGCCCGTGTTGTCCATGCTGCACACACTCGGCAAGCAGGGTACTAGGCCAACTTGGTTTGTGCATGCCTGTGAAAATGGTGAACAACATGCCTACAAGGACGAAGTGGAGGCCTTGTCCGCCAAGTATGACAAGGTGCAGCATCGCTTTGTCTACCGTCAGCCATTGGCAAGTGATCGCTTAGGTGAGGACTATCATCAGCAAGGTTTTGTTAACCAAGCGCTATTGCAGTCCATACTGCCCCTAGATGATTACCAGTTTTACCTATGTGGTCCAAGTGGTTTTATGCAAGCTTGCTATAACATCTTGGTGGCCTTAGGCGTAGCGGATGAGCGTATCTTGTATGAGTTTTTTGGCCCTGCTACCTTGCTAAAGGCTAAGCCTGCTAGTGCTAACACTGCCGCATCTAGTAGCGCACAACAGCCTACTATTACTTACAGCAAGACTGGCCAAACCTTCACTTGGGACCCAGAGCTAGACAATCTATTGGACTTTGCCGAAGAGCATGATGTGTTTCCCAACCATAGTTGCCGCTTTGGTACCTGCGGTACCTGTTCTACCAAGATTATCAGCGGGGAAGTGGAATACTTCCAAGACATACTCGATGACGTCAATGAAGGCGAAGTACTCTTGTGCAGTTGTCGCCCGATTACCGATATTGAAATTGAATTATAAACATCAAATATGGACCATTAACCATGAATAAAATATCCACTGATCTAGCTAACTATGACCTGTTTGATGACGGCTTACCACTGGCTTCGTTTGCTGAAATCCGTAAACAAGAAGGTCTGACCTGGTGCACAGAGCCGAATGGTAGCGGTTTTTGGGCCGTCACTAGGCACAAAGATATACAGACTGTGTCCCGTGATGCCGACACCTTTTCTTCGGCCGTAGGCTTTACCTTTATGGAAGACGTTGATGCCGAGGCCATGGAAATCCGACGTTCCATTATCGAAACAGATCCGCCGCAGCATATGGACCTCCGTAAGTTGATGGCGCCCTTTTTTACCCCGCGTAAGGTTAAAGAGTGTGAGCAAATGATCCGTGAGGTGGTCAGCAAGTACCTGGATGATTTTGTGGCTGCTGGGGAAGGTGACTGGTTAACCATGGTGTCCAAACCCATTCCTATTGAAGTCCTTTGCCGGGTGATTGGGCTGCCAGCCGAAGATATAGGATTTATCATTGAACTCACCGACCACCTAGTGACTGGCATCACGGTGGGAGAATTGCCCATGCATGCCTATGGCAATACTACCGAGTTGAGCTTGCTGCCATTTAATAGCCCAGCGGCCCATGCTTTATATGAATACGGCATGCAGATCCGACGTGATCGTATCGCCACCCCACGTGACGACTTGGCTAATATCTTAGCCAACGGCGAAGTCAACGGTGCGCCGTTAAGTGACACAGATTACAAAAATAACTTTCAAACCCTGGTCTTTGCCGGTAATGAAACCACGCGTACGGCCATGGCACATTTGGCTTTACAGTGGAGTCAAAACCCAACGGAGTTTGCTAAGGTGGCCGCCGACCCAAGCCTGATTCCCGGTGCCATAGATGAGGTGTTACGGGTAGCATCGCCAGTTATCTACATGCGTCGTACGGCCACCAAGGATACGGAGTTAGCGGGTACAGCGATTAAAAAGGGTGACAAGATCGTCACTTGGTTTGCCAGTGGCAATCATGATGAAAGCGTATTCGCAGACCCCAATACATTTAAAGCCGACCGTAAGCCTTCTAATCATGAAGCCTTTGGTGGCGGTGGCGTACATACCTGTTTGGGGGCTTTTTTAGCCCGTTTGGAATTGCGTGTGTTGCTAGATGAAATGATAAAACGCAACTTTACTATTGAAAGCGCGGGGGACATTGAATACATTAAGTCCAATTTTGTTAATGGCATCGAACATATGCCCATGCGAATCAAAGTTTAAAGGGCATAACTAGCCGGTAAATGGGCTGAGGAATTAATAACGTGAAGATTGGTATTCTATTGTGTGGCCTAGCGCAACCGCGAATGGCTAACAAGCATGGTTACTACGATCAGCAGTTTCGGGAACTGCTGATGCCTTTAGGTTTTGAGTGTAAAACATTTGCGGTGGTGGCCAATCAGCTACCACCGGCGGATGATGACTGTGACGGTTACTTGATTTCGGGCTCGGCTCACAATCTGGATGAACCATTACCATGGACCCGGCCACTTCTGGACTGGATTAAAGGCATGTATGGTGCCAAGCCAATGGTGGGTGTGTGCTTTGGCCACCAGGCTATCGCTAAAGCCTTGGGTGGCACCGTCGAAGCCGCTAAGACAGTCTATCAAACAGGGGTGGTGGAATATAATCGCACCGATGGTAGTTCTGACACGGTTGCGGCTTGGCATGGCCAGCAGGTGATTGAGTTGCCACCCATCGATCTAGAAGTGACAGCCAGCTCAAAGCACTGTCCCTATGCCAATATTGTTTATGCCAACAAGGCCATCAGTTTTCAGTCCCACCCTGAATTTAGCGATACCTATATCGCCGATCTTTATTATACCCATAAAGCCACATTGGATGAGACTGCGCACGAATTTTATGGGAGTAATCTAGGACGCATAAAAGTAGAGCATGATATCGGTAGGGAAATAGCAGAATTTTATTGGGCGAATGCTTGATTGAGAACGGGACAGGCACTTTTTCTACCGCTACGCGGCAGAAATAAGAGCCAGTCCCTGTGATTATCGGGGGCTGGCTTTTTTGCGCAGCAAAAGTGCCTGTCCCCTCAGTGTTTCTGCGCGGCAGAAATAAGAGCCAGTCCCTGTGATTATCGGGGGGCTGGCTTTTTTGCGCAGCAAAAGTGCCTGTCCCCTCAGGTTGTTAACGCATCACAAACGGGTCAGGAATAGGCTCATCACTGGTGCGCAACCACACGGACTTAATTTTGGTGTAATCTAAGGCCGCTTGCAAACCACCTTCACGCCCGTGGCCAGACAGACCATGACCGCCGAAAGGCACAATAGGGCTAACAGCGCGATAGGTGTTAACCCATACTATGCCAGCCTGAATGCCACGGATCATGCGGTGGGCGCGAGTCAGGCTCTTGGTGAATACACCAGACGCTAAACCAAAGGCTGTGTCATTGGCTAAGGCTAAAGCTTCGGCTTCTGTATCAAAGCCCACTACGGATAACACTGGGCCAAAGAATTCGTTTTCTAGGCTGGCGGCGTTTTCGACACCTGAACAATCCAAAATGGTTGGTTTAAAGTAGAAACCATCGCCCTCTATTGCCTCACCACCACAGACTAGCTTGGCACCCTGCTCGAGGGTGGTAGCAATAAGCTGCTCGGCGCGATTACGTTGGGCTAGGGTACACAAAGGGCCGACTTCGGTGGTCATTTCTTGCGGGTGACCGATGTTTATGGCGGCGGCCTTTTGCTTAAGCTTAGCTAAGAATTCATCTTTGATTTGGTTATCGATGATTAGTCGCGAACCGGCCACACAGCTTTGGCCAGTGGCGGCAAAGATGCCGGAAATTTGAGCGTTTACGGCGCTGTCTATGTCGGCGTCGGCAAATACGATAAAGGGAGACTTACCGCCTAATTCCAAAGACACGGAGGCCAAGTTTTCGGCGGAGTTGCGCACGATGTGACGCGCAGATTCCGGACCACCGGTAAAGGCGACGTGAGAAACCTTGGGATGGCTGGTAAGGATAGCACCACACTTAGGGCCAAAGCCTGTAATAATGTTTAGCACGCCCTTGGGGAAACCTGCTTGATCAAAGATACGGGCAAATTCCAATAATGGCGATGGGCCTTCTTCGGAGGCCTTCATAACCACGGTACAGCCAGCCGCTAGGGCCGGGCCGATCTTTACTGCCGCCAAGAATAGCTGTGAGTTCCATGGCACAACGGCAGCAACTACACCTAATGGCTCGCGCCGCAACCATACTTCCATATCTGGCTTGTCGATGGGCAAATGAGCGCCTTCGATCTTGTCGGCAAGGCCAGCGTAATAGCGGTAGTAGTCGGCCACATAGGCGATTTGGGCGCTGGTTTCGCGGATAATCTTGCCCGTGTCGCGGGTTTCTAATTCTGCTAAACGGGGGGCGTTTTCGGCAATTAAGTCGGCTAGGCGATACAGCAACTTGCCACGTTGGGTGGCGTTTAAGTCGGCCCATACAGCGCCGTAAAAGGCATCGTGAGCAGCTTGTACCGCACGCTCAACGTCGTCTTCGCGCGCTTCAGGCATCAGTGCCCAAGCTTGGCCTGTGGCTGGGTCTAGGCTTTCGAAGGTGG